>NZ_FRAX01000001.1:0-300000 GCF_900142465.1 Fibrobacter sp. UWH6
TGAACAATAGACCAAGAAAAAGGCTTGACTACCTAACACCAAATGAGTATCTTTTGAAAAAGTTCAACATTATGCGTTAGCGATTAGAAATCGCCTCTGGTAAAAAACGATTTGTGTTTGGGACTAAACAACCATTTTCTTCTTTGTAGAAATCGTTAAAAAGAAATCTTTTGTTGACTGGGGTGTTTTCGGTTTTTAGAAAAGCAAAATCATTTTCAGATAGTAGATTCTTATAAATGGATTTGTTTTTTTTCCATTGTTTTTTTGTTGCCGTAATTTCAAGACAATTGATGCTGAACATATTGGATTTATAGCCTTTTCATTGGGTTAAAATACTGATCAATTTCGTCTTTTGGTAAACATTTTTCGCCGGAAACATCGGCTTTCATCGCAATTAATAATTGCGTGATGTATCGGCATTCTTCTTCGTACCAATCTTCGCCATTATCACTAGCTGATTTATCAACGCTTTTTACAAAAGAAACCCAGGCTTTTAGTACACTTTTATTTCCGTAAAGGAACAATTTCGTCCGAAGTTGAAGTAACTTTTTCTTTTGTTGACATTTAGATGGATCTTCGTTATCTAATATGCCTTCTATATGTCCATCAATAAAATCATCTAAAAAATCTGAATAGATTTTCCGAGCTTTGTTTTGCCGTTGTTCATTTCTTTGACGTTGCGTTTGTAATTTGAAAACGATGATACTTGTGATGGCTGCTATAATTGGACTAATTATATACGGGAACAAAGAACTTAAATTTTGCAGCATAGTTATGATTTTTTCTTTTTTTTACAGTAACTTGTAAATAGAATATTTTTCGAAAACGGCTTTAATTTGAATATCGTTAAGACAATTTTGAGGATTGTTGTTGTTGTGACCAAGTCCCGCTTCCAATGGGGATAACTTGTCTAAATAGTCTTCACCGATGTTACTGTGGGTGAAGGCTTTGCATATTGGGGTTCCTTGGAGTCTAGCCATGGCGTTGAACCATACATCATCTGCTGTGGGGCAAATTGATAAGAAAACATCTTCGTTGAAGACTTCTTTGTGCAAAGAGTTTGGCGGGTATAAAACTCCACCAACGCCGGTGAAAAAATTCAATGAAGAAATCGTTGTATCGTTTCCTAGATTCCATTTCCAGTTAAGGTAACTGTCTAATTTTCCGTTATTTAATTTTTTGATTTGGTGAATCCTATTTGCGCAGATACATTTGGTATCCTTTAAGTGGGACCTAATTAGGTTTTCTACAAGGTCGTATTTGTAAATAATGTCGTCGTCAATTGTGATTATATTGGCGTTAGGATATTTTTTTAAAGCGTAGATCAATTTTGTGTAAGATTTTATATCCTTGCAAAATTCTATTTCAAGTCCACGATTTTGCTGATTTTGTAAAGAAACCGGTAATTTTTCTTTTTTTAAGGTTTCCTCATCAAGCCAGAGTATGATTTTATTTGGCTTTACGCTACCTTGCATTATTGATTCAATTGCGAGATAGACATCGTGAATCCGTTTTCCGTAGCTAGTCAGAGAGACGATAACCTCGTTATCGCAAATTTTTTCTGTGGAAATACCATTTTCTTTCGAACTTAAGCTTTGTTTTGTTAAATCGTAAGCCGTGTATTCAAAGATATTGCTGATGTTTTTTTGCAGCTCGGAATTCTTTGAATCAATGATACTTGCTATGGTATCAAAAGGATGGATGAGGGCGTTTATGTATCTTAGAATGTTCATGGAATCATATCCCTTTACCGCAAGAATTAGATTGATGCAAAATATTCGTATAAATCGTAATGTAAGCAAAGATTGTGCAATTGAACATCATTTTGTCCGTTCGCAACATTTGTAATCCCGAGTGCATTGTCTTGCACGTATTCTATTCTCCATAAGACGGAATCAAAATTATGAATTTGTCCGGTTAGGCCGCATTCAGACCAGTCTTTGGTAATAACTTCAACTTGAGTGCCTTTCTTGATAGCCATGATTTTGAACCATAAATCATCTGCAGTAGGTGCTAGTTTTAGATAAACGGTCTCATCGAATACATCTTCGTGAAGGCTGTGGGGGGGGTATAGGCAGCCAAATGCTCCATATTGAAGATATAAAGGAGATGATGTTGGATGATTGTGTCTAGGAACTTGCCATGATGTGTAGGATGTGAATTTTTTTTCTTTTTTGTTGAATTTCATCTCCTTTACTTGGCCGCAAATTATATTGTTCGGATTCTTTTGGTGTTCATTAATGATTTTTTCAATGTGGTCTATGGGATAAATAAAATCGTCATCAACGTTTATGATTGATGCTTCAGGATAATCTTTGAGGGCATAAACTAGTTTCGTATAGCTACGCTTATCTTCTACAAAACGAACTGAAAGACCTCTTTTTTGTTGTTTTTTTATTATTTCTGGAATCGTCTCTAATGAAAATTCCTTTTTAGAAAGATAAAGTACAACATGATTTGCTTTTAATGTCTGTTGAAACAGACTCTCTATAGTCAAAAAAACAGATTGTACACGCTTTCCGTATGATGTTAAGGAAATGACTATTTCTTCATTTCCATACTTGTTTGGAGTTGTTCCATTTTCATTTGAGTGGAAAGCAAGAAGTTCGTATCGTTGCCTAACTAGTGCGTAGTTAAGATTTAACTCAACATCATGGATTGATTTCTTTAATTTTTCGTAATTTTGGGTTGGGTGGATTACATAGTTGAGCAGCTCTTTTATCCAAATATAAATTTTGTGCATGCGCTACCTTGTGTACAAATAATTAGCCATTAAATCATTAGTTTCAATTATCTTGTACTTATATCCATTTTCTTCTAAGATACAATTGACATCTTTAAAGAGTGTATGCCGAATTTCAATCATTAAGGATGGGTGGTTTTTGACAAGAGTATTTCTCATGCCTTTTACAACTTCTAACTCGAATCCCTCCACATCGATTTTTATGAAGGCAATTTCATCTTGAATATGTAAATCATCTAATGAGCTTATATTAATATTACCACAAGAATCGCTTTTTAGAGATGTTGATCCGATATTTTCTTTTGAGTAATAGGAAATAGAGGCTACATCAGTTTTTGCACCTAGTGCAAAATTATTCAATTCTGTTTTGGATGTCAAATTGTTAATTTCGATATTTTTTTTGAGAATTCTGAACGTGTCTTTGATCGGCTCAAAGCAAATGACTTTTGAAGCGTTGCATTCTAAAAGAAAAAACAGAGTGTGGTTACCGATGTTAGCTCCGATATCAAGAATGCATTTTTGGGAAATTTTGGATATCAGGGGTCCATTTTCTGGATTGAAAATAATGTCCTTTAGGTATGAGAATTCGTAATAATTTTTTTCAGAAATAATTTTTTTTTGAATGTAATCTTTTTTATAGTAGGGAAGATAAAAGGCTGGCTTTAAATTGTTGTGTCTAAAGATAAAACCATTTTTTTTCATTTTCAAATCAAACAAAAATTGTTTGAATGTGGGAATTATCTTGTTCCAAGGAAAAATGGAATAAACTTTGATGATAAAGCGATTGCGTTGAAGCTTTTTTCGAATACTGTGGATCATGTTTTAAGGAACCTGTAAAAAAACTTTGCTAGGAGTGTATGCTAAACTGCATTTTTTGGGCCAAGATAGGAATGGCTTTTGGTGAGCTTCATCAACGAAATTTACTTCAAATGAGATGATGTTATAAACAACATCAAAGGTTCGCTCTCCCGCGATTTTATCATTTTGACAAAGGCTAAATACCATGCTGTATTCGCCTTTCGCTAACTGATGATTGTGAAAATCAATAAGTGCTATAAATTCGGAGCCATCACTAGGCAGATTTACTTCTTCCGAAAAATTTACGCCAATCTCTTCACCGCTAGCATTGTTTATCGCCATGCCAAATTGACATTTACGTATGCTTTTATTGTTTCTTCTAAAATGTAGCTTTAATTTTATTGGTTCTTCATTGGACATGTTGTCCACGTCATTCAGCATTTCAATATCAAGATACTCTAATTCAAGTGTGTTATTAGACTTAATTTTTTTTCGGTCAATAACAGCATGTGATACATGTTGGTTAATTATGTTACTATTGGTGTAAAAATCTACGGCTTCTTCCGCGCTTCCTGTAAAAGCAACTTGTCCTTGGTTCAGCACAATCCCCGTCTTGCACAAATTCCTAACAGCCCCCATATTATGGCTCACAAACAGCACGGTTCGGCCTTCGCCTTTGCTGACGTCCTGCATCTTGCCGATGGCTTTCTTCTGGAATTCGGCGTCGCCTACGGCAAGCACTTCGTCCACCACGAGAATTTCGGGTTCCAGGTGGGCGGCGATGGCGAAGCCCAGGCGGACGGTCATGCCGCTGGAGTAGCGCTTGACGGGGGTGTCGAGGTAGCGTTCGCAGCCGCTGAAGTCTACGATCTCGTCCAGCTTGCGGGAGATTTCGGCGCGGGTCATGCCCATGATGGCGCCGTTCATGTAGATGTTCTCGCGGCCGGTCATTTCGGGGTGGAAGCCGGTGCCCACTTCAAGCAGGCTTGCGATGCGGCCCTTGGCGCGGATGATGCCCGTGGTGGGTGCGGTCACGCGGGAGAGCAGCTTGAGGAGCGTGCTTTTGCCAGCGCCGTTGCGGCCGATGATGCCCACGACGTCGCCTTGTTCCACCTTGAAGTTGATGTCCTTCAGGGCCCACACGTAGTCGCTGGAACCTTTGCTTGCGCGGTCATTGGTTTCGCCCACTTTAAGGTAGGGGTCTTCGCGGCGCAGGATCTTGGTCTGCCAGAATCGATTGAGGTCGTGGCTGAGCGTGCCCGTGCTTACCAAGCCCAGGCGGTACTGCTTGCTGATATTCTCGAATTCGATTGCGGATGACATGTGTGGGAATGTAGTAAAAAATATGGAGCCCAAGTCTGGTCGGGGGTGACGGGAATGGGGATTTTGGGGAACGTGGAAAAATTTATTGCAGGTGTCTTGTCAAATTTCTAAAACTAGTGTATATTTGTGCAGTCTAACCAAAGTAAATCCGTTTTTGTTCACGCCTGTAAAACGGAAAGGATATGTTATGAAGAAGAAAGAAGTCCTTGTTGCGGGGAACAGTGCTGTTCCGGCCAATGTTGCCGAGAAAACGAAAGAAATAGTCCTTATTGATGAAAATCTCCTGAAGAACAAGGTTTATACCATTCGCGGTGTAAAGGTGATGCTTGACGCCGATCTGGCGGAAATTTATGGGTATTCGGTCAAGGCTTTTAATCAGCAAGTTAAGAATAATGCTGAAAAATTCCCAGAGGATTTTAGATTTCAGGTGTCCGAAAAAGAAGTAGATGCATTATCGAGGTCAAATTTTTTGACCTCGATGCAAGCAAAGGGAATAAAAGGGGGACGAACTTATCGACCTTATGCCTTTACAGAGCAAGGCATTTACATGCTTATGACCGTTCTCAAAGGCGAATTGGCAACTAAGCAAAGTATTGCCATCGTTCGTCTTTTCAAAGACATGAAGGACTACATAGCCTCAGAGAACCAGCAGTTACTCGGTTGTTCTAATTGTGTCCAAATCGCTGCTTTGACTGTCCAAAATTCAAAGGATATTGCCGAAATTCGCTCCGATTTTAATTTTTTTAAGAATGAAACTCAGGAATCCTTGGGCAAGGTCATGGAGTTTTTCCACGACCCGTCTACTTACAAGCACCACTTGATTCTGAACGGGCAAAAGCTGGAGGCGGATGTCGCCTACACGCAGATTTATGGCATGGCACAGAAGTTGATTTTCGTATTTGATGACTATGTTGGTGTAAAAACGCTGGACTTGTTACGAGGTGTCGCGCAGAACTTGAAGGTTACAATTTTTAGCGACCAACGAAGTGGCTGCGTGTTGACGGATTCCATGCTTGCGGACTTCAATGCCACTAGGCCCGACGTTGCCATAGAGCTGCGATCTGCTGGCGGCATTTTCCATGACCGCTACATTGTGCTGGATTACGGAACAGAAAAGGAGAAGATGTTCCATTGTGGAGCTTCTAGCAAAGATGCCGGTGGCAAAATCACTACGATTATGGAAATTGAAAATCCAGAAGTATATAGGGAGTTGATGGAGGCTTTGTTTAATAGCTAATTTAGCCAAAAGATTGATGTTGATTTTTTCAACATCAAATCTGGAACGAGGTGCATTTTTGGGATCTCAAAGCCCTATTTTTGCCGAATGAAAAAATTGTCAAACTTGAGACCAAAAATCGACCTTGAAATAGTTTCAATAAGCTGATTTAGATAGAAATCGCGATTTATAATCATATGCTTGGTATAACAAAAAAAATGTCGTAAGTAGCAATTTTTTGTTATAGAATGTTAGCTAAGAAAGGATTTGAAAATTGTCTAAATGTCAAAAATTATTCCCGTACGGGAATAGTTTGCCGCAATTCTTGCTGTTTGATGTTGATTTTTCCCGTACGGGAAAGTTGTATTTGGCGGTATGAAGGTGCAACAGGTAAATGATATTTCGATTTCTGTGAAAAAAAGAAGAAATCAGTTAAAACTGACGCAAGCGGAATGCGCTGCCTTTTGTGGTGTCGGAGTTCGTTTCTTCTCGGAACTGGAAAATGGCAAGGAAACGCTACAGCTTGATAAAGTATTGCATGTTTTGCAAATGCTTGGTTTAAATCTTCATGTTGTGGAAAGGGAAAATGATCGATGAAGTTAAAGGTTTATTTTGCAAATAAGCTTGCTGGTAGTTTGTTTTCTACTCCCGATAAAGGGATTGTGTTTGCTTACGAAGATTCCTATGTTAGGCAAAATGGAAATTCTCTTTCGATGTCACTTCCATTAAGGTCCGGTGAGTTTTCACAAAAGGAATGTCTGCCGTTTTTCTCAGGAGTTCTCCCAGAAGGTGACGTTAAACGTCGAATTTCAGAATATCTTCATGTTTCTGAATCGAGTACGCTTAAGTTGCTGCAGGAACTTGGGGGTGAATGTGCCGGTATGATTTCGGTATTGCCAGAAGATGCCGAACCCAATCAGACGTTGATTTATAGACTGGATTCTGACAATTACGAGGAACTGTCTGAAGATATTTTACTTGGATATATAAAAAACGCAGAAACGAGGCCTTTGCTGAAGGCTAATGAAGAGCTGAGACTTTCTTTGGCTGGCGCCCAGGAAAAACTGCCTCTGGCATATTTTGACGGAAAATTTCATTTTCCAAAGAATGGTGCTCCATTAACGCATATCATCAAACCAACTGGCAAGGGAGAATTGTCGTCGTTTGCAGTAAATGAATATGTGTGCATGAAGCTTGCAAAATATTCTGGCCTAAGCGTGCCTGATGTGGCTTTGAAGAAAATTCAGGATGAAACGTTCATGATGGTGGAGCGCTATGATAGAATCAAAAGAGGTGATTCTGTTGTTCGTTTACATCAAGAGGATATGTGCCAGGCGTTGGGAATTCTTAGCGATCGAAAATATCAGAACGATGGTGGTCCGGGCATTGCGGATATTTTTCAGCTGATTAGTAAAAGAACATCAGTTCCACTTTTGGACGCTCGGGCTTTTATTCAGTATGTCCTGTTTAATCTCGTTATTGGCAACTGCGACGCTCACGGGAAAAATTATTCTTTACTCTATGATGACGATGTCTTGAAACTATCTCCGATTTACGATGCCGTCTGTACGCTTCTGTACCCGACTCTAACAAGAAAGGTTTCCATGAAAATTGGAAGCCATTATGAGATTGATAAAATCAGAAAGGTAGATCTCGTTCTCCTGGCGGAACAACTGAAATTAAGACAGTCCGTGATTCTGAATTTGTATTCGGATTTGAGAAAGAAAGTTCTTCTTGGTTTTGCTTCAATCCGTGAAGATGAATGTCTTGACGGCTGCACAGAAACGATTGATGAAATCGAAAAAATCGTGCAAGAAAGAGATATAACAAGTGATTGCTAGGCTTTCTTGGCCTTACACCGTATCCATAAAGGTCTTCTGGATTCTATTGAACACGATAATGCCCAATGCCAACAGGACAATCATAAATCCTGCGCTGTAACCTAATGCTTGCCAGCTGAATTCGCCTACGCCAAGCCATCCGAACTTGAAAGTTTCCAAGATGCTAGAAAGCGGGTTGGCCTGCATGAGTGTTTTTAGACGCGGGTCGGTGATTGTGCTTAGTGGGTAGATTACCGGGGTGGCGTACATCCAGAGTTGCACAATAAAGCTGAGCAAAAATACAAGGTCGCGGTACTTTGTGGTAAGGCTGCTGAAAAGGATTCCAAAGCCAAGGCCGAGCCCTGCAAGAATCATAATCAACACGGGGGTGAGTAGCGCGTACAAGTTTGTATGTACCGGTGCGTTGGTGAAAATCAAGTAGTAGGCATACACAATCAAGAATAGCCCCATTTGAATGGATAGCCTCACCAGGTTGCTGGTGACTGTTGCCATGGGTACTACCAGTCGGGGGAAATATACTTTGCCAAAAACGTTGGCATTGTCAATGAAGGTTTTGCTTGTTTGGTTCAGACATTCCGCAAAGTACTGCCACAGGCAGATTCCCGCCAGGTAGAACAGGGGCTGAGGTAATCCGTCGGTACTGATCTTTGCGATTCCGCCAAAGACAACCATAAACATGATGGTGGTCATAATGGGCTGAATAAAGAACCAGAGGGGACCAAGAATGGTCTGCTTGTACCATGTGACAATGTCTCTCTTCACAAACATTCTATAAAGGTCGCGGTACTGCCAAAGTTCCTTGAAGTCAATGCTTAGTAGGCTGGATTTTGGCCTAATTTCGGTAGTCCAATTTTCGGTATTTATTTCACTCATTTGTGTACCAGCCTGTACTTGAAAAAGTTCATTTCGCCAATGGAACGGAGAGTGTCGACTATAATTGTATCGCTTGTGGCGTTTTCTAGATTGTTTTCTCCGTAATAGTGGCGCATCAAAAAATCGCCCAGCTTATCATCATTGATGACGATGACATTGCTATCCGTCACTTGCCTCATTGGATTTGTAATGCCGTAATTTGCTAGGGTTTTGGTAATTTCCGGTAAGTAAGGGGTCCAATAGCCTAAACTGATTGTGTTGTGGTAACTACCTATGGGCTCGGCTTTATAAGGTGGCATCTTATGATGGCTAAAACGCATGTAGGCATTCATGCTCAGCAGGAACATTTTGTCTTGGTTGCTGTCAATGTAGTCAAAGACTTGCTTGTAATCAGTGGAGTCTTCTATAGTTAGGGTTCGTGACCTGCCATTGCTGGGATCTCGAACGGTATTGCCTTCGGTGGCGTATGCATAGATATTTGCAAAGGCTATTAAGAATAGAATTAATGTTACGTTTTTTTTGTTAATAATTCTATTCAGCTTTTCTTGAGAGATTTGGTTCCATAGGGGAATCGCCAGCATTGATGCATAAAGCCAGAAACCTCCTTCCACTCGATATACAAGACGATTTTGTGCTAAAAGCACGGTCATTAGATAAAAGATTGCTGCAATGCTTGCCCACAGATATGGGAACTGTTTTCTATTTGTGCCTAATATGATGAGACATGCAATAAACCAGGTCCAGAACAGGGGCGTTTGTAAACTGTGTCCAAGGGATTTTAGGAGCTGGGCAGGAATTTCATTGTGGTGATTTTTTCTTGTGTAATTGCCGATGATATTGACAATTGCTTGCATGCTGTCTTTGGCGAAGGCTTCCGTGTCATAGAAAGTCCAGCTTGTGAGCATGTGATAATCCTTGCCGGACTTTCCCATTTCGTCAAGATCTTCATAAACTGCATTCTGATTGTAATTCGAACCGTCTCCAAGAGCCGCTCTCGGTCCCTGGATTTCCATATAGGGTTTATATTCAGGGGTGTTATAAAGATTTCGGTCCCAATGGTGTAACCCGTAAGATATGCCGAACATCAAGGCCAGGGTGGTGATTACGGGAATTTTATTTGCCCAGCACTTTTTGATAAGGAACAGAAGACCGATGCAGAAGAAGGGCATGCCCATGAGGAATGCTTGCCAGCGCATGACGCTACCCCAGAGAAGAAGGAACAGTGCATAGGCAAAGGGGAGTCGACGGCCTTCGCAGACGGCGATAGCGAATACAAGCATGCCTGTGGCGCTGAGTAGGCTGGCGCATTGGGTGAATTGGACTACCAGGTAGAAGTCGCTGGCGAACATGGCCACAAAGAGTGCCGCAATGATGGATCCCCACTGCAGCCCCATTTTCTTGATGATGGTGTAACTGATGGTGGTGAGACATAGGAAAATGCTGGACATCTCGCCAATGTAATACCAACCGATGGTAGGGAACAGCTTGTAGAGGGGTATCAGGGCGTAGCCGTAAAGGGCGTTTACAAAGAGCAGGTGAGGGTTGTAATCGGTGCCGTGGGCGCCGGTCAAAACTGCTGCCATAAAGTAATCGTCGATGGCGCCGTATTTGAGGTCGCCAAAGATGAGGCATAGGGCCAGGAAGAAAAGGTTAATGCAAAGCGCAATGGCTAGGTTGCGTCGAATCATACCTTCTCTCTAATGACGTACTGCGGGCTTTGATTGATGCTGATGTAGATGCGGCCTACGTATTCACCGATAAGTCCCAATAGTAGCATGATCATGCCTCCGATAAAGAGCATGGTGGCAAGTATGCTGGTGTAGCCTACGGGAATTTCGGGACGCATGAATTTCTCGTACACGACGCAGCCACCGGCCGCAAGACCCACGATAGCGCAGATAATGCCGACGAGGGTGGCTGCACGGAGTGGCTTGACGCTAAAGGCGGTAAAGCCGTTAATCCACAGACGGATAAGACCGCTGATGGTGTAGCCGGATTCTCCTTCTAGTCGATTGCGATGCTCGACCTGGACGTTGCCTAGATTTTTGGTGGCGCGGAAAACCAGACCGCTGATGTAGGCGAAGGGGTGGGGGTAGCGTACGATTTCATCCACGATGAACTTCTTCATAATGAAGAAACTGGTGGTCTGTAAAGTTTTGGGCTGGCCGATGATTGCTTCAGCCATTTTCTTGTTGGTCCAGCTGCCGAAGCGACGGAACAGATGTTCCTTTTTGTGGGCATAATAGCCATAGACCACATCGAAGCCTTCTTCAAGTTTGTCAACGAGCTTGAAGGTTTCGTTGGCGGGGGTTTGACCGTCATCATCCAGGCTTACTACGTAGTCTCCTGTGGCGGCGCCGTAGCCTGCCATGAGGGCGCAATGCTGCCCGAAATTCTTGGCGAGGCAAATGCCCTTGATTTTGGGGTCTGCTGCAGCAAGGCGCTTGATGACTTCCCAGACGTTGTCGGGGCTGCAGTCATTGACGAGGACAATTTCGTAATCGAATACATCGGCAAACTCGCTTGCCTTGTTGTGTGCAGAGACTGTTTCGCGAATTTCGTTGACAACAGTCTCGATGGTTCCCTGGCTACGATAGCAGGGAATCACGAAAGAAATCTTTTTGGCGGTATTTTGCTCGCTCATACGATGGAATATAAAAAGAAAAAGTTTTTCTGGTTGATTTTAATTTACATTTATCCCGTATGATGCGTTTGCTTTACCCTTTGATCGGCAGTGCCCTGATCACCATAGTGCCTTTCTTGATGACTTTTGAGAAGGGGCAGAATATTGTGCGTGGAATCTTTGGGTATAGTGAATTTGCGTTGTTGCTTTTATTCGCATGGGTGAAATCCTGGATTGGAGCTTCGACTGCATCTGGTTTGGCTCGCCGTAATGTTGTAACCATTGCAACTTTGGTTGTCATTATTGTCGCGATGCTTGTTGTTGCCTTTATGGATCTGGGCAACTTGCTTGCCATGAAGGGCTGGGATATGGGCTGGCGAGCAGTTGTTCCTTTTGCGACCTGTGGCTTGGCTGTAGCCATGATGTGGAAGGTTCCCCCCTTTAAATTTACCACTATCAATTTGATTCTATTTGTGTCTTTGGCGACGCATTTAGCTGCTCTTAATTATTATGCGGCGCAACCCTTGGCGCAGTTTCCTGTAATTGAGTATTTGGATCGCATGGCTCCTGTGCCTGTAGAGCGAAAGTTTTTGCCGGATGAATTTGTTTCCAGGTATGGTGTGGTGGATTCTGCTTCGGTAACTCACAATTTTGTGGACTCCACTCGTAGCAATGTAATTGTGTTAGTGGAAAGTTGGGGAATCCCGTTGGATAACGACGCTTTTGAAAAGGAACTTCAAATTTTTAGGGACGCTGGTTTTGCCGAAACTGTGAGGGACTCCGTTTTGACGGCTGGAACAATGAAGGTGGGGGTCCATAGCCGCATGTATAGTCGAACCCGGACTGCTGAAAGAGAAGATTTGATTTACGTTATAACTCGCGACACAATGAATCATCGAAAGGATACAACTTTCCTGCCCAATGTCTACAAGGGCCTGGGTTACAAGACTGCGTTCCTGTTCGGTGGTGATAGCTTGGAACAGTACCGCTACAAGTATATCCGCAATGTTGGGTTTGATGATTTGTTGTGGGGAAATAAATCCCTAGGCAGTCGTGAATTTTATGCGGCAGATTCCGTGATGGTTGCGAAGATGGATAGCTTGCTGGCTGAAACTACTGTTGACTCCGTGGCTATGAAAAATCGCTCGGTTGCAAAACGTTTTATCACTTTAACGACAAGTGATACTCGATTCCCTCTGCCTGGTTTTGACAATCCCTACTCAGGATCGGCAGATTCTATACAATCAGTTTATTATACCCAACTTTATAGAACATTAAAACTTGTTGCTGACCTTGCACGAAAGTATCCCGAGGTTCGTTTTGTTGTTCAGGGTGACCATGAACCTATTTTGTCGCCCTTGGCTTTCCAGGAACGTTTTTATAAGCGCTGGATTCCCTTCGTTGTTTTGAATTGAGGTGTGTATGCGGATTCCTTTTAACAAGCCTCCTTTTGTTGGTCCTGAGATAGATTATGTCCGTGCGGCTGTTGAGAGCGGCCGTATTTGTGGGGATGGTCAGTTTAATCAGAAGTGCCATGCCTGGCTGAAGGAACAAACGGGAACGGCAAAAGCCCTGTTGACTACCAGCTGTACTCACGCATTGGAAATGGCCGCGTTGCTTTGTGATATCAAGCCAGGCGATGAAGTAATCATGCCGTCCTTTACGTTCGTGTCTACGGCTGACGCTTTTGCTATGCGTGGTGCCAAATGCGTGTTTGTGGACATCCGTCCTGACACCATGAACCTAGATGAAAATCTGGTGGAGGCCGCCATCACGTCCAAAACTCGTGCAATCGTTCCTGTTCATTACGCTGGTGTGGCCTGTGAAATGGATGCAATCAACGAAATTGCGAAACGCTATAATTTGTTTGTAGTGGAAGATGCTGCCCAGGGAATGATGGCTACTTATAAGGGACGCTCTCTTGGATCCCTTGGTGATTTTGGTTGCTATAGTTATCATGAAACCAAGAACTACAGCATGGGTGAAGGTGGCGCTCTTCTCATTCGTGATCCCAAATTTGCGGACCATGCGGAAATCATTCGTGAAAAGGGAACCAATCGTTGCCAGTTCCATCGTGGTGAAGTTGATAAATACACCTGGGTGGAACTGGGATCTAGCTACTTGCCTAGTGAATTGAATGCCGCTTATTTGTATGCTGAATTGGAACGAGCTCAGGATATCTATGATAACCGCATGGCGAGTTGGAATGCCTATAGGGAACGTTTGTCTGTGTTGGAAGAACGGGGCTTGATTCAATTGCCGCAGGTTCCCGAACATTGCAAGCATAACGCACATATGTTCTACATCAAGATGCCGGATCTGGATGGGCGAACCAAGATGATTGCGCACCTGGTAAAGAATGAAATTCTGGCGGTGTTCCATTATGTGCCTTTACATAATGCTCCTGCAGGTAAACGCTATGGAGAGTTCTGTGGCGACGATCGTTTTACTACGGCAGAAAGTAATCGCTTGCTGCGTTTGCCTATGTTCTATGGATTGAAACGAGACGATCTGAACTTTGTCTGTGATAAGGTCGAGAACTTTTTTAAATAAATTCTTCGACTACGCTCGGAATGACAATGATTGAAAAAAAACGTTTATTGCTTTTAGGTGGTGGCCATGCGGAAATTCCGCTGATACAGGCAGCTCAGGAACTGGGCTACTTTGTTATTACCACTGGTAATGCCCGCGAAGGCCTTGGTCACCCTTACGCCGATAAAAATGTTTTTGCAGACTTTAGTGACAAGGAGGCTATGCTTGATTTGGCTCGATCCGAAGGCGTTAGTGCCGTCTGCTCTGGATGCAATGATTTCGCCTTGCTCAGCACAGTTTATGTTTGCGAAAAGTTGGGCTTGTCTGGCCACGATAGTTTTGAAACTAGCTTGCAGATTCATCACAAGGATAAGTACCGCGCCTTGGCGGAACGTTTGCAAATTCCCACGCCTAGAGCTCGTGTGGTTCGAAGCCTAGATGAATTCAAGTCTGTAATCGGACTTGGTTCCGGTTCTTCATGTTGCGAGCTTGCTGGATTTGCTCAAAAGAATTTCTGCCCCCTTCAGTTTCCGCTGATTGTAAAGCCGGTAGACCTTACGGGAGGTAAGGGCATTCATCGGGTGAATAATGCTGCGGAAGCGATTGCCGCCTATGAGGATGCCGTTTCTCGTACTCGTGAGGACCATCTTGTTGTAGAAGAGTTTGTGATTGGATCAAACCACGGTTTCAGTGCCTTTTTGGTGGGGGGCAAGGTGGTGTTCTACTTTGCAGATAACGAGCAGTACTATTTGAACAAGTACATGGTCAGTGGTGCAAATACTCCAAGTACAACAAGCCGCCGAGGTCTTGATTTGCTGGTGGAATACAGCGAACGTATCGCCGCGGATTTAAAGTTGGTGGATGGTATTTTGCATATTCAGTATATCGAGAAATCCGATGGAACTCCGTATATTATTGAAATTTGCCGTAGGCCTCCTGGAGATTTGTACATCAAGTTTGTGAAGTACGCCACGGGTGTAAATTATCCGAAGGTGATTATCGCTGCTGAGTGCGGAATGGATGTTTCTTGGATTCTTCGCGATGCTCAGGATGACGTAACGGACGCTTCTAATGTCATCCCCGGAGATTTAAATATCTTTTCGAGGGGCTTTTGCCTATCGGGGATGAGCCGCGAACTTTCTTCCATAGCTCAAACTCGGCCTTTCCTTCGTCATTGTGTTATGACAGATCGTACTGGTGTTGTTACGGGTGTTGAGTTTGCTCCAGAAGTTCGAAAAAATATTGTTGAAAAATTCCTGTGGTATAAGGATGGTGAGGTCGTTTCGGATCCGATGCATTACAAGGCTGGAATTGTGTTTATGCAGTTTGACTCCGTGGAAGAAATGATCGAAAAGACGGGTAAGATGACGGAGTACATCAAGATTCGATTCAAGTAGTCGTTTCTATCTCTTTTAAAAAGATTATATTGAAAAATATGCAGAAAAATCCGTATAACATTGCATTTATTGGTGGTGGAATTAATTCGGCGATTGGCGAAGTTCACAAGGCGGCAAGCCAGATGGATGGATGCTTTAAGCTAGTGGCAGGTGCGTTCAGTACACATGACGATGTAAATGTAGCTACTGCCGATGCCTGGGGCGTTGCTCCTGAGCGAACTTATGGTGATTACAAACAGTTACTTGTTGCTGAAAAAGGCAAATTGGATGCTGTGGTTGTTTTGGCTCCCACGGATGCCCACGAAGAAATCGTGATAGCCGCTCTTAAAGCTGGTTTCCCTGTGATTTGTGAAAAATCCTTAGCAACAAGTGTTGCTGAGGGTGAGCGAATTGCGGCTGCTGTTGCCGAAACAAAGGGATTTTTCTGTACAACTTACAATTACACGGGCTATCCTATGGTTCGTGAATTGAAACAACTTATTGAAGATGGCAAATTGGGGGCAATCCAGCAGGTTCAGGTGGAAATGCCTCAGGAAGGTTTTATGCGTCTGGGTGCTAACGATGAACCGCCCAAACCTCAGGCTTGGCGTTTGGTGGATACCGTGATTCCAAAGATTTCATTGGACTTGGGAAGTCATCTTCACAACATGGTGTATTTCCTAACGGGGGAACGTCCTACTCGCATTGTTGCTGACCAGGCAACTTTTGGTTTGTTCTCTGTTGTGGATAATGTGGGTGCCCTCGTTCAGTACACCAATAATGTTCGTGCTCAAATTTGGTTTAGCAAGACGGCGCTTGGAAATCGTAATGGTTTGCGCATTCGAGTTTACGGAAGCAAGGGGAGCGCGGAGTGGTTCCAGCTTGAGCCGGAGACTATGAAAACGTGTGACTTGCATGGCAATGTTTTTTTGCGGGATCGTACGGGTAATGTGAAGGTTGCGAATCAGCCTCGCTACAATCGTTTTAAGGCGGGTCATCCGGCAGGCTTTATTGAAGCTTTTGCGAACTACTATCGCGATATTGGTGATTGCCTAGGGCAGTATTTTAAAACGGGGTCTTTTGCCTGTAAGTACGTTTGCGATATCAAAACTTCTTTGGAAGGCCTTGCCATGATGGAGGCTGCGGCTATTTCCGCAAAGTCCCAGAAGTGGGAAAATATACCCGCATAAAAATTCAACAAGCTTTAAAAACTCAGCCAATAAAAAATCGATCCCGGTGGGCCGGAATCGATTTTTCACGTTAAATTGGTGTTAGCCTCTGGTTACCCTGAACATGAAGCTGATTACGTTCGAGTCAAAGGTGTTTTCACTATCATCACTGGCGCCAAACGTATACAAATAGCCGATGCTCAATCCGACGGACCATGTGTCAGAGATCCACCAGTCCTTGCCGATTTCTACTTGCATTTCGTAGTCGAGCATTTCGAATGTTTGATGGAGGTTCTCTTTGTTGTGGTTTATGTCTTCACCGAAGAATGCAAACCCATTTGCGATGCTAAAGAAGGCGCCGTTCATTACGGAATGGGGATTTCTAAAGGGGTAGAATGTAAATCCTACTCCTACAAAACTATAAAAGCCATAGGCATCGTCATCCTTGCTGTTTTTTTCTTTAAGGTTTTGTGGCGAAGATCCTAAGACCGAATATTGATTATCGAAGTTATGTTCGTAAGAAGTTTCACTATACTTGCCTTCGCCTATCAGCATGGCAAAGTCTAGTTCAAAGAACAGCGCCACGAGGTTCCCAAAGGATCTACCGAATCTCAAGCCGAGAGTCGGTATGGCGAAATCGTTGAATTCATAAACTTCCTCTACTACTCTTTCGTACGAATATGAATCGTCGTTGTTGTTATAGTCATAATGATGTTTGTATTGGTAATCGGATTGCTTGTAATTAAAACCTACATAGGTTGCGCCAAGGCTTGCGTTAAAGTAGAATCCACGATGCTCCCTTGGCGGTCGATAAAGTTTTACCGGCTTTTGGGGGGTAACGGTTTCTTCGACTGTTTCTGCGGGATTTTCTTCGGATTCCTGTGCAAAGACTGTGGTCGCTGCAAGCATTCCGGCAAGAACCATCTGGACGAAGTGACTATGAAAATTTTTCATATTCGTCTCTTAGCCTCTTGTCAAGCGGAACGAAAGGGTGTACACTGTTTCTGTACCTTTAGCTTCATCAAAATTTGTTGAAGAATGGTTGTATGAAAATCCAATACCTATGGACAAGTGGTTGCTTACCCACCATTCCTTGCCAATTTCTGCGATAAAGCTTCTTCCAAAGGAGGCGATGTTTCCTGCGGAGTAGTCGTCCGCTACAAAACATGCATAAATAACGTAACCAAAAGATCCGCCGATAAAGAAACCGTTCATGGCTGAATTTGGATTTCGGAACGGGTAGATTGTCGTGCCGAAGCCAACGAAGGTTCTTAAATTTACTGCATCGCCCGAAAATCCTTCGGAATCGTAAGCTCTCCAATCTTCCGCGTAAACCTTATCCCCTTGTTTGTCATAGAGCGGATTGCCGTTCTCGTTTTGGGCGATCTCTCTATCGTAGTTAACCTCTTCGTAGTCCATAACGCCTGAATAGATCGCGAAATTGAATGTTGTATGAAAGGCAATCAGGTTTGCAATGGCTGTACCGAACTTAAAGTCGAATGAAGGGGTTGTGATTCCCCAAAAATCAAATGATTCGATATCTTTTTTATCAATTCTGGTGTTGTCCAGATCTTCCCATGTACTTTTGGCGCTGATTTTGTTGTAGCCAATGCCAAAGCCTACGCTATTGTAGAAACCGCGATGTTCCCTTGGGACAAAAGATGAAGTAAGATCTTCGGCGAAAATGCCAGAAACAAGAATTGCAAAAATAAAAAGGAATGTATTTTTTAACATGGTGCGGATAAAATAAAAAATTATTATGTTTTTGTGTAGACGCGTGTAAATGGGTCTACACTTGGTTTTAGGATTAGATATGAAATTTGGCATTTTTCTTTTTGTGGCAGGAGTGTCCTGCGCGGTGGCTGCGGAAGCGGATAGTACTCTTCGTCAGTTGGCGGAGGCTCGTGGCCGCATGGTGGGTTCTATTCTGAATTCCAATTGGTTTAGCTATGGTCTTGGGGACGATGCCGAGGTTTATGAGAATACTCATAAGTCGCAGTTCAATATCGTGGTTGCCGAAAACGAAATGAAGTTTGACGCCACGGAACCGTCTCGTAATTCCTTTAACTTCAAGAACGGCGACAAGCTGATGGCGTACGCCGCAAAGAATGGCATGCAGGTTCGTGGTCATGCGCTGGCCTGGCATAGTCAGGTTCCTCAGTGGGTGCCTGATCTGGCTGCGAGTGTGGCTACTGCGGGTGGATCTGCCAAGGACACTTTGCTTGCCGTGCTGAAGAACCATATCGAAAATGTGGTGGGACATTACAAGGGCAAGGTCCGCGAGTGGGACGTGGTGAACGAAGCCATTGCTGATGGTACTCCTGCTGCTTGGCGTGATGGCGCGACTTCTGTTTGGTACAAATATATTGGTCGCGAGTTTATTGACTCTGCCTTTGTGTGGGCCCATAAGGCGGACCCGGACGCAAAGCTTTATTATAACGATTATTCCCTGGAGTGGGGGTTGGCTGCAGGGGCGAAGGGTAAGTTCGCTGTGGATTCCGTGGCAAAGCGCCTGAAGGCTGCGGGCATTTACATTACGGGTCTTGGGACACAGACTCATATTTCTGATTACCATGTGACGACGCCTCCTAACGTAAAGGCCTTGGCTCAGGCTCTTGAAGCGGAGGGCTTGACTTTGCAGATTACGGAATTGGATATTGGCTTCGATAAGAAGGATGTTGCCAAGGCGGATTTTGAGGCCCAGGGAAGTTTGTACCGTCAGTTCATGGATGTGTTCCTGGAGGCTCCCAACATGGAGGCTTTTGTTATCTGGGGATTTTCTGATAAGTATAGTTGGCTTGCTGATTTGTATAAGTATAATGGTCTGGTTTTCGATTCCAGTTTTGCAAAGAAGCCTGCTTACGATAGTTTGGTTGCTAGTTTGAAGGCTCATAGTGCAGACAAGGTTTCTAAGGTTAAGGATATTGTCCCCTTGGTTTGGGAGGATGCTTCGCCTTTTGGAAACGGTTCCTACGTGATTGTGGATTACAGCCAGGCCGGTGCTGAATCTCGTGGAGAGTGGTCTGGCGATGTTAAGAATGGCAATGGAAAGTTTGAATCAGAACCGCTGGCTGGCAAGACGGGCTACATGAATGTTCCGTTGGCGGGTTGCGACCAGAATGCGGATTATTGCGGCTACCAGCATGCGATTTACACGTTGCCTCAGGATGTGGTGGACTCCAATTTCCTGTCGAAGTGTGAGGCTCTTGTATTTACCGCCTATGGGCCTACGGGTAGTACTGCTTACGTGAATATTGGAGTCAACGACCCGAAGATGACTTTGCAGAATGGACGGCCCTTGAGCGCCAAGGTCTGGAGTGGTATGACGGTGGACCTGCAGGCTGTTCGCGATGCTATGGCCGGTGATGCCGCCGTTAGGCCCACGCAGTTGACTTTCAACAGCAGCAACACTTCCGCCATGTACATTGCGAAGATCGAGGCCGTGGGCTGCCCTGATGGTTCCGAACGTCCGGCTGCGATCCGTGGTGTTTCTGCTAGGGGCGAATTGAAGGTCGTGATGAGTGGCCGCACCTTGAATCTTGTAGGTGTAGCGTCTGCTCGTGTGGACGTGATGGATTTGCAGGGACGTCCGGTATTTTCCGCTAATGATGTTCGGGGCTCGCAGAACCTGGAGGGGCTTGCAAGTGGAACTTACATCGTTCGCGTTCAGAGTGGTAACTTACAACGTATTGGCCGCATGACTTTGAAGTAGCTGAAAAAGGCGTCCTTTCGTGGACGCCTTTGCTTTTGACTGTAATCCGCATTTTTTGGGGGCGCTACTAACCAAATAATCCTGTTTGTGGAATTTGGTTAGTAATATTTGCCTCAAAAATCCCGTTTTACAGTCGAATTACTAACCAATTTGGCTAATGGAGCTTGATTGGTTAGTATATTACTTGTTAATTTGTATTAAATTAGGCGTTTTTTACTAACCAAAATTCCCTTTTTAAGCGGCTTGGTTAGTAACACCTGTAGCCTTTTATTTAATTCGCAGACGGGCGTACTCGTACAATCCTAGGGACAGTGCCACGGAGGCGTTGTAGGAATGGGCTTCGGGCATCATGGGGATGCGAAGGATGGAGTCGCACTGCTTCTTGATGAAGGGCGGGAGGCCCACGTCTTCGCCACCGACTGCAATAACGGCCTGATCGCTGAACTGGAAGTCAGCCAGGTTGGTTTCGGTGTCGGCATCCAGACCGAGAATCTGGTAACCGGCCTGCTTCAGTTCGCCAACGGCAGCTTCCAGGTTGTTGGGGCGGCAGATGCGCATTTTTTCAAGAGCGCCTGCGGAGGTGCGGGCTACACTGGGAGTAATGCCGCACATGCCCTTGGCGGGGAGCAGCAAAATGTCGACGCCCAAGGCGAGGGAGCTACGGATGCAAGCGCCCAGGTTGCGGGGGTCTTCGATGTTGGTTGCCACAGCGATGAGCTTGCGTTCGCCGTTATCGATGGCCTTGAAGAATTCCTCACGGACGTCTTCCCAGACCAGCAGTTCCTTTTCGTTCATGAGGGCGACCACGCCGTGGTTGGGGGTGGCGTAGCTGTTCAGGATCTTGGAGTCCACCTGCTGTACGTGTACGTGTACGCGCTTGGCCAGCTTCTGCAGTTCATAGAGCTTGGGGTTGCCGGACTTGTGCATAAAGAGCACGCGGTGAACCTGCATGGGGCTCTTGGTCAGGAGTTCGGTGACTTCCTTGACGCCACCTACGGCGACCTGGGGGGCGGCGTCGGCGTCGCCTACTGCGGGGATCACGCCGTCTTCATAGGCGCGGGCTGTGTCCTGGGGACGTTCTTCAAAGCGGGGCTTAAAATCGCGGCGGTCATTGAAGTCGCGACGGTCATTGTTGCGGAAACCTTGAGTAAAGTCGCGGGGGCCATCGCCCTGGGGGCGTGCGGGGCGGAACTCGTTGTCTTCGCGGACGCGGTAGTTCTGACGGGGAGCGCGGCCGAAGCCTCGGCGTTCGCTTGTTTCGCGACGATCGTTGAATTCACGGCGGTCACCAAAATTTTTGTTGTCTCTATCAAATGCCATGGTTGTTTCCTTTCTTCTTGTTTAAAAGTATGCGTTCCCTTTTTGCGAACCCATTATTCTTTCGCTCTGCACACAATTACCTGGTTCATACGGATGTCGGTTTCCTTTTGTTCCAGAGGCTCCACCTGGATTTGTTTCGGGGTGGCGATGCCTGCCTTGTAGGCGTCGGGGTGTTTTGCTAAAAAGCGGTCGTAGTAGCCCTTGCCGTGTCCTTGGCGCTGGCCTGTTACGTTAAACTTTGTGCCGGGGACCAGGAATACGGTGAAGGGGCCGGTGTAAGGCGGAATGTCTGCTCGGGGTTCCATGATGCCGAAACGTCCGGGGGCCAGGTCCTTTTTCAGATTGTCGATGGGGTAGAACTCCATGGTGGTCTCGCCGGTCACTCGGGGCAGGAGCAGACGGTTTTCGCGGACCAGCTGTTCCAGGACGGGAGTGATGTTGGGTTCACCTTTCAGGGGGTAGAAGGCTGCAACTTTACGGGATTCCTTGTAGCCAGGTATGGCGTGGATTTCTTCCCAGGGGTTGTTGATCAGCTCTTCGCCGGGGCGCTTTCTTTTGGCCGGGTCAAAGAACCCGCGGGCGCCCAGGACCACGATGAAGAGGAGTATGAGGAGTGCTGCTTCCATAATTTTTTTGCAGGCGCTGTGCCCGCTGTTGAGTTAGTCGGGATCGCCTACGCGCTTGGCCTTGGGAAGGTTTTCCTGGAGGATCTCGTTCCAGATTTTCTTCTGCCAGTTCATGAGGTGGGCTTCTTCGTAACGTTCTTCCCAGGGCATGGTTCCGGGGGCGGCCAGCCAGATGAGTTGCGCCCTGTTGCCCAGCATGGAGGGGTCCAGGTTCAGGGTGGCTGCCTTTTCGTCGCGCCAGGTCTTGAGTACCGAGAGCAGGTCGGAATTGGGGACTACGGGCGGGGGCGGTGCCTTGGGGAGGCGTTCGGGCCAGTCGCTTTCGGGGGTGGCCATGGCGGTTTCCATCATGTTGACGAAGGAATCCAGGCGTTCGTCCCTGAAGTTGCGGGGGAGGCGGGGCAGGTGGTCCAGCAGTACCTGGGGGTAGGTGTCGACGGCGTGGCGTACGATGGCTAGCATCAGGTCGCCGGGCATCACCTTGTAGGGAGGGCGGTCCATTTCTTCGGCCTGTTTTTCGCGCCATTCCCAAAGGTACTTCAGGATGTTCAGGGCGCAGGGGCTAAAGACGCTGCTGCCGGTAATGCGCCAGGGATCCTTTTTGGGCGGGGCCGGATTACGGGAATGCTCGATAAGGGCGTCACACTGTTCGGTGAGCCAGCTCATGCGTCCGGCGGCCTGCAGTTTTTCTACCAGGATGGCGCAAAGTTCATGAAGGTAAAAGGTGTCGTGGATGGCGTATTCGCACATTTCCAGGGGCAGGGGACGAGTGGTCCAGTCGGCACGCTGGTTTTCTTTTTTCAGTTCGTCGCCAAAATATTCGCGGACCAGGTCGGCCAGGCCTAAATGGGGTTCGCCCAGGATCTTTGCGGCAAGCATGGTGTCGAAGATGTGGGTGGGGCTAAACTGGTAAGTCTGCCAGAGCAGTCGCAGGTCGTAGTCGGCCCCATGGAAAATCAGGGTCTGCATGGCGCGTGCCTTGAACAGGGGGGCCAGATCCAGGCCGCAGAGGGGGTCTACGATATAATGGTGGTCGCCAATGGTGATTTGAATAAGGCAAAGGCGTGCTGTGTAGTGATACATGGAGTCAGCCTCGGTGTCCACCGCGGCCATGTCATAATTCTCCAGGTCCAATAGAAGGTTGGCTAGTGTCTCCTCGCTATCCACCAATATGTACTTTTCGTCTTGCATCATTTGGGTAGAAAATGTAATAAATGTATTTGTCATTACGAAAATGTTTCTAAATTTGCGCCTATGAAAAAGATTTCTCTTACCGGTATCAAGCCGACTGGCACTCCGCACCTCGGCAACTATGTGGGCGCAATCCGCCCGGCTCTCGAACTTACTAAGACTTACGATGCAGTCTACTTCATTGCGGACTATCACGCTCTGACCACCGTGCAGAACGGCGCCGAAATGCGCGACAACATCTACAAGGTGGCCGCCACTTGGCTGGCTCTTGGCCTGAACCCGGAAGAGACTTTGTTCTATAAGCAGAGTGACATTCCCGAAATCTTTGAACTCAGCTGGGCTCTCAGCTGCTTTACCCCCAAGGGCTTCATGAACCGCGCCCACGCCTATAAGGACAAGGTGGCAAAGAATGAAGCCGCCGGCGAAGATGTTGACGCAAACGTGAACATGGGTCTTTACTGCTACCCCTGCCTCATGGATGCCGACATTTTGATGTTCAATGCAGACATCGTTCCCGTTGGCAAGGACCAGAAGCAGCATGTAGAATTTGCCCGCGATATCGCCATCAAGTTCAACAAGCACTTTGGCCAGGATGTGTTCACTGTTCCTGAACCGGTTTTCCAGGAATCCACCGGCGTGATCCCGGGTCTGGATGGCCGTAAGATGAGTAAGTCCTACGACAACTACATCGACATCTTCCTGGATTCCAAGGCTCTCAAGAAGCGCCTGGGCAAGATCGTGACCAACTCCCAGGGTATTGAAGAACCCAAGGATCCGGATACCTGCAACGTGTTCAAGCTGTACAAGCTTTTCGCAACTCCGGAACAGTGCGACGCGCTGGCTGCCCGCTACCGCGCAGGTGGCCTGGGCTGGGGCCACGCCAAGCAGGAACTGCAGAACGTCCTCGAAGAACATCTGGGCGCCGCTCGCGAAAAGTACTTCGACCTTCTGGCCCACACCGAAGAAATCGACAAGATTCTCGCCTACGGTAAGGAAAAGGCCAGGGCGAAGTCTAAAGTTATGATGGATCGCGTGCGAGGCCTTCTCGGAACGTATTAGTCAAGCGGGAACGGCTTGTATTAACAAGCCGTGGGAGCGCGAAGCAATTGGCGTCATAGGTTCTTATGGGACGAAGGCCAATTGCGGAGTCGTATAAGGCCCGCGTCAAGTCCAAGGCTATGATGGACAAGGTCCGCTCCTTGCTGGGTACTTACTAGTCGGCGACTCCGGCTCACAGTAGTCCTTAGAAGCATTTTTACAACAGCCCCCGGCAATACGCCGAGGGCTTTTGTGTTATACTTTTTATTATAATTATCCACGATATGAAATCAGTCCTGTCCGTCATCCTTTTTTTAGTACTGAATGCGTTTGCAGTATCCGCAAATGGTTCTTTTGGGGTGACTGCAGATGGCTCGATAAGTCCCTTGGGAATGGTGCTGATGGGAGCTGCCACGGGATCGTTTAATGCGGATTCGGTCATGGCGGCTGAAGCGGAAGGTGCAGAATCTTGCGAAGGCGATGACTGCGAAGATGATGACGATGACTGCGAGGGCGAAGATTGTGAAGAATCGGAAGATTGCTCCGAAGAGGACTCTGAAGATTGTCTGGATTCCGCTGCGGTTGCCGCCCGCAATATGAAAAATGTTCCTCTTCCACGTCAGACTGCCTATACTGGCAAGGGCCTGTCTATTGGTCTTGGTGGTGGAATTTACAATCCTACGGAAGATTGTGATTGCATGGGTATTTGGCAAGGGCAGCTGGAATACTTTTATGCCGATTGGATTAGTGGCGGTATCGATGTCCGTTTCTTTGGGGGCGACCTGGATAGCGATGTGATGGTCATGTACCAGCGCTACCGTACGAACCTCAGGTTCCATAAGGCCTGGCAGAAATTGGATATTTACCTGGAATCGGTGTTGGCCTTTGAAAATACAAGCATTTCTGAATTGCGTGACCAGATCAATAGCCGCGGAAAGTATTCTACGGAGGTCGTTGGCGATTTTACCGATGATATGCCGGATTGGGTTGTTGGCGTTACCACGGATACAATTCTCGTTGAAGACACGACCTTTGTGAAAGACAAGGAAGCTTGTGAACGGATGCTGTCGCTGGATGGTTTTTCTGTGGGCGTGGGTGCTGGTTTTGGTTTGAATCTGACTCGCCTCTGGGGTGTGACTGGAAGTGTTCTTTTCGAATACAATTTCTCGAAGGTTATGGAACTCTCCTTGGTGCCCGGTGTGGCCTTCAATTTGCGCGAAGTTTGGGGTTGGGCCAAGAAAAATCTGCTTTCTACCTGGATTATGGTGGAATTTGGCGCCCAGCGATACTTCAATAATGGTGTAAAGGATTGGGCGAATTACGGTCTTGTGGGCATCCAGTTGGGCATTTAACCCTTGGACTGCCCCTTCCAGTTTGACAAAACGGTTTGATTTTCTATATTTGAGCCACCGATTTTTATCGGAACCCTCCCGGGGCCAATGTTGGTAACCTGGGCGAAAGACCAAAGGGATCTCATTATGAGACAGTATGAAACTATGGTGATCATCGACGCTATGATCTCCGACGACGCCATCAAGGCTGAAATCGAGACCATCGCCGCTGCAATCACTAAGGGTGGCGAAATTGTTCGTCGCGATGATTGGGGCAAGCGTAAGCTCGCTTATTCTATCAACAAGCGCCAGCACGGCTTCTATGTTATCTTCTACTACAAGGCAGAAGTTGCAACTGTTGCCGCTATGGAAGCTGCTCTCAAGCTCAATGAAAACGTTCTCCGTTGGATGACCCTCGCTGATTATCCGATGTCCGAAATCGTTTACAATGCAGACATGGCTCAGTCTACCGAAGAAATCGTTCCGGTTGACGCAGAAGAAGGGGAGGCTGAATAATGGCTTTTGAAGATAAGAAGCAGGCAACCCGTATTCGTCGCAAGAAGACTTGCTGGTTCACCGAAAACAACGTTCAGTTCATTGACTACAAGGATGAAAAGACTCTCCGTCGCTTCATCTCTGAACGCGGTAAGATTATTCCTCGCCGTATTTCTGGCACCTCTGCTAAGTATCAGCGTATGCTGAACGAAGCTATCAAGCGTGCTCGTCAGATGGCTATCCTTCCGTTTGTCTCTGACAGCATGCGCTAATAAGGAGGAACTAGACTATGGAAATTATTCTTAAGGCTAACGTACCTCACCTCGGTAAGATGCTCGACGTTGTGAAGGTTAAGAATGGTTATGCAAATAACTACCTCTTCCCCCGCAAGCTCGCTGTTCGCGCTACCAAGGAAGCTATCGCTGAAATCGAAAACAACCGCGCTGCTGTTGAAGCTGCATTCCAGAAGGAATTGGCTGCTGCAGGCGACGTAGCTGCAAAGCTCTCTCAGATTTCTGTGAACATGGAACGCCGCGTTGTTGAAGGCGAACGTCTGTACGGTTCTGTATCCGCATCTGACATCGCTGACGCAATCACCAAGCAGGGTGTCAAGGTGACCCGTGCTCAGGTCGAACTGGCTGAACCCATCAAGCAGCTGGGTGTCTACACCGTGACCATCAAGGTCTTCGGTGACGTCGAAGCTCAGGTTAAGGTTTGGGTCGTTAAGGAACAGGCTTAATTAGCTGCCGGACGCGAAGTGTCCACAGGCTTAAGCCAATCCCTAAAGACTAGATCTTTTGGACCGCTCCCCTCCTAATCGGGGGGGGGCGTTTTTTTTGTTGGAAAATAGTTGGTTGGAAAAGGCGGTGGAAATATTTGAAAAAGAGGGTTTTACACCGCCTTTTTATTATGTTGTATGAAAATTAGACGGTTTTGGAAGTACTTTTTTGGCTTTTGGCCTCCGTAAAAGCCTGATTTTGCGATTTGTTATGAACACTCTCCCCCTAAAAAGGTGTTTTATTGTAGGCAAACTAACGAAAAGGCGGTGGCGGGGCGGCTGTTTTCGGCTTTTCCACTGCCTTTTTTCTGAATTTTTGCGGAAAAACGTATTTATAGGCCGTTGCGGCCGCCTGAGGTTTGGTTTATGGTGGGTGAGTTTTCTATTTTTGGGGCATGCGCAAGATTTCGTTGATGTCTTTTGTTAAGGTTATGGCCTGTGCGGCCAGTTTGTTGGCTGTTCAATCTTTTGCACAGCCCCGTGATTTATTTGCTGAATTTGAGGAAGAAGCCGCTGTGGCCGATAAGGCCGCCGCTGATTCTGTAGAGGCTGCCAAGAAGGCCGAGGCGGATAAGAAAGCTGCCGAAGAAAAGGCCGCCGCCGAGAAGGCTGCAGAGAAGGCCGCCGCTGATAGCGCCGCTGCTGCCCAGGCTGCTGCAGCCGCTCCCGTAAAGACCGAAGAAGAATTGGCTGCTGAACAGGCTGCAAAAAGAGCTGCTGCAGAAAAGGCGGCTAACATCATGCGCTCAACGGCAGAAGGTGCCGCTGCCGAAGCTGAAAAGGCTAGGGCTGCGTCCGATTCCTCCGCTGCCTCGCAGGACCCCTACGAAGGTGTAGACCGCAACGAACTTTACGCCCGCGAAATGCAGCGCATCAGTGATTCCCTGCAGTATATCAGCGATTCTATCGCTCTTGCTCAAATGACTGCCGATAGCATTGCCGCTGTCGAAAAGGCTAGGAACGATAGCATCCAGGCTTATAACGATTCTATTCAGGCAGCCAGCGCCAGTTCTACAGCAATTCCCTCTTCCAGCTCCATGAGCCGTCGCGACATTCTTGGCCCCGTCAAGGTTTCCAAGGTGAATGGCCTCGACGATATGAAGGGTAAGTACAAGAGCCCCCGCAAGGCCATGTTCATGTCTCTGGTGGTGCCGGGCGCCGGTCAGCTGTATGTGGGCGGATCCACCTTTACCAAGGTCCGCGGTGGTGTTTATCTAGCTCTCGAAGCCGCTCTCTGGGGTAGCTGGTATTACTATTCCGTGTACAAGTATGATCGACAGGTAAACAGATACAAGAACTTTGCCAACGACCATTTCTCCATTGGTACCTACGAAACGAAGATGCGTAAACTGTATAAGGATGTTTCTGAGAATGGGGCTGAATTCCGTTCCCGTTACCTCGGTTCTCGTGAGTCCTTCTGCGAAGCCATTTTTGGTGATGCGAATAGGGAAGGTTGCTACAACGATTCTTACGTCTACTACAAGGATACTGACTATAGAAATCGTTTTGTCAATAATCCTAAGTCGCTGGGTGATGATCGCAAGAAGAACGGCTTCTACGATGAATCTGCTGTGTACCAGCATGTGTCCGATGGCTCTTACGTGCTGGGCTGGGACGACGTGAAGGATGAAGCTGTTGCTGCAAGCCTTGATCTTGAAACTAACGGTTCCGAAGTTGTGGCCCTAGGTACATCCTCCAATCAGGACACCTACCGCAGCATGCGCAACAAGGCTAACGACTATGCCGATATGCAGGCCTGGTTCTTTGGCGGCATCATCCTGAACCACATTGTGTCTGCCGTTGATGCAGCCTTTACGGCCCACGCTCATAACAAGGCTCTGTATCAGGAAGATCTTTCCTGGTATGACCGTCTCCACTTTGACGGTGGTGTAGTTCTTGGTGAATCTGTTGGCGTAAATGTAATGGCTAGCTGGGGATTCTAATGAAGACTTTTGGAAAGGTCCTTCAAGTTCTACTTCTTGCCGCCGCGGTCGCTTTTTCGCAGGTGGTCATCTCTGTTGATGACAATGTTTCTAAGAATAGCGACAAGAGCTGGTGGAAAGCCATGGGTGCTTCGGCACTCCTTCCGGGTATGGGCGAACTGTACCTGGGCGAGCAGGAATTTGTGCGGCCTTTCGTGTGGACCGACGTTGCCCTGTGGGTGACTGCCATTGGATCCTATTTTATTGGTGAACGCTATGTGACATCCGCTCACGGATATGCGGTTCGTCACGCAGGGCTTAATACTTCCAGCAAGAACGTCGATATGCTGAATACCGTGGGCGATTATCGTAGCCGTGGCGGTGTTGACGGTCAGAACTCTTCACCTGATATGGATGAAGATTACAATCAGGCCATGATTCGTGCTGGCAAGAAAATCGATGAAGACCTGTCGGCTGAAATCCAGTGGGACTGGGGTAGCTCCGACAATCCCGAAACTTCGGAACACATTGATGAATATAAAAGTCGCTTGCGCCATTATCGTGTGAGCCGCATCGTTTTCCAGGCTAGTGTTGGTGCGTTGGTCTTGAATCGTGTGGTTTCTATGCTGAACACGATCCGTGTTTATCGACGTACTTCTTCTAAGGCCTTCTCGGAACGGATTGAGTTTGTTCCCGAGTTCTATGAAGATGGAAGCGGCTTGTTGATGAACGTTAAATTTTAGGCGGATTTAGGCAGCTGTTTGAGACCGCGGAGCACCTAAACAACATTATAGGATTGAACAAATGCATGCAGGTACTTCTAATTTTTTAAAGGCATTCCCCATAAAGTTTGCGATTCTAATTGCGACGTTCATTTCGTTGTTGTTAGTGGGGTGTAGCGATGAAGCTCCTGGTGCAAAGGTGCCTGCTTTCAAGGCTCCTGATTCCAAGGCTGCGGCCAAGAGTGGTGCGCCCGGTGGTAAGGGGCCCGGTGGCCCTGGTGGTCGTGGCAACAAGACTTTCGCCGTTGAAGGTTATATTGCAGAATTCCACAAGCCCAGTGGATCTTTCCAGACAATGGCTACCTTGGAAGCTTTGAACCGTGTGGAGTTGTCCGCTGCCGCCAACGGTCGTCTGGTGAATCTTTATGCAAAGGATGGCGCTTCTGTACAGAAGGGTTCGCTCCTTGCCAAGATTGATGATTCCGAATTGAAGGCACAGTTGAAGCAGGCTGAATCCAGTCTGCATCTGGCTCAGCAGAAAATGGAACGTACCAAGGGTTTGGTCGAAAAGAACGCCGCGACGACGACGGATATGGAAGCTGCTGAAGCCTCCCTCAAGTCTGCCGAGGCCAGCGTCGAATTGATAAAGGCTCAGATTGCAAAGACTGAAGTCCGTGCCCCCTTTAGCGGTAAACTCGGTTTTGTGAATGTTTCTGTGGGCGCCTGGGTGACCACGGGCACTTCCATTGCGACTTTAAGTGAAGTGACGAAATTGAAGGCCAAGTTCGCCTTGCCGCAACGATATGCGACTACCTTGAAGGTGGGCAATCCCATTACCTTGATTGACGAAGAACGGGCCATCCAGAAAGTGGGGAAGGTGACAGCCCTTGACGCCACGATTTCGGAAAGCAGCCGTACCCGCCAGATTATGGTGACCGTGGATAATTCCAAGGGCGAATTGATTGCTGGCGGTTATGCCAAGGTTAGCGTTGAATTGCAGTCTGGCCGAACCCAGACAATTCCCGTTCCCGCCGAAGCTCTTACGCTGGACAAGGATGGCGCCTATATCTTTGTGGTGCAGGATGGCAAGGCTTCTATGCGCCGTGTGGAGACGGGCCTTCGCACTCCCATTGCAGTTGATGTAATTTCTGGGCTGAATGAAGGCGATACCGTTATTACTTCGGGCTTGATTAGCATCCGTCAGGGAAGTTCTGTTCGTATCCGAGAAATCCGTAACAACACCGATTACGAAGTGGATTAGACGAGAGACGAAAGAAAAATGAGTGTTGCAAATCTATCTGTTCGTAGACCTGTCCTAATGACGGTGATGGCCTTGGTCATCATCTTGCTTGGCGCCTTCGGTATGAGTGAGTTGGGTATTCGTGAATACCCGAACGTAGACTATCCCATTATTCAGGTTAGAACTTCTTATCCTGGCGCAAACGCTGCCGTGGTGGAAGCCGAAGTTACCGAAGTCCTGGAATCATCCATTAACAGTGCCCCGGGTATTAAGGCCCTGACCTCTACCAGCTCCGATGGCTTTTCTTATATCAGTGTGGAGTTTGAAACGGGCATGGATCTGGAGGATGCCGCCAACGATATCCGTGACCGCGTAAGCCGTGTCCGCCGTAAATTGCCTGACGATGTGGACGAACCGACGGTGAACAAGAGCGACTCCGATTCCGACCCCATCTTGATGATCAGCTTGGTCAGCGATAAGCTGGACGCCATGGACGTTTCTGAAATCGCACGCAATCATGTGAAGGAACGTCTGCAGACCATTAACGGTGTTTCCGAAGTGGTTATCTGGGGTGAAAAGCAGCCTACAGTGCGTCTGTGGATTGACCCCATCCGTATGCAGGCCATGGGCGTTACCGGAAGCGAAATGAGTGCCGCCCTTTCCAAGGGCAACCTGGAACTTCCCGCAGGCTCTATCGAAGGTTCCGAAACAACCCTTTCTATTCGTACTCTGGGCCGAATTTCTGACCCGGAAGCTTTTGCAAACATTGCGGTAAAAACTGCGGCCGATGGCACTGTAATTCGCGTGTCCGACGTTGCTAACATCCATTACGAACCGCTGGATACCCGTAAGGGATTTAGACGTAACGGCAAGAACACGGTGACCTGCGCTCTGGTGGCTCAGCCTGGCAGTAACCATGTGAACATCGCTGACGAATTCTACAAGCGTGTGGAAGAACTCCGCCGGGAATTGCCTGAGGGTGTCGAGATGCTTTATGGTCGCGACACTTCCATTAATATCCGCGCTTCCATCAAGGAAGTGGTGGAGACCATCTTTGTGGCGTTCCTTCTGGTGATTGCCATTATCTTTGCATTCCTGCGTGAAGGCCGTACGACAATTATCCCCATGGTGGTGGTGCCGGTGGCTGTGATTGGAAGTTTCTTTGTGCTGTACCTTTGCGGCTTTAGCATTAACGTTCTGACGCTTCTGGCCATGGTGCTTGCCATTGGCCTTGTGGTGGATGATGCTATCGTGATTGTGGAAAACATTTACGATAAGATTGAAAAGGGCATGACACCTAAGCAGGCTGCCGTGGCGGGAACAAATGAAATCTTCTTTGCCGTGATTGCAACGTCTGTGGTCTTGATGGCTGTGTTCATTCCGGTGCTTGCCCTGGGCGGTACCACGGGTCTTCTATTCCGCGAATTTGTGGCGGTGATGATCGGGACGGTCTTCCTTTCTACCACTTGCGCCTTGACACTTTCTCCCATGCTTTGTTCGAAGTTCTTGCGTCATCAGAAGAAGGGATCGTTCTACAAGATAACGGAACCGTTCTTTGAAGGTCTGAATAAAATTTATGCCGTGCTTCTGGGTGGCTTCCTTAGATTGCGTTTCTTGTTGTTCCCGGTGGTAGCCGGGCTCCTGTTTGCGGCTTATTTCTGCTTCAACAACATGAGCTCTGAAATGGCTCCCACAGAAGATTCGGGCTCTGTCATGGTGAACGTGAATATGCCCGAAGGTGTGACCCTTACCCGTACCAAGCGCATGGCCGATGCGTTTGTGGATGAGGTCATGACCATTCTGGATAGCGGTGAGTATAAGGAAGTGCAGGCTGGCGCTTGGAATGCCGGTAACTCCAGAATTCGTTTGTCCTTGAATGACGACAAGACGGCTCGTCGCCCCCAGAGCGAAATTGCCCATGCCATCCAGATTCTGGGTAACGAATACCCGGACTTGCGCGTGATGGTGTTTGAACCTCAGAGTATCAGTACCCAGCGAGGTGGTCTGCCGGTGCAGTTCGTGTTGCAGGCGGGGTCCATCGAAACTTTGCGTACCTTGGTTCCCAAGTTCATGGAAGCGGCTAGCAAGAGCCCCATATTCAGCGTGGTGAACACCAACCTGAAATTTACCAAGCCTGAATTACATATTGAAATCCTGCGAGACAAGGCTGACGAGGAAGGGGTATCCGTAAATGATATAGCCCAGGCCGTTCAGCTTTCTATCAGCGAAAAGAGCTATGGTGAATATTATCGTGAAGGCCGCCAGTACGACGTGATTGGTGCCGTGGGTTATCAGTACCGCAGTTCTCCCCAGAATCTTTCTCTGTTGACGGTGAAGAACCGCAAGGGGGAGGCCGTTAGCCTGGATAACTTCATCACTTATAAGGAACGTTCTGCATCTCCGTCGTTGCCCCGTTACAACCGATTCAGTTCTGCGACCATTCAGGCAGGGCTTGTTCCCGGGATGACCATCGGCGATGGCGTTGAAGAAATGCGCAGAATCGCTAAGGATGTACTGAAGGAATACCCCAACGTGAGCACGACCCTTAGCGGTGCTTCCAAGGAATTCGAGGAAAGTTCTTCGGGATTGTATATCGTGTTCTTGCTGGCTCTGGCGCTGGTGTTCCTGGTGCTGGCGGGTCAGTTTGAAAGTTTCCGCGCTCCCCTGGTGATTTTCTTTACGGTGCCCCTGGCTTTGGCCGGTGCGTTGGCTTGCCTCTACCTGACAGGTCAGACCTTGAATATCTTCAGTGAGATTGCCTTGATTCTGTTGATTGCCCTTGTGACCAAGAACGGCATCCTGATTGTGGAATTTGCAAATCAGATTGCGGCGGCTACCGGATGTACAAAGCTTGAGGCGGCTAGGCAGGCGGCGACCCGCCGCTTCCGCCCAATCCTTATGACGAGCCTTTCTACGGTATTGGGCGCAGTGCCCCTGATCCTCACGGGCACGCCTAGCCGTATCGCAATGGGTATTGCCATTGCGGGCGGTCTCACCTTTGCGACCTTCATGACCCTCTTTGTGGTGCCTGCGGCCTACAGCTACTTCGCCGGGAAGGTGGAGCACGTCAGCTCTACTGACGCAAGTAAGATGGCTTAAAATTATTCAACTAGCTGGAAGACGACTTCACCCTTGCGGCTCATGCCATAGCGTGTGCGGAGAAGCCCTTCCTTGTAGAGGGAGTCGGTCTTCAGTTGCTGAATCTGCACTTTGCGCTTGTCGATCACCATCTGCAGCGAATCAATCTGATGCTGGTAGCTGGCGATCTCGCGGTTGATTCTACGCTGCTGTCTGATGCTGTTCTTTCCGAACATCATCTGGGCCACTACGATGATGGCGAAGATAAACAGTGCGAGAATGACTAAGTGCTTCTTCAAGCTCAAAACTAAAGGCTCCCATTAAAGTAGAACTGCATATTGTCCTTCGTCTGGACCAATCCTGCAATCTCAAGTTCCGTTAATATAGCTAAAATGTTGCCAGTCTTAAAGTTACAATCCGCTTGAATTTCTGAAAAAGTCTTGCGGAATCCGTTGAACTTTGTAAAAATCATGGTGGCCTCCTGGGAAAGCTGGCAGCCGGTGTGGGCGAGATTCTGCAAAGAGGGAGCTTCCTGGCTATGGGCGGTCAAGGGAATTCCTGCCTGCACTCTCAGACTTTCCGGTAAAAAAATTGGCTTTGCCTTCCCGCAGTCCAAATAAAGATTGGGGCCGCAGGCCACTTCGCTGTCAAAATCTCCCGGCACGGCTAATAGCAACTTGCCCTCTCCAAGGCAGTAATCCGCCGTGATCAGGGCCCCGCCCTTGCTCTTGCTCTGTACCAGTACCGTAGCGCGGCTAAGACCGCTGATGATGCGGTTACGGGCCGGAAACATGCCCTTCAGGGAGGCCTGGTCGCCGGCGTACTCGCTAAGGATAGCGCCTCCGGATTCCAGGATGCGGCGGGCCAGGTCGGCGCGTTCTCCGGGGATTCTTGCGTCGATTCCCTGGGCGATGACGGCGATGGTGGGGAGGCCCGCCTCCAGGGCGGCTTCGTGGCAGTAGCTGTCGATGCCTTGAGCGAGCCCCGAGACGATGACCGCCTTGGTGCCTTTCAGGGAATGTACCAGCCTGCGGCAAAGTTCTGGGGCGGAACTGCCTGGACGTCGGGTGCCTACCATGGCAATTCCAATGGAGTCTTTTTCTGGCAGTGCGCCCTTGTAGAATAGACGCTTTGGCCTCAAAGACGATTCGCCCAGCAGTAGCGGAAACAGTTTCGGTTCTAATTCCTGGCTGACGTACTCTTCGGCTTTTCTATTTTTACCCATATGAAGTATTCCTTTCAAGATCTTGTGAATATCATGGCCACCCTCCGCTCGGAAAATGGCTGCCCCTGGGACCGTAAGCAGACGCACCAGTCCCTGCTCCCCTACTTGGTGGAAGAATCCCACGAATATATCGACGCAGCCCAGGCCAACGACAAGGTTCACATGGCCGAGGAACTGGGAGATGTGCTCTTCCAGGTGGTATTCCATTCACAGGTCGCGAAGGACAATGGCGATTTCTGTATCGACGACGTTGTGCAGGGAATCTGCGAAAAAATGGTCCGACGTCATCCTCATGTGTTTGGCGATGCCAAGGTGGATGATGCCTCCGAGGTGACCCGTAGATGGGAACGCATCAAGGCTGCGGAAAAGAACAATCAGGACATGGTCGGCAAGTCCGCTATGGATAAAGTAAGCAAGAGCATGCCCACGCTGGCCCGTGCCCAGGAAATCCAGCGGCGTGCCGCCAAGGTCGGATTTGATTGGGTCGAGGCAGAACCTGTATTCAACAAAGCTGTGGAGGAATTTAGCGAATTCCGTGCCGAAATGCAAGCCTCCTCTGCGGAATGCAACAACATCGACCGCATGGAAGATGAGTTCGGCGATATCTTGTTCAGCCTGGTGAACGTGGCCCGCCATTGCGGCTTCAATGCGGCCCTGGCACTGGAACGGGCCAACACCAAGTTCGAAAAGCGCTTCCGTATCGTGGAACAGATGGCTCGCGACGAAGGCAAGGAAATGAAGGAGGAAACTCCTGAACGTCTGCAGGAATTCTGGCGCGCTGCCAAGAAGGCCACAAAGGTGCTGCCCTAGGCCGCCGATTTAATACAAATTGGAACGTTCTTTTTGGGAATAGGGGTTTAGCAGAAAAAGTTTCCGCTAACCGTTTTGCGAGGTATATTATTATCGTGCTTCCAATCTATTTCTGGTTCTAGAGAAGGGATGCCGGATCGAACCATACGGGTAGGAATAGATAGGAAGCACACTTGTTCTCTTCTAATTCCACTGAGTCCCGCGGGCTTGTCCCGCGGGGCTCTTGTGTATTTATGGGAGGGTGTCGGTAAAACACCCTTCCTTGTGTTGTGTACATGTGAAAAAGTCCCGCGGTTTCCCGCGGGACTTCTTCTAATTCTGAGTTGAACTCAATTAAACGTTTGGGGCCGTGAGCAAAAAAAGACCTCGGTATTAACCGAGGTCTTTTTTAGCGAGAGTGAGGGCCTGCCAGAACTTGCATTCTGAATGGGCCCGAACGGTCTCCCTGTGAGCAAAAAGACCTCGGTATTAACCGAGGTCTTTTTAGCGAGAGTGAGGGCCTGCCGGAACTTGCATTCTGAATGGGCCCGAACGGTCTCGTTAAGCGCGTGCGCCAGCCTTGTCGCCGTACTTCTTGATGAGTTCTTCCTGGATGTTCTTGGGAACCGGAGAGTACTTGCAGAATTCCATGGTGAATTCTGCCTTACCCTGGGTCATAGAACGCAGGTCAGTTGCGTAGCCGAACATTTCGGACAGCGGAACTTCAGCGGTGATGGTGGTCATGCCCAGTTCTTCGTTAGTACCAGCGATGGTACCACGACGCTGAGAAACGTTACCAACAACGGAACCCTGGAATTCGGTCGGGGTCTGGATTTCAACCTTCATGATCGGTTCGAGGATCTGAGCGCCGGCCTTAGCGAAAGCTTCGCGGAAAGCCATACGAGCAGCAACCTGGAAGGCCATATCAGAGGAGTCAACCGGGTGGAATGCACCATCCTGAACGTCCATTTCGATACCCACAACCGGGAAGCCGATCAAGGAACCTGCTTCCATGCAGCTCTGGAAACCCTTATCGCAGGACGGGATGTATTCCTTAGGAATACGGCCGCCAACGACGGAGTTAACGAAGTTGTAAACCTTTTCGGAGTCGCCTTCGACAGCCATCGGACGCATTTCGCCGACAACCTTAGCGTACTGACCGCTACCACCGGTCTGCTTCTTATGAGTGTAGTCGAACTTGGAAGAACGAGTGATGGTTTCGCGGTATGCAACCTGCGGAGCACCAGTCTGGACGTCAACCTTGTATTCACGACGCATACGTTCGATGTAAACGTCAAGATGAAGTTCGCCCATACCCTTGATGATGGTTTCGCCAGATTCCTTGTTAACTTCAACCTGGAAGGTGGGGTCTTCCTTGGTGAAGCGGTTCAGGGCCTTAGACATGTTGTCCAGGTCGTCACGGTTCTTAGCTTCGATCACCAGTTCGATAACCGGGTTAGGAACGTGCATGGAGGTCATGTTGTAGTGGTTCTTGCCATCGGTAAAGGTAGTACCGGATGCGCAGTCAATACCGAACAGAGCAACGATGTCGCCTGCACCAGCTTCGGTGATATCCACCATTTCATCAGCGTGCATACGAACGAGACGGCCAACGGAAACCTTCTTGGTGGTTGCCATGTTGGTGATCATGTCGCCCTTCTTGATGGTACCCTGGTAAACGCGGATGTAGGTCAGCTGACCATAGCGGTCGTTGACCAGCTTGAATGCGTAGCAAACCAGCGGTTCAGCATCTTCGGACTTCAGGACAACTTCTGCTTCGTTGTTGTCGATGTCCAGAGCCTTGTTTTCAACTTCGGTCGGGTTCGGGAGGTAGTCCACAACACCGTCGAGGAGCTTCTGGATACCAATGTTCTTGTGAGCGGAACCCATGAACACCGGAGTGATTTCGAGAGAAATGGTAGCTTCGCGGATGGTCTTCTTGATGAGATCCTTGTCGATTTCATCAACGCCATACATGCCTTCCATAGCCTTTTCCATGATTTCGTCGTTGTAGTCTGCGCAGCAGTCAACGAGCTTTTCACGGTATTCCTGAGCCTGGTCAACCAGTTCAGCCGGAATTTCCTTTTCGATCATGTCGTCGCCGTTGGCGCCTTCGAAGTAGTAGGCCTTCATTTCAACCAGGTCGACCACACCCTTCAGTTGGTCTTCGAGACCGATAGGAATCTGCATAACGCAGGGCTTGTGGTTCAGCTTTTCCTTGAGCATAACTGCAACGCGGAGCGGATTTGCACCGGAACGGTCGCACTTGTTGACAAACACAACGCGGGGCACATGATAGCGGCGCATCTGGCGGTCAACGGTAATAGACTGAGACTGAACGCCTTCCACGCCGGTAAGAACGAGGATAGCACCGTCAAGCACACGGAGAGAACGTTCAACTTCGATAGTGAAGTCCACGTGCCCCGGGGTATCGATGATGTTGATGGTGTCAGCTTCGCCAGACTTGGTGTGAGTCCAGCTTGCGAAGGTAGCAGCAGACTGAATGGTAATGCCGCGTTCGCGTTCGAGTTCCATGGAGTCCATCGTGGCACCGACGCCGTCCTTACCACGAACTTCGTGGATAGCGTGAATACGCTTGGTGTAGTAGAGGATACGTTCGGTAAGAGTGGTCTTACCGGAGTCGATGTGGGCAGAAATACCAATGTTTCTGTGAGTTGCAATGTTTTTCATTTTTTATTCCACAAATGGAGTTGATGTTATTTGAGTTGCGCGCAAAGATAGAAAAAAAAGGGGGTGGGGTCAAGGGCGGGGTATTTTTGGGGCCATTAAACAGCGAAATCCAGGCCTTTTTGACCCGGATTTCTTGAAATTTTTAAAAATAAAAGGTTTTTTATAGGTTTGCGGGACCGACCTGCTAAGCCTATATATTAATCTTGGGGCTCGGCAGGTTCTGCATCCTGAACTTCCGGATCCTGGTCCGAAAGGGCCTTGAAGTAGGCAGCAGCCGTTTTTCCCACCTCGTTGGTGTCGTAGAAGGTGTAGGCTCCGTTGCCGATGGCGCCGATGGCTGGGATGGCTCGGAGGGCCACTCGACCAAGCATCTTGGTAGAAACTTTCAGACCGATTTTCTGGAGGATCTTTTCCAGAGCGCTGAGGGAAAGCTTTTGCACGATAATGCGACTGCCGGTGCGGACTGCCAGGTCGCGGAGGAGGGAGGCGGCGCTGTGGCGGAAGAGGCACCAGACCATGGCTTCGCGGCTGAGGAGGGCTACCTTGCCATAAGTAGCGGCAATGTCGGAGACCAGCTGGGCCTGTATACGCCAGACGGAGGCAATGTCGGGGATGGAGGTCAGGACTCCGGTAAAGCCAGCGGGGATAGAAAGTGTGGCACTGACGGCTGCTGCCTTGATGGCTGCCTGCTGGGTCAGTTTCTTCACTTTTTCGCCGGGGTCGGCTGTTTCGACATAGAGGGATTCGGGAATCTCGGTAATCAGTTCGAAAAGAAGCTTGGAAAATTTATCCTTAAGCATGTCGGCGGTCTTGTCGTTTATTTCCATAGAGTCCTCTTGAATCCTTCTGGTGCAAAAAAAATGTGAGTGCCCTTGAAATATACAATAGAATTTGAGGATCGTTCATGAAATGCGCAAACATCAGTGTCTTATTTTGCGGAGGTTTTCGTTTCGTTCTACGATTATCGGAATTCTGGAAAGTAATCTATTGGCGGTTTGACAGCGAAGTGGAAAGATTGCTCGTGAAGTGATGATTCTCACGTTTGTGAGAGTTCCCTTTAAGAATTTTCGTTTTGTACGATATATCTAAAAGAATGATTGATAGGACCCTTGTAGACATGATGCAACCTATAAACTGACTTTCAAAAAGGAAGATGGTTCACCCGACAATGCCATGGCAGAAAAGGTTTTTGACTGGTGCCGGAGCGAATACGACTGGTTCCTAGAGTGGGGCGATGCTCCTTTTGGCAGATCTTGATATTGAGAAAAGCTTTAGTAATTGTCCCGATGTTAAGGGGATGAAATTCCTTGGGATTATATTCGGGGCCTTAGAAAAGCCGATTTTCCTTGAAGAATGGGAAAAAGGTGCGAGGCCTGCTGCCAAGAAACCTGCAGAAAAGAAGGTGACAGCGAAAAAGGCAACAGCAAAGAAATCGACTGCTGCGAAACCAAAAACCGCAAAAAAGAAATAATGGCTTAAACTGAAAAATCTCCGCCTCACTGGGGCGGAGATTTTTTTGAATGTCTCGTTTTCGGATCTATTTATTGATGGACTAGAACAATACCTTGGCCAGGCCTCCGGCTAATCCAGGAAGTGTATAGCGCAGAGTCTTATCGCCCAGCCAGTATTCCAGGGCTTCATCAATCCACTGTCGTTCGCTGGTAATCTTGCGGATCACGATGTCGGTACCTTTATCGGTATCATCAAAGTAATAGTAACCGCGGAACTTGATTGGGAAGATTTCTCCATGGAGCAACACGGAAACGTCTGCAGTTCCTTTGTCTGAATCTATAGACACGGACTGGACATCACCGAACTTCTTGACTAGTTCGTGATTCTTGACGAAGGCTACCACAGCTTTGTCGCGGAGATTACTGAGCAGAGACATTGTTGTGAAGAGTGAATAGTGAACAGTGAATAGTTGTGAGCGATGAGTAATGAGCTGTGAGCTAAAGTTAGGCGCCTTTGTCGCGATTATCTAGCTGAAAGGAGCCGAAGGCTCCGTCCTCATACCTCGCGCCTCACACCTTTTCGATTAGCGGGGGAGGGTCAGAATTTCGATGCCGTCCTTGGTCTTGACCACGGTGTGTTCCCACTGGGCGCTGAGGGTGCCATCGCGGGTCACTGCAGTCCAACCGTCAGACAGAGTCTTGGTGCCGGGCTTGCCTGCATTCAGCATGGGCTCGACGGTGAACACGTTGCCGGGTTCAATGAAACTGGTCAGTTCGTTGTTGCGGAAGTGGAACACCAGGGGCTCTTCGTGGAAACCACGGCCGATACCATGACCGCAGTAGTCTTGAACCACGCTGAAACCGTGTTCGTCGGCAATGTCATTGATGGCGTAACCGATGTCGTTCCAGCGGGCACCCTGTTCGCCTGCAACGCGGATGCCTTCTTCCATGGCGAACTTGGCGGTGTCCACCAGTTCCTGTGCTAGCTTGCTGACCTTGCCTACGGTAAACATGGCGGAAGTGTCGCCGTGATAACCTTGGAGGATGGTGGTGATGTCGATGTTTACGATGTCGCCTTCCTTAAGGATGGTCTTGGCGTCGGGGATGCCGTGGCAGATAACTTCATTGATACTGATGCAGGCATAGCGGGGGTAACCGTGGTAACCCTTACAGGCGGAAATGCCCTTGTGCTGACGGGTGTAATCACCGATGAATTCATCGATTTCCAGGGTGCAGACACCGGGCTTGCACATTTCGCCTGCGCGAATCAGGGTTTCTGCTGCCAGAGCGCCTGCGTCGCGGATCAGTTCAATTTCTCTTGCGTTCTTTACTTTAATCTTAGCCATTTTGAGGTGTGAGCTCGCGCTTCGCGCTTTGAGGTATGAGGTCGCTCGCGTTGCTCGCTTTGAGGTGAGATTTTAAGGAACTATGTGGTAGAGTTTTTGGATATACCTCAGAGGCTCCTTTAGGAGCCGACCTCATACCTCATAGCCCAAGACCTATTTTTTCCAAACATACCGGTCCAGCAGGTAGGCTAGGAGCATCTGCTGATCCTGGGTTCCGTTAGCCAGTTCCCTGGCCAGGGGGATGAAGTGGCTGATGCGTTCCTTGGCCTTCTGTCCACCGAAGTGCTTGCTAACCTCTTGCAGTTGCTTGAGGGTGCGTTCGCCAACCTTCTTGGCGATGGCTTCGTTGGTCAGAGGTTCCTGCTTGATGAAATTGATACCGAAGTCTGCTGCAGTCTTCTTGATTTCAATTTCTTCCACCGGGGTAATCAGGGAAATGCAGACACCGCTACGGCCTGCACGGGCGGTACGTCCGCTGCGATGCACGTAAACTTCATGATCGTCCGGGTGGTCGTAAACGATAACGTGGGTGACGTGGTCCACGTCAATACCGCGGGCGGCAACGTCTGTACAAATCAAGATGCGCAATTTCTTTTCGCGGAAGGCGTTTAGGGTCTTTTCGCGGAGAGACTGGCTAACGTCGCCAGACAATGCGCCAACGTTAAAACCGTAACCGGAAAGAACCTGTTCCAGATAGCTGACGTCGCATTTCTTGTTGCAGAAAATCATGCAACTTTCGGGGTTCTCATATTCCAGAACCTTGATGGTCATGGAATCCTTATCCATTACGTCGCAGGAATACCAGCGGTGTTCAAGATTGTTTGCGATAACCTTGTCATAAGACAGAGAAAGGAACTCTGCGGAGGGTCGCTGGAATTCGCGGGCCAGGCTCTTGACGGTCTGGGGAATGGTGGCACTGAACATGGTACAGGCCAACTGCTTGGGAAGATACTTGCGGATCTTCTGCATGTCGGGGTAGAAACCCATGGAAAGCATTTCGTCGGCTTCGTCCAGAACCAAGTCGCGGATGTCCAAAAAGTCTACGTTACCGCGCTGCACATGGTCCATCAGACGGCCCGGTGTGGCTACGATAATATGCACGCCTTCCTTAAGAGCCTTCAGCTGGGGTTCGTAAGAAACGCCACCGAAGATGGCCACAGACTTGATGCCTGTCCCTGCAGAAAGTTTCTGAACTTCGTCCTGCACCTGAATTGCCAATTCGCGGGTGGGCACCAGAATCAATGCCTGGGGAAACAGGTGGTCACGAACGATGACCTGCAAAAGGGGCAGCACGTATGCGCCGGTCTTGCCGGAACCTGTCTTGGACTGCACCAGCATATCGCGGGCGGCCAGCATATAGGGCATGGTCTTACGCTGGACGGGCATCAGGTCGGTCCAGCCGTGGCTTGCGAGAATGGCCTTCTGTTCGGCCGGCAGCATGTCAAAAGTATAGTCGGGGAGCTTGTGCTCGGGCTCAATAATATTAATCGGAGTCAAAAACGGGTTGACTTTTGTTTCCTTGGAAACGTTTTCTTCTTTTACTTCTTCGCTCATAATGAGCGCAAAGTTAGAAAATTTTGTTCCAGTGGTATTCAATACCGAAGCTGATGAACCAGTCTACAGTGGATGCGCCAACTGTTGTGGGCTCCGCCGCAGCCTCGGGAGAGGGGGCTGTGTAGACATCGCGTCCGCGGCTAGAAATTCCTGTACGGACACTAAATCCATAATGGTCGAGGAATACGAATTGCCCACCAAAACCTAGTAGGGCTCCCTTATAGGCGTCTTCAAACTTGACTCGGGATTCGTAAGATCTAGAAGGCTTGCTGACCGTATTCTTGACCGCGATATCTTCGGAGTAGAAACTGTATTGGAAACCCAGGAAGGCAAAACTGTGAATGTCGAGCCATTTGAAAGGATCGAAGGATTTAGAAAACATGACGTTTAGACCGACTTCGTGTTGCGTAAAGTCCCAGTGGTCCAACTCGTTATATATGGTATCCCTATCATCTGTTTTTGCGGCGTGTTTGGAATAACGATAGAATATTTCGCCGCCGATAAAGCCGTACCAAGTTCCGCCTGCGTACAAAGTAAATAATGGTGTGGAGTCGTCAATGAAATTCCACAGAGAAACGGAATCCTTGGTGGTGCGGTAATTGTGAATGCGACTTCTTGTGTGGCTGTTGTACCAGCTGTCCGGAGTAAAGGGAATTTGGGCCTGGGCGTAACCGGCTGAAATACCGGCCCATGCTCTGAAATCGGGAACTTCCTTGTAGAAGTCATCGGGTTCGGTTAGCTTCTTGGCCCGTTCTTCCTTGCTGAGCCTGCGGGTTGTATTGCGGTCGAAAAAGGTGCCTGCAATGTCGTCGCCAAGGGCGATCTTGTCGGCTTTCTTTGGTACTGTTCCCGCAGATCTTGGTTCAGAAGAGGTCTCGTCAAAAATGGCAATCAGGAGCTCGCTACCCTTGTCCGAAATGAACATGACGATCTTGTCTTCGACAGACTGAATCTTTGCACTCATGGAAGGGTGTCGTGCCTTGAGGTGGCCCGACGTTAGACCCGGCTCGATGTTGGCGCTGAGCCAGCTTCCGTAACGGACCGCGATAGAGTCTCGTTCCCATTCGCCTAGGGTACGGCATTTGGGTTCGCCGATGCCCATGTTGGTTCTGCGGAGGGAAAGGCAGAACTCCTTGGGGTCGATGGGAAGTTCCTTATCGATGTTCCAGATAAGAATGTCTGCATTCTGCCAGAGGGTCCACCTGGAATCGAAGTAGACGTTGCCTGCATTGGCGATGGTTATGAAGACGAATAACAGCAAACCGATTAAAGAACGGAAGGACTTCATTTATTCACTCCCGTATAAAGGTTGCTGCGAATCTGTCGCACGGAGGCTCGAACAAGAAGCTCCAGGTCCTGCAAACTGAACTTGACAATGGGATGCTGAATTTCATCGACGGCGCTAAACAGCGGACGTTGCTTCAGATTGTCCCATAAAGTGTAGGATACGATGGCGCTGATATTCTGGACTACGGATTTTTCCTGACTTTCATTGTGGATCAGGGCGTAATCAAAGTAGTCTTCCCGCTTCAGGTCGGTTCCGACGATAACTTCATGAATCAGTAAAATCTCGGGCGGCACTTTGCCTGCGCTGTCCTTGACGACGACTCCCTGTTCAGGAAGTTTGCCCTTCATGAAAATGCGGTCGTCCAGTTTCTGACTTTCTTCGGGGAAGCCGGCGAGGACTTTTTCCGAAAGGACATTCAGCTTGCTATATCCGCCGCGAAGTTCGTCCAGCATAATCTGGGCGCAGAATTCCGTTGACTTGATCTGGGTGCTGTCTCCAAAGTCAAGTCGCTTGGCAAACCAGCTGGTGCGTGTCAGGACAAATGCGTCCTGTACGCCGGCAACGGCCAGTTCCCCGTAGGGGGCCTTATGGTATGCGGGATGAGACTTGGTCCAATGATAACTTTGGCTGCACCCAACAAGAGTGCAAACCAAAATAGCTATCATCAGAACAAGAACATTTCTCATAGCGATATTAGCGTAAAGGTTAAAGTGTAAAGAAAATCTTTCTCCTTTAACCTTCATTCTTTAACCTTTATCCTAAACAGCGCCCCACTGTTCACGGTAGGCGTAAACCTTTTCCAGGATGCCTTCCGGAGCGTTGATGGCCTTGCGGTTTTCTTCCTTTTCCAGGAAGGCGATGATGTCGTTGATGTTCACGATGGAGTGAGCTTCAATTCCGTATTCTTCCTGAACGGTCTGCAGGGCAGACTTGCCGTTGTCCAACTTTTCCTTGCGGTCCACGGAAATCAGAAGACCGATCACATTTGCGTTTTCGATGTTCTTGAGGATCTGGAGGGTTTCGTTCACGGAAGTACCAGCGGTAATCACATCTTCGATAATGACTACGTTGGTCTTTTCAGCATACTTGTAGCCTACCAAGGAGCCGCCTTCACCGTGGTCCTTCACTTCCTTACGATTGTAGGTGAAGGTCAGGTTCTTGGCGTACACGTCGGAAAGCTTCATGGCGGTAGCTGCGCACAGGGGGATGCCCTTGTAGGCGGGACCATAGAGGTTGGTTGCCTTGCCGTCAAAATGTTCGACGAAAGCGGCGGCGTAGAATTCTGCCAGCTTGGAAAGGGATGCGCCGGTACGGAATTCTCCGGTGTTGATGAAATACGGGGTGTTACGGCCGCTCTTGGTTACGAAGTCGCCGAACTTGAGGGCGCCGGATTCTACCAGAAAATGGACGAATGCATCAGTCTTTGTCATTTTAAAACTCGCTGTTTTTTATGGATATACAAAATTTGGGTTCTATGCGTTTGCCCCGGTCAGCATGGCGGCGATATTTGCAAAGACGCCAGTCTGTTCGGTCAGGATTTCTGCGGCAATCAGGATGGCTACCACCAGCACGCAGACTCCGATATAAACGTAGAAGGATTTCTTGAAACCCTTAATCTTAAGCTTGAAGATCAACCAGACTACAACGCTCAGCACGGCGCTGAAAACCCATGCGGCCATGGCGCCCAGGCTTACGCCGGGAATCATGTTGATGACATAGGTGAGGGCGATGCCCGGTGCGAAGTAGAAGAGGATGCACAGGACGCACAACAGGGCGAAACCCACATAGTGGGAAAATCCGCGTTCCCTCTGGACGATGACCTGAGGTTGTGTCATGGAGGGGTCGTAAGTCGGTTCTGCAACAGGTTCGGCAACCGGTTCCACGGGAGCAGTTGCGGCCTGGATTTCGGCTTCCTGATTTTCAACTTCCTGATTGTTCTGTTCTTCGGACATAATTCCTCCTTAGAGAATAAAGGTACGGCCGTTATAAACGAATACGCGATGTTCCAGCCAGAGCTTCAGGGCCTGGGACAGGGTGCGCTTTTCGATATCCTTACCCAGTTCCACCAGTTCATTGATGCTGGCGGTTTCGGGCACGCGCTGGATGTCCTGGGCGATAATGGGGCCCTGGTCCAGGTCTTCGGTTGCGAAGTGGGCGGTGGCACCGATAATCTTCACACCCTTGTTCCATGCCTGATGGTAGGGCTTGGCACCCTTGAATGCGGGCAGGAAGCCGTGGTGGATGTTGATGATGCGGTACTTGAATTCTTCGGTAAAGGCGGCAGAAAGAATCTGCATGTAGCGGGCGAGCACCACGGTGTCGGTCTTGGTTTCTTCGATAATTTCGCGGAAACGGTTTTCCGGAATGTTCTTGTCGGGATTAGACGGAACATAGTAGAAAGGCACGCCGAAGGAGCCGCCTACAGCTGCCAAGTCAGTGTGGTTGCCTACGATACAGCTGAATTCGCAGGGGAGATCACCGTCGCGGTGCTTCAGGAGCAGGTCGTAAAGGCAGTGGTCTGTCTTGGAAACGAAAATAGCGACGCGTTCCACCTTGGTGGTGTCGAAAAGTTTCCAGTTCAGCTGGAGGTGACCTTCCAAGGTTTCCAGATGCTTGCGGACTTCTTCAATATTTTCTGAATCTGCTTCGAAAACTGCACGGAGGAAGAACGTTTCGATGTCCTTGGCGGTATGCTGCTGGAGATCGATGATGTTTGCACCGGCCTTGGCAAGAACTTGCGTGGTGCCGGCAATAAGGCCCTTTTGGTCAGGGCAATGAATTTGTAAAATGTAACGTGTGATAGCCATGGATAAAAAGTTAAAAAATCCCTGTTGACTTTATTGTTTTGTTTACAAAAAACAGGCCCTTTTAGGCCGTTGTTTATTTTGGGTCCTTGTTGATTTTAGTTTATAAAAAGATGGTTTGAAAGTGTACCGAAAAATGCTATAATTATATCACAAATCTCTTTTGGAAAAGAAGGAACAATGAATTTCAATCGCATGATCAAGAGCGCTGTCTTTATGGCATTTGGCATGGCTGCAGTCTGCTCTTTTGCAATTCCTCCCAAGACTTGGGACGCTATTTACAACGCAGAAAACGAAGGTGATTACACTTCTGCAAAAATCGAAGGCGATATCCGCTTTGGCAAGTACACCCATTACAAGGCTGTGCAGCCGGTGTCCTTCAAGGTTGAAGAAGGTCCGTTCGCATTCTCTGTAGCCGGTAATCTGACTGTCGTTGCAGATAAAATTGAAAAAGAAAATTTCTATGAAGTCTGCGGCGAAACCAAGGAAGCCTGGATTTCCTATTTCAACAAGCCTCGTACTTTTGTAACTGGCAAAGGTAAGGAAAAGTCTGAAGTAGAACAGATTATCAATATTGCCGGTGTGGATCTGGCTTGCGGCAATGAGCTGTTTGCCGTGTCCGATCTTCGCATCAAGTTTACCAACGAAGCTGCCCAGGAAGCCTGGAAGAAGGAACTGGAAGGCCGCGAAAAGTACCGCCGCGAAAAGGTGGCTGAATTCCGCCTGGCCGAACAGGAAAAGCGTGCTTCCCTCCGCGAAGTTTCTGGTATGTTTACCGACCCCCGCGATGGTCAGGTTTATCGTACCATTAAGGTGGAAGGCCGTGAATGGTTTGCCCAGAACGTGAACTTCAACGTAGATGGTCATTCCTGGTGCTACGAAGATAAGGAATCCTACTGCATGCGTGGTGGCCGCCTCTACGATCTGGAAGGCGCTCGTAAGGCTTGCCCCGAGGGCTGGCATCTGCCCCGTGACCGCGAATGGCAGGACATGATTACTGGCCTTACCCACTGCTATGATGGTGTTGACAAGTGCGAAGCTTTTGCCAAGAAGATGAAAGCTACCACTGGCTGGCAGGGCGGTGGCGGTACCGATGAATATGGCTTCTCCGTATTCTCTTCCGGTTACCGTAAGATGATTGGTAAGTCTACCGTTCGTTACGAAGACATGGGTGAATACGCCGGTTTCTGGTCTGCTCAGAATGGTCGTAACGAAACCATCTGGATTTGGGCTATGGGCCGCATGAGTGACCAGATGGTCCGTCAGCTGGTTCCCAGCAAGACCAACGCCTACTCTGTCCGCTGCATCAACGGAAACTAGTATTGAGTTTTGAACAACGAGCGATGAGCCGTTGTTGCGAATAAAAAAAGAACCGCGGTTTTGATCGCGGTTCTTTTTTGTTGAAGGTGCCGCAGGTTTTGGCTGCGGCTTCTGTATTACATGGAGCGAATCGGGAAGAGGCCCAGGAGGTCCAGGACGTTTTCCAGGACGATCTGGGTGGACTGCACCAGGAACAGACGGGACTTTTCTTCGGCGCTGCCGAGAACTCGGTCTTCGTGGATGAACTTGTGTGCGGCTTCTGCGATTTCCAATGCATACTGGGCGAGAACGCTGGGTTCGTCAGCGGCGACAGCGCCGAGAATCTTGTCGGCCTTCTTGGAAAGAAGGTTGATCAAGCTATAGGCGGCATCGTCTGCCAGCTGGTCGTAGTTCACGTCGGAAACGGGAACGGTGTAGCCGGCCTTGCGCATGATGCTGCAGAGACGGACGTGTGCGTTCTGGACATAAGGACCAGTGTCGCCTTCAAAGCTCATGACGGCATCCCAATCAAAACGGACGTCCTTCACGCGGCTGTTCTTCAGGTCGTTGAAGGTCAGTGCGGAAATACCGATCTGGCGGGCAATCAGTTCCTTGTTTTCCAGTTCCGGATTCTTGGCGTCGATGAATTCAAGAATCTTCTTCTGTGCGGCTTCAATGACGTCACGCAAAAGGCTTGCGGTACCTGTACGAGTCTTACCCTTTTCCCACTTGCCGTCCACCAACTGGAGGATCACGCCAAAGGGAATGTGGTACATATTGGTGTACCATTCGCGGCCCATCTTCTTAAGAACATGGAATACCTGCTTGAAGTGCAGGGCCTGGCCCAGGTCGACCACATAGAGGCACTTGTCGAAGTTGTATTCCTTCATGCGGTAGTCTGCTGCGGCCAAGTCGCGGGTTGCGTACAAGGTAGAACCGTCGCTCTTGCGGATCAGGCAGGGATTCAGGTCGAATTCGTCCAGCATCACCACGTCCAGATCCTGGCTCTTGATCATCAGGTTCTTTTCGCGGAGTTCGTCGAGGATCGCGGGAATCTTGTCTTCGAAGAAGGATTCGCCAGTGTAATGGTCAAAGCCGACGCCCATCATGTCGTAGATGCGCATCAGTTCCTTCAGGGTTGCGGCCTTAAAGGCAGACCACAGGGTGCGGTAGAATTCATCGCCCTGTTCCAGCTTGGTAAATGCGGCGCGTGCTTCGTCTTCGAGACCCGGCTCTTCCTTGCATGCCTTGGAGAAGGCTGCATAAAGGATGTTCAATTCCTTGACTGTCAGGGAATCCAGGGTGGCCTGGTCGGTGGGACGATTTTCGCGGAGGTACATCACGATCAGCTTGCCGAATGCGGTACCCCAGTCGCCCAGGTGGTTGATTCGTTCGACCTTGTAACCGGCGGCCTTGTAAATACGGCTCAGGGAGTTACCGATCATGGTGGAACGGAGGTGGTGGAAAGCCAGTTCCTTACCGATGTTGGGGGAGCTGAAGTCAATGCACACGACCTTGCCGTTGGATTCCTGGTGGCCGTAGGCGAGACCCTTTTCGGCGATAGCTTCGAGAGTGGACTTTGCCAGGAAGTTGCGGTCGATAAAGAAGTTCAGGTAACCGTTCACGGCTTCCACCTTGGAAAGGCCGGCGGGCAGCTTTACCTGACCAGCCAATTCTTCGGCGATAATCTTCGGAGCCTTGCGCATGGTCTTTGCCAGCGAGAAGCAGGGAAGGGTGAAGTTGCCGTGGGTGGTATCAGGCGGCACAGAGATAAGCTTTAGGGCGGCGTCGGCTTCGAATGCGCCGGTGGCTGCCAGGGCGTTTGCAATTTCTTGCTCAAACGAGTTCATTGTCGTCTCCAGACTTCTTGGTGGCTTCGCGAACGAAGTCGGCTTCATTCAGTTCTTCAATCTTGCCGTCGGCATACAGACGGTCCAAAGAAATTTCGGCGCGCTTTTCTTCTTCGAACAGGTGTACCATCAGGTCCAGGCCTGCGTCGAATACGGCCCAACGAACACCTTCCTTGTATTCCACACCAAGGGATGAAAGCTTGTTGGCCTTGAATTCCTTGTGGAGTTCATTGAGGATAGCCTGCATCTGGGCTTCGCTTTCGCAAGTAGCAACCAGGAAAAAGTCGGTTACGTCCTTGATGCCGCGAAGGTCGATAAGTTGCACGTTCTGGGCGCGCAGTTCAAAAAGAATGCTTGCTCCCAGCTGGATGGATTCCGGCAGGTCATTTCTTGTTGTCATTTTGTATTTCCCTCTTCGGGTTCGATGATTTGTTTAAAGTCTTTTCCGATATATACCGCTGCGTCTACCACGGCTCGCTTACTTGCCACAACCAGCACGTTGTCGGTCTTGAGCGCCCTGGCCAATGCCTGCGCGCCTTCCCATTCCGGATTTCGCAGCACGATGATCGTCTCGTCGTAATTCTGCAACCGGTCATTGCGGGAACTGACCACGTCAAAACCATTCTGTCTCAGGTAATTTCTCATGGAGGCAGCAGCACCCTGCATACCACAGCTGTTCAGGACTTCTACGTCGCCCTTGTAAGAGCGGACTTCCTGAACTTTCGGGGCTTCAACTTCTTCCTTGCACCCGAAAATTGCCAAACACGCAATGAGACAAAAAGGTATTCTTGCCAGTGATAATCGCATCAGTGACAAAAAATAGAATTTCTCCAGGGGGAGCAGGGACCGTCGTAGTATCTGTGAGGCCCATAAGCCTTAACTGCATCGTTTTCGTTTACCAGCATCAGGCGGACGCGGGTATTTTCGCTGGGTTTATACTCCAGGGCCACGTCGGGAAGGATGAAATCCACCTTTCCCTGACGCAAATCTTCCTTGGCGATGGGCATCCCGAAACGCAAATTGCTGTATAGCGGCATCCAAAGGCCAAGGTCGGCGTAAAGGTGCAGATCCGGGGTGAATTCGTATGCCAGGTGGGCCATGTAGGTCTGCTGGGCGAAACTGCCGAAACTGCCGCCCACGAAGCTGACGGAGTAGCTGTAGCCCACAGACAGGGCCGGATCCAGCGAGGAATGGCGGAGCAGACGGTCACGGTCGAAACGTTCCCGATTCCAGGGGATGCCGCTTCGTGAGGCCTCCACGGGCAATTCTTCCACATAGACGGTGTCCACGATGGTATCCCTGGAAACCTCCACCGGCGAACTTGCTGCGGACGATAAGGCGAGCTGGCTCGCGACAATGGCGGTTAGGATATCCACATCCAGAATATAGAAAAGCTTGGAGGGGAGGCTTGGCTTTTATATAAGCAGAAGAGCACCCGCCAAGGCGAGTGCTCACAGTCATATGGTAAAAAGAAAGAAATTACTTCTGGACGATTTCGTTCTTTTCGTTCACGTGAACCACGGTGGGAGTCCAGCTCTTTGCTTCTTCAGGGCTCATGGTGGCGTAGGCGACGATAATCACCAGGTCGCCTGGCTGAACCAGTCGGGCGGCGGCGCCGTTCAGGCAAATCACGCCAGACTGGGCGGGGCCTTCAATGACATAAGTATCCAGACGGGAACCGTTGTTCACGTCAAGAACGCCGACTTTTTCGAAAGGGAGGATTCCTGCAGCATCCATCAAGTCGCGGGCAATAGTGATGGAACCTTCGTAATTGAGGTTGGCATCGGTAACTGTTGCGCGATGAATTTTGCTTTTGAGTAATTCTAGCTGCATTTTAAGCGCTTAGAACTTTACGCCGAAGAAACCTACAACACCCTGATCCGGAGTGGGGAGGATTCCATAGCTGAAACGGTTTGCGTCGGGATTGTTTTCCCATTGAGTGCTGAAGAATGCGTCTGCGAAAGACCAGATGTGTGCGCCGGCGACAGCCAGCAAGCCATACCACCAGTCAGAAGCGCCATCAGCTGCAAGATAAACGGTAACACCAATGCCAACTACTTCGAGAGCGTCCATCCAGATTGCCTTCATGGACTGATCGGTCTTCCACTGGTACAGGGACGGGAGCAGGAGGGAGAGGTAAGCATACTGCTGATCGCCAGAGTGATTGCGGTAGGAACGGTCGATATCTGCATCTTCCATGCCACCAGTACGCTGGTTCAGCCATTCTTCTTCGGAAACGCCCAGCTTTTCCCACGGCTTCTGGAGGTATTCAGAGGGGCGAACGCCAGTTTCAACCAGGTGGGTCAGCTTATCGCGAGACAGGCCTTCTTTCTTAGCCTGCTGGAATTCCCACTGGGTGAGACCAATTTCTTCGTAATTAAAACCAGCCCATTCATCGCTGGATGCGGTTGCTTCACCGACTTCTTCGGTGTCATCGGAGCCATAAGAGTAGGATTCTTCGTCGTCGGACTGTGCAAAAACAAGTCCTCCGCAGAGAAGCAGCATACTTGCAATTTTACACAATTTTGACATTTTCCAATCCTTTCTTAGCCCATTCACTCGAATTTAATGCCGGGGGAGGGAATCGAACCCTCACACTCTCGCGAGTACCGGATTTTGAGTCCGGCGCGTCTACCAATTTCACCACCCCGGCTAGGGGTACAACAAATATAGAACACTTTTCTTTTTTTGGGAGGCAGAAAAGCTAAAAAACCGCGATTTTATGTAAAATTATTTTCTCAAAAGGGGCTGGTACTCGATTTTCTGCTTTACCAGTTTGTCTGCGGCGAAGTCAATGGCCGCTTCCTTTGTCGCAAAGTGACCTGTATGCACCAGGTACAGGATCTTTTCGCCGCGGGGCTGCTCCACGATAGTGCAGGCAATTTTCTGCTTTTTCAGGTTGTTCACCATCAAGTCCGCATAGGCCTTTACGCTGTAGGCGCCCAACTGGAGGATCCAGTATTCTTCGGAAGGCTTGTCGGCTGCCGGGGCTGCAGCGGGTGCTGGAGTTGTTGCGGGGGCTACAGCCGGAGCGCTTGCTTGAACTGCAGGTGCCGGCTGGGCGGCAACAGGTGCTGCGGGCTTGGTTGCTTCCACTGCGGGTTTAGGAGCTTCTGCAGGCTTCGGACTTTCTGCCGCGGGTTTTACTTCTGCAGTCTGAGTTGCCGGAGCGGGTTGCGCCGCAGGCTGGGTGGTCGGCTGTGCAGGAGCCGCAGCTTGTACAGGGGCGGTGGCTTGCGTCGGGGCAGGTGCTGCAGCCTGTGCTGGAACGGCAGGTGCTGTTGTGGCGGGTTGTGCCTGTGCGGGAGCTTCGGCGGCTTCAGTCTTTGCCTTCTGCATGGCGGCCAGGGAATCTGGATTCTTCAGCAGTTCGCAACGTTCCTTCAAGTCTTCGTTGCTGCTCTTTGCCTTTACTGCGGTACAAACCTTCTGGAGTACCACGTTGTGGTGGGGCTTGGATGTCTCGATGGCGTGGATCAGGTCCTGGGCGGCCAACTCGTACTTGCCCAGGTAAAGGCGGAACTGGGCGCTGGTCATCATCAGGTCCGCGTACAGGGATTCCTGGGGGCTAACCTTCTGGACCAGACTATCAAGGCGCTTGCCTGCCTTCTTGAAAGAGGCTGCGTCGCCGGTTTGAGAAAGGGCGAGGATGTTCCACAAAAGGCATTCTGCCTGCTTTTCCTTGGGCTGCATGGGGCATGCCTTTTCGTAGGCGCTTGCCGCTTCTTTCCAGTTGCCGGAAACATAGGACTTCTGTGCGTTTGCCAGGGCTGTTGCTGCGTCCTGTGCGCTAACGCTAATTGCGGATAAAAGAATTGCTGCTAGGGTTAAATGCTTGCTAATGTAATTCATCCTGATGCCTTTTTTAGTCCAATAAAATCTTAATCGTCCAACAAAGTGCCGCGAAGGGTCCAGCCCTTCATGTCGTCAATTTTCACCTTCACGTAGTCGCCGGGCTTCACGATGCGGGTGGGCTTGAAGATGACCTTCTTGAAGTTGTCGGTCTTGCCCATAAGTTCATTTTCGTCGCGGCTGGAACTGCCTTCCACAAGGAGGGTTTCGGTGCGGCCGATCATGAGCTGGTTACGCTTGGCGGTAATCTCATTCTGCAAGGCTACCAGGCGGGTGTGACGTGCCAATTTTTCTTCGGCGGTCAGAGTTTCCGTTTCCTTGTAGGATTCAGTTCCCTTGCGGGGGCTGTAGATAAACATGTAGGCGCTGTCGAACTGGCAGGCTTCAAATGCCTTCATGGTGTCTTCGAAGTCTTCGTCGGTTTCGCCAACGAAACCGCAAATCACGTCGGTGGAAATACCGTACAGCGGGTCCTTGCTGCGGAGTTGCTCGATAACGCTCATGTACTGTTCCATGTTGTGCTGGCGACGCATCTTCTTCAGCATGGCGTCGCTGCCGCTCTGGATAGGAATGTGGGCGTAATGGCAAACCTTGGGGTTGTTCAGCAGAACATCGATGAGTTCGTTGGTGTAGTGGCGAGGATGGGGGCTGGTAAAGCGGATTCGTTCAATGCCGCCAATCTCGGACACGCGGGTAAGCAGGTCTGCGAAATTGTGGTCGCCGTTTTTGTAGGCGTTCACCGTCTGGCCCAGCAGCATCACTTCGGTAATGCCCTTGTCCGCTGCCTTCTGGACTTCCGTCAGAACGTCGTTCATGTCGCGGTACTTTTCGGGGCCGCGGAGGTAGGGAACGATGCAGTAACTGCAGCGCTTGTTGCATCCACGCTGGATGGTAACGAAGGTGCTAAAATCGTGCTTCACCTTGGCGTAATCGCCGACGTAGTTCTGGGTGATGTCTTCATCCAGGAACATGCGGTGGTGAGTCTTGTGCAGCGGGCTATCGGGGCCTGCCAGCAGCAACTCGGGAATATTCTTGTACTGGTCCGGACCTACGACGTAGTTCACCACCTTCAGTCGCTTGAGAATTTCCGGACCGCGGTTCTTGGCCATGCAACCGCAAACCACCACCTTCAAGTCCGGGTTAGCTTTCTTCAGCTTGCGGTACTTGCTGATGTTGGCGAATGCGGTGTCTTCTGCCTTTTCGCGTACGGAGCAGGTGTTGACGATGATGAAATCGGCTTCGGTAATGTCGCCGGTTTCCATACAGCCTTCCATGTCCAGTTTCTGGGCAATGAGGGCCGAGTCATATTCGTTCATCTGGCAGCCGTAAGTGGCCAAGTAATATTTCTTCATGAGGATTGCAGTCTGCTTATGGTTTTAACGGCGGGTAAGATAGAAAAATTCAGTGTGTGGGCTGCTGCGCGGGGTGCTTGCGAGGGACTTTTCTGCGGAGGATGAGGTGTTTTCCCGAAAAATGGGCTCCATTGGGAGGGAAAGTGGTGATTTGGAGTCCATGATTTTGAATAAATTAGTTGAAAATGGGGCGGTTGAGTAAACTGTAGGCCGGACATTGGACTCCGATATGACCAATATTGTTTATTTGGAGTCTATATAAATACCCATAACACAAAATCTACTATAGACAAAGTAATTTTATGGGCTCCATTTGCCTACTAACTGACTATTTGGAGTCCAAAAATCATCGAAAACTCATTTTGCAACCGTGAAAAAGCTGTTTTTACAAGGCGATTTTTGTAAATTCGTTCTGTGCGTGAGTGCGCACTATTTTGTATATGGCCCATAACCAAAGGTATTTATGAAGACTTTGGAACTTTTACCGCCAGATACAATTCTGGCGTCAGTCCAGAAACGTGCAGAAGAACTGCTCTTTATTATAGAAGAAAAGATGCGCTCTTTAAGTAAGGCGCCAGCGGGGCGAATCAAACTGATTCGTCGTGGCGGGAACATTCACTGCTATCATGTGACAAGTTCAGCAAAACCTGCCGGTAAGTACATTCCCGTTTCGGAGCAAAAATTCATCAAGGCGCTTATTCAGAAGGAATACGATCAGACGGTTTTAGCGGAACTGCAATATCAGCTAAAACTGATAGATAATTTCATAAAGAAGTATAATCCTTCTATGGTGCGGGAATTATTCGGATCCCGCGGAGAATTGCGTCGCAGTTATATCTCTCCGGTAACGCTATCCGATGAGGATTATGCGGCCCGCTGGCTTGCCCAATCATACAAGTGCAAATCATTTCGTGAAGGGGAGCCTGAATTTCTCACCAGTCGCGGGGAACGAGTCCGCTCCAAGTCTGAGATGATTATTGCAGACATCCTGGCGAAAAACAACATTCCTTACAAGTACGAGCTCCCTCAGCAAATGAAGGCCGCGGGCGGCAAGCTGATTCCGGTCTATCCCGATTTCACCTGCGTGAATCTCCGGACTCGTCAGGAGTTTTTGTGGGAGCATTTAGGACGTATGGATGATTCGGACTACTCGATGAAAACGGTGATGAAATTGCGCACCTACAGCAAGAACGATTTTATCCCTGGCAAGAATCTGATTCTGACCATGGAATGCGATGGCATCCCGCTGGATCGTAAGGAAGTGGAAGCCCTTGTAAAAACCTTTTTGCGGTAGACCGCGGCTCTCGTCGTCCGAGCTTTCTTATATTATGGACATGGCCCGTTTCTTCTACAAATGCTTAGGCCGTTTTGCCCTTATGACTGCAGCCGCCCTGTGGGCAGGTTGCGACAATGCTGAGAAGAGAGAATCTGTAAAGGAGGAGCCTGCAAGGGACATTTCTTCTAGCTCCTTGCTGAAAAAAGAAATCAAGGATTCCAAGTATCTTCCAAAACAAGAAAGTATTGTTGTCCAGGGAACTACTGTTCTCTACGGAACGATGCCTGTTGTTGGGGATTGTCTTTATGGTTGTCATACACCGATTGGCGAATCAAAAGCGAAAGGGCTAGTGAAGAAATTGACTGAACGGGATCTTAAATTTGAGGGATCTCTTTCTGGTGAGCAACTATCTAAAATTGTATGTCCACGAACACAAGGTCTTCGCCATATCTACAATAAGTTCTTAAAAAAGAAGCCTGGATTTGAAGGCCGCTTGGTGTTGCAGCTGACCATTGCTCCTGACGGCTCGATAACCAATGCTGTCGTAAAATCATCAACCACTGGTTATGACGATTTTGACGCAGAAATAAAGATGGCTGTAAGTCGTTGGAAATTTGAAAAATCCGACGGAATCACCTCTGTGACCGTTCCGTTTGAATTTTCGGAATCGTCGGATAAATAGGGCTGAGCGTCCTATTATACCAGCTTCAGCAAGTCCTTGATGTGCCTAATGGTATAGCGGGGCTCTAAGGGCAATAAATTTTCGGGGCGACCGAAACCTTCCAGGCAGATGATGCTGTCAATGCCTGCGTTCTTGGCGGCCGTCACATCCGGGGTGTCGTCGCCGATCATGACCGCCTTTTCCGGGGCGACGCCCAACTTCTCCAAAATCGCGTAAATGCCGCCGGGGCCGGGCTTGCGTTCCGGTGTGGTGTCTCCGCAGAGGTAAGTGACAATTTTGTCCGCGGCGTCCCCCTGCACGGAATCCCCGTTCCCAATCAATCCAAACTTTTCCAGGATTTTCTTTGCAGGTGCCACAGGCTTGTTGGTTAGCATGGCGGCGATTTTCTTACCTTCGCCGCGACTTTCGCTGCTACAAATCCAGTCTATAAATTCAAGCACACCTTCGTAGGGTTCCGTGTCGATGGTGCAGTGATCCCAGTAATAATCGGAGTAAACTTTCAGCACTTCATCGATTTTAGCTTCGTCAAAACCTGCGCCTTCTAAAATCGCATTTACCGCTTCCTTGTCGCGAACGTCCAAATGTTCGGCGCTGCTCTTACCTGCAATGGGTTCGCCGGCGGTTTTGCCCGCACCGAACATAATGCCCGACGCTACAGACCTGCGAATCAAATTCCTGGATCCGTTGCCGATGCAACTGCGAACATTTTCCATTGAAATTTCCTGAATGCCGAACTGCTTCAAAGCGTAATTCACCGCGGGAGCCAAGTCCCCCAATGAATTGAACATGGTGCCGTCCAAGTCGAAAATGAACAGTTCCTTGCGGGCCAATAATTCTTTCAGTTCTTCGCTGTTAGTCATTTCAAAAGCTCTTTGATTTTTTCTTTGACGATTCCGAGATTGTTGTTGGTAAGAATGGGTATCAAACTATTGATTTCTTCAATGGATTTGTCCCACCATTTCCATTCTAGCATCAGGTTGATGAGTTCGTCGTCAAAACGTTTGCGGATGGTTTTTGCTGGGTTCCCTGCGACAATGGTGTAGGGGTCTACGATTCCTGAAACAACACTGCAAGCTCCGATGATTGCGCCATCCCCAATTTGTGTTCCCGGGAGGATTGTCGCATTCTGACCAATCCAAACGTCGTTGCCGATGACTGTATTCCCCTTGAAGGGCATGTCCTCTGGCTTTGGCGGAGCCATGTCCCACCCTTCAAGAGTGTAGAAGGGGAATGTGGACACGGAGTTCATTTGATGATTGGCGTCGTTCATGACAAACTCAACACCCGCTGCAATCTGGCAGAATTTTCCGATAATCAGCTTATCTTTGCTCCAGGGGTAAAAATGGGTGACATGACTTTCGAATTCAGAATCAGCTATATAAGTAAAATCCCCAACGATGATGTTTGGATTTTTGATGGAGGGTTTTACGTAGATTTCTTTATCGTATCCGGCGATGGGATGAATATTGTTTGGATTCGGATTCATATCAGCTATCAAAAATAAAAAACTATTTTTGCATCCATCAAAAGCTGCTTGGTTTATGTCTAAATTCATAGATTATATAGCCTTCCAGTTCGGAAATCCCCGAGATTTTGTGGGAAAGGTTTGCTGCCGTTTCATCCGTCAACAGGTGGATTTTGAGAATCACCAGGTCAAGGATATTGTAAAAGACAAAAGCTTTGTGGTTATTTACACCAAGACGTAAAAAGTTTGTATATTCATGCCATGAAGAAATTTTTTAATACCCGCGCAATTATCGGCGCATCCATTTTTGCTTCGGCCCTTGCAACCGCTGCATTTGCTATTGATCCCGTTGTCTTTACCCCGGCCGTTTACCCTATCGGTGAAGTGAACCAGGGCGACGTCAAGCATTTTGTCTTGAAGGGGGCTAATGTCTCCGGCAAGGAAATCAAACTAGAAAATGTAATGTGCCAGGGGAATGGCTGCTCCAATTTCAAGTTCCCGGCATCCATTGCCAATAAGGGACCGGTGGTTGTAGAATTCGACATGGACTTCTCTGAAATGGAAGGCCCTATTAGCCCCACCGTCGTGCTGGTGGGCACCGATGGCAAACCCTATACCGCCGCTATGGAAGGTACCGTTAAGGCTCCTTTCTTCTTTAGCGAAAAGATGTTTGACGCTGGTTACTATACCGCCGGCGAGAAGCGTGAATGGTCCTTCTACGTGTGGGAGACCGACAAGAAGGCTCGCCCGGATCTGACCCTTTCAGATGAAGCCGCCAAGGATTTCTCCATCAAGACCAAGAACGTGAAGGTTAAGGTGGACGAAAACGGCAAGGTCACCGAAGGCGGTAAGATTCCCGCTCTCAAGATTACCTTGACTACCAAGGGTCTGAGTCGTGAAGGTTGGGAACAAAAGCAGCAGAGTATCCGCAAATTTGTGGGCTTTAAGAGCAAAAAATACCCCAAGGCCACCCCCGAAGTGCTGGTTGTTGGCTTCTGGAAGTAAAAATTTGAACTTTTTTCGGCGTATTGCCTTGCAAATTTTCAAATATTAACTACCTTTGGTTCACTCTTAATTGAGACCTCGGGATGTAGCTCAGCCTGGTAGAGCGCTTGAATGGGGTTCAAGAGGTCGCTGATTCGAATTCAGTCATCCCGATAGAAAAACCACAACGAAAGTTGTGGTTTTTCTTTTTTTGTGCCTAGTGCGATTATGGGCGTTTAGAAAAGTTCTAATCAACGTTCAAATGAAAAAGGCCTTGGCTTTTGCCAAGGTCTTCTATAAAGTTTGCGGGACTATTAAGCTTTATTAATATCTTCGTCTGTGAAGTTCAGACCATTTCCCGCAGCGCGTTCCCCAAAATCGGTAACTACGGTCGGGACGCCATTCTTTGAAATTTCATTCATTTCGATGGCTGCCGCTTCGTAGTCTGACTCGGTGGTCCATTCGGGTTGCCATACCACAACCTTGTTTCTGCCGGATTCCTTGCCCTGGTACAGAGCCTTATCGGCCAGCTGGATGCTACGGTCGGCTCCGAGACGGTGGTCAAACTGGGAGACGCCCAGGGTGATGGTAATGTTGATGGTGTAGTCGGCGTAATGGACTGTCATCATCTCGATTTGACGGCGGAAGCGTTCTGCAACGGCGGTTGCCCCTTCCAGATCTGTTTCGGGCAGGAGGGTCAGGAATTCTTCGCCACCATAGCGGGCAAAGACGTCGTACTTGCGTAATAGTCCGCGGATAGTCTGCGATACGGATTTTAGGATGACGTCACCGCAAGCGTGGCCGTAGGTGTCGTTAATTACCTTGAAATGGTCAATGTCCACGAAGATGAAACAGAATGGCTTTCGACTGCGCAGGGTCCTTTCGATTTCATTGGCTATAGTCTCATTCATGTCACGGCGGTTGGGGAGTCCGGTCAGTTCGTCTGTTCTTGAAATCAGGTCCAGTTTCTTGTTGGCGATTTTCAATTCCTTGGTTCGTTCGGAAACTTCCTGTTCCAAGCTCTTACGATGGGCTTCCAATTCGCGGATTTGTCGCTGGATTGTTGAAATCATGACGTTAAAGGCTTTGGACAGCATGCCGATTTCGTCATTGCGGTTACCCACATGAATCTGCTCCATTTCCTTGCCTTCGACGATTTCGTAGATATGGTAGGTCAGATTGTTCAGAGGCAGGCCCATCTTGGCAAACATCCAGGCGGCCAGGAAGAAAATGATGAACATGGAAGCTACCAGGATGACCCAGTTGCCCACGGAAGACGATGTTACCATGTTGTCAATTTCGCTCTTGGGCTGGAAGGAGAATAGGGCGAAGTCGTAGGCAGAATCATATCTGAAGTTGGTCAGATAAGTGACTCCATCGGCCAGGGTGTGGTATTCTGCACTCTTCGTGTCAAAATTTTTGGGGTCAATATTTAGTCCCAATTCTGCAATCTTGTGGGTTCCCGTGAGCCATTGTTTCAAGTCCGGATGGTAGAGGATTTCGCCTAGGCTATTGACTGCCATAACGAAACCATTCTTGCCGACCTTATACTCTACCAGGTGCTTCCAGATGCGGCGCAGAGAGAAGGTGGCTACCAGGCTACCGTCACCGGCAGCGCGGTTGACGATACCGATTGCAAAGATCCTCTGGGGAGGGGCGTCTTGTGACGTTCTAAACCAGGGGGTAATGTAGGGGCGGTGGGGGGTTATTCTGGAAAATTCAATGGGGTAGGGGGATTCCGTGGGGGAACTGACCATGGCGTTGTCGCATACGAACTTGTCTTCGCGGTCGTAAACGGTAACTGTTTCTCCTGAGATAAACAGGGACGAAACGCTGTAGCTTTTAAGGAAGCTTGCCGCTGTTGTCGGTTCCATGCCCTGCAATTCGGACGTCTTGGTCAAGAGCGAAAGCCTGTCACCGAACTGTCGCATTTCGGTTGTGGCTGTGTTCATGATCTGGGCTAGCTGGGCTTCGTTATTGTTGAAGTTCCACTCTAGCATCAGGTCGTTCTGTTTGTCGTTCATGAAGAACGTACTTCCCGTGACCACAATGGTCATGGAAACTAGCAGGACCAGGATCACCTTGAAGATGATACTTCTGGAAAACCTTGTTGCCAGGGACTCGTTCATAAGTTCAGTTATCTCTTTGTTTTTCTACGGAAATTAAAGGCGAAACCAAGGGCTATCATAACGATAAATACCAGGGGTGCCTTTTTAAGATTGTCGTTGACGATGTTGTTTTCTGCAGTGTTTGTGTCCGCGGTTGCGGTGGCGGACTGATCTTCTTTTTTCTTGTTCAGTTTTCCCCACAAATTCATGAACTCGGCCTGGGTCATGATATTGTTGGACGGGTAGTTAAGCTTTCTGTCGATTTCAATGGTGTACTGCTTGAAAACATCGTACAGCTTTTCTTCGGAGTACAGGGAAGGAATTTCAACCTGTTCCCAGACGGAACTGAACATGGCGACAAATAACTGTTCCAGATCGCCCCATTCAGGGATGGCGACGTAAGTTTTGCCGGTTGCGAGTGCGTTTATCAGTTCGCGGTAGTCTTCGTCTTCGGACCACTTTTCAAGCACTTTCTTGGAAGTGGGCAGGAAGCCAATCTGCTTGGTATAGGCGTCCTGATTTTCGTCTTCGACCAGGAACTTTAGCAGGGCCTTTGCCTCTTTACGTTCGTTTTTGGCGGGAATGGCCAGGTTGCTTCCGCCGATGAAGCTGACAGAACCAGCGGAACCTCTGGGGATAGGAACCACCATGACGCTATCTGTGCCGATGCGGGCGTTGGATAGACCGCCTTGGGTGCCGTGGATTCGGGTCTGCATCACGATTTCGGAAGTGCTGATGATAAAGGCCAATTCGCTATTGTTGAACTGCTGGGCGATTTGGGCTGTGTTGGCCTGAAGGGCTTCGGTTTGGACCAGGCTGTCCAAGATGAAGTTCAGATAGAGGGAAATGCCGTGGAGAGTTTCCTTTGAGAGAATATTGGCGTGCCACTTGCCGTTATTGTCTTTTTCGATGAACGATCCGCCGTTGCTCCAGATCCAGGGGGCGAAGTTGTGGGGGATGTTCCAGTCGCTCTTGCCCGGGAAGGCGTAGCCGCGGATGGTGGAGCCGTCGTCCTGCACTTCCTTGGCGGCATTGACTTCACGGATTGCCTTGACAAAGCCATCGTAAGTGGCTAAGTCGTTCTTGGAAATGTTGTGCTCCTTGAGGATGCGCTTGTTGGCGAGAATGGGGCGAATATCGATAAACCAGGGCACGGAATAGATGGTGGTATCACCGTCTATATGGGTGGTATTCCAGCTAACAGAAACGAAACGGCTAGGGTCTACTTCGTTAATCCAGTCGTTTAGGGGCTTGATTTCGTTGCGGGAGGCAAAATAGGGAATCCAGGTGGTGCCCAACTGAAGTACGTCGGGGGCATCCTGACCGGTTGCCAGAGCCTGTGAAATGCGGTTCCAGGCTTCTCCCCAGTCTAGGACCTGAACTTTTGTGGGAATACCGGTTTTCTTGGTGAACTGTTCAAGTCGTTGCTCAAGTTTTTCCTGAGGGGTGGCTCCGTTCGGCATGATCCACACGGTAAGGGGCTGATTAGCGGCCCAGACTGCGGTAGATGTTACCATTGCCATGATCGTGGCTGTAACGGTTTTTTTGAGATAATTGAACATTCCAACTCCTTGACAAACACTCAAAAACGGGGGGGGTGTGTGTACCACCCGCAATGTTAAAAGTATATTATTTTTATAATAAGATGGGCGTTTTGTGCATAAAAATGGATTTTTTCGCCGGTTCTTCGAGGTCCTCTCCGTGAGCCAAATCAAGGTGAAAAAAAAATACCGGACTGATGACGAAAATCTTATTTTTTTACCTATATTTTCTTATGTCGAACCTAACCGACAATTTCTTTACTAAGGAGTATACAATGAAAAAAGGTCTCATTACCCTTCTCTGCGCAGGCATGATCGTTCTTACCGGTTGCTATGGCAAGAATGCTTGCTTCAACAAGATTCACCAGTGGAACGGCACCCTCGGTGACAAGTGGATCAACTCCATCGTCCACTTCTTCCTGATGGTTATCCCGGTTTACGGTATCGCTCTCGGCCTGGTTGACGGTCTCGTTCTTAACACTGTTGAATTCTGGACTGGCTCCAACCCCCTCGCTGCTGACGACAACTACTATGAAAAGGATGCTCAGGGCAACGAAATTGCAGCTGTGAAGAACGCAGACGGCACCATGTCTGTTGAAATCACCACCGCTAAGGGTGAAAAGGCTAACCTCATGCTCCAGCGCGATGAAAACGTTGTCCGCGCTCTCGCTGCAGAAGGCAACTTGGTTGCTCAGTACGATATCGCTAAGTAATTCTTAGTTATAACGAGCTTAAAAGGCCTCCCGCCATGGCGGGGGGCTTTGCTTTTATTATCTTAGAGCTATAATGTTAGGGCGTGTTCATAAAAATGCAGGTTGGGTGTCTGCAGTTCTTGCCATGGTCGCTTTGTATCTGGCGGCCTGCGTGGACGATTATGTCGCCCGCGGCAATGCGGCCCTGCGTATCGGCGACTTTGAACGGGCCATTTCCAATTTTTCGAAGGCTCTTGACGAAGATCCGGCTAATCGGGATGCCCGTTATGGCCTGGCTCTATCTTATTATACTACAGCTGAAGATGGGGAACGTCTGCGGCTTCCGTCTTTTGACCTGTGGAGTCGAGCCGCCCGTGAATTCAAGATCCTTTCTAGAGTGGATAGCAGCGGACGGATTAACGCTAACTATTCGACCTGCCTTTTTTACCTGGCCCGTGCGACCTTGGCCCAAAACGAGGGGGCCAATGTGCTTCCGTTGTTGGACCAGTCGATTCAGCTGGATAGCGTCAACTACTTCAGCTACAATCTGAAGGGGCTGATACTTTCCCATCGGGGACGGGGGAACGATTTGGAACAGGCCAAGAAGATTTTTATCCATATCGTGACACACGACCCGGATTTTATTTCGGCCTATGTGAACCTGGGCAATGTCTACTGGGAAGAGGGCGATGTGGAATCGGCCTGGGATATCTGGTCTATGGGGCTGGAGAAGGCTCCCAATCATGAGGATTTGCTGCGCTGGACCCGGGTGGCTGAAGACTCTCTGAAGGCCATGGTCTTGTCTGGGGAACTATGACCGAGGTGAGGTTCCCTAAAAAGTCCCTGTTGGATTCGGCGACCAGGTGCTTCTTGCTTCATGAGGGCGGGGAGGCCTGCGTCTATGGGCTTTCGGTGGAGGGCCGCGGCAACCTTGTGCTGAAATGGTACAAGTCCCATGCCCGCTTTGACGGGAGCGTGATTTCTTCGATTGCAAACAGTCCTGTGGACGGTCTTTACCGGATTCTGGAGTTTGGAGAGCGGGAGGGTACGCCCTATGTTCTCTATGAATTTATTGATGGGGTGGCATCGGCGGAGTTTGATGTAATTCCTGTGGCGGAGGCGCTAGTGGCCCTGCGGCAGGTGGCAAAAACCTTGTCTGCGTTAAGCGAAAAAGGCTCCCATCATGGAGACCTGAGTCCGTCTAACGTTCTTTTGACTGCAACTGGAGATACTGTCCTTATTGACTTTGGGCTGGTGGGTCTTGGGGCGTATGCCTATGCGGCGCCCGAACGGTTCCGCGGTCGAACCTCAGATGCCCGATCCGACATGTATAGTCTTGGCTTGCTGCTGTACCACTGGATCTGCGGAAGGGACTTGGTTGAGACGGATGTTGTCTTGAAGACGACAGGAAAGTTGGACAGTCTCGATCCATTTGTTGAGTTGAAACCTACCGAAAAACTTTATGAAACCGGGATTTTTTCTCCTGGAGAACTGGCGGCTCTCGAACCGATCTGGACGGGACTTTTGCGGAATAGTCCGGAGGAACGCTTTGAGGATTTTGACGAACTGGACGAAGTCCTTGAGATTGCCCTTTATAAGGTATGCGGTGGTGAAATTGCGATCCTAAAGAACAAGCAGAATCTTGCCGGACGAGTTGAAAAAATGCTACAAAATGTTCCGGCCTTTTCGGAACCCTCGGATTTTTGCCCATTTCCCTATCATGTTGCCCAGGGAGTGGGAAAAAAATTCCCAGTGAAACTATCGGTTTTGTGCGGCTTAGGACTTATATTATTGATTGTAGTGGCTGTCCTTGTTTTGGGGGACCGGAATCCAGATATCGATGATGTGGCTTCCATGGTTCTTGAAAATTCCAGGAATCTGGAACTGAAGGATCTGCCTGCTTCGGAAGTTAATCCATAGCTTATAGAGGTGCTCATGAAATCTGAATCGATGCTTGCCACGGAAAAAATGTTGGATGTGGTGAAGACTCTTTTAGATGAGGAGCAGCCCGAGAGTCTTTTCCCGAAAATTCTTGAAGTGGCCCGCGGGGTCCTTCATGCCGATGCCGCTGTGCTGGATATTGGTGGCGAAAAGCCGCTCCACCTGAGCAACCCGGAATCGGTGGCTATTTCTATTTCTGCCGTAAGGCTGGCCAAGGCCGAAAAGCGGGCCGTGGTGTGGAACCAGCTGGATGACGAAAACGCTGACCTTTCCAAGTCCATTGTGCAGAATCAGCTGACCAGCATTATGGTGTCGCCGTTCCGCACGCCTGAATCCGAGGCGGGATATCTGTACTTGCAGCGTGCTGCCCGCGAGGAACCTTTTACGGAAGACGACAGTCAACTTTTTGACTCCTTTGTGGCGGTGTGCGAAAAGTTTGCCTTTGCCATGTTTGACAGGCTCCGCGATAAGGAATCGCTGGATGTCTTGAAGAATGTTGTTCACAAGGACGGGGTGGTGTACTCCAGCAAGGTCATGTCGGACCTGATTGCCCTGGCCGATAAATTGGCCACTTTGCCGTTGCCCGTGATTGTCCGTGGCGAAACGGGTACGGGGAAGGAGGTCATTGCCCGCTATATCCATAAGCATAGCCCCCGCAGCGACAAGCCCTTTATTGCAGTGAACTGCGGCGCCATTCCGGAGCACTTGATGGAATCTTTGCTGTTTGGACATGCCAAGGGTTCCTTTACCGGAGCTATTGAAACTCGCAAGGGTTTCTTCGAAGAGGCTGACGGCGGCACGATTTTCCTGGATGAGATTGGCGAGTTGCCTATGAACATGCAGGTTAAACTTTTACGCGTTCTGCAGGAAAAGCATATTACCCGTGTAGGTGACAATCGCGAAATTCCTGTAAATGTCCGCGTGATCAGTGCGACCCACGTAGACCTGGAAACAGCCGTCAAGGAAAAGCGCTTTAGGGAAGACTTGTATTTTAGAATCCAGGTGATGCCTGTGGTGATGCCCGCCTTGCGTGATCGCGAACAGGATGTGGTTCTGCTGGCACAGGAATTTCTGACCCGATATGGTGCGGAATATGGCCGCGGTAAGTTCCGTCTGAGCCGTAATGCAGAAAAGGCCATGCTCAGTTATTACTGGCCGGGCAATGTCCGCGAACTGGAAAACAAGATTCAGAAGGCCTTGGTGCAGGCTGTTCATGGCGTGGTGCAGCCTAAGGACCTGGGATTGGACGACATGCAGGCTCAAGTCAAGGATTCCCCCAGATCTCTGAAGGAGGCCCGCGAGGCGGTGGATCGTGAAGTTATTGGCAGGGCCCTGCGGGATAGTAACGCAAACCTTACCCTGGCCGCATCCATTTTGGGAATTGACCGCAAGGTGTTGCGCGAAATTATGGAACGTCTGGGAATGCATAAGGAAGACTTCAAGAACTAGTTGTTATATTTTGGCAGACCTATGAAAGGGTTTTGCCTAAACGGATAGTTGGCACGGATATTGCGAAAGTAAGATGATGAATAAGAACACTTTCATTTCGATACTGATGATGGCTGCGGCGCTGAGTTTCGGTGCCGAGTCTTCGATGCGTCCGATGTCTTCTGTCCCGACCCCCGCCGAAAGAGCTGAAATTTCGAAAGAAACGCCAGATTTGGGTGCGAAGGAAAGTGAAGACTGGCAGAAGATGCGTGCCGAAAGACGTAAGGCCCGTGAACAGATTCTCTCTGATTTGCGAGGTCGTTCTTCAATGGAAAAACAAAATTTCCGTCAGAACACGGTGAAAAAGCGGGACGAAAATGCTCACTTTGAGGGGGAATTCCCAAAAAATCAATCTCGCGAGCGCAACCCTTTTTATGAGCGTCCTGAGTCTCAGTACGGTTATCCTCAGCGAGAAAATCGCGGTCCCGGTTTTGAGGGGGATCGCCACCGCTATTAATGCGTTCGCTGGCGGTAGTTGTTCTATTGCTTGTGTCTGCGCTTTGGGCCGAGACTCAGCAGGCGGCATATTACCGTGCCATGCAGGCTGAGGAGGCTGGTAATCTAACCGAAGCCTTGACAGCCTTTGAAGAGGCCGTACTTATACCTGGTCCCTATACCGAAGAAATCCAGGAAATTATAAATCAGTATAAACTGGCGCTGGACTTTACTGATTCGTCGGAAGTACTTGTTTCTGACAGAAGTTCTTCTTTGTCGTTCCGTTTTTTGGGAGACCTTGGTTTTTACGGTCTTCATTACACAGAGAGTGGCTGGGTCGAAAAAATAAGCGAAGATGGCGGTGACCTGTTCTTTACCCTTTCCTCTTTTGCCGATTATGCGGTTGGCGATTATATCCATTCCCTTGGCGTTTCCGCTATGACGGACTGGTTCTTTGATAATGAGGATATGCCCGCTCTGGATACCAGCGACTGGAAACTGACTCTTGGCTTGGAATATGTGTTGGTGGCGCCAACTTTTGTTCTTGATATGGGCGTGGATTTTAATACGGCCCCAAATGAAAGTTTTTCCCCTTCTTTTTATTCCTGGTTAGAAAAGGATTTCTTTAAGTTTGAAAAACAGCGGGTAGGGGCGGCTCTCTGGGGATACTACGATACAGATGGTCCCCTATCTTTCGCCGTATATGGATCTTGGCATCGTTCTTCTGTGTACGGATGGAATGGAAATGTCTACCTGGGCGTGCGCCTTGAGGCAGACTCCGTTGTGGACGTCAAACGTTACATGGCTGATTGCGAGGCGGCGTACAATGCTGCTTACGATGAGATGGACGGTTTCAATAATGAGGTCCCCTTTAATGGCGGATTCAATAATTGGGAATCTTCTGATGGGTGGAATGCTCCGTCTTATATGGGAGGCTATGGCGGTTATAACGGTTATGGCGGATTTTATGACAATGAAAATCCTTGGGGGAATAATCCCTTCAATGGAAACCCCAATGGATGGGGGTCGTTCGAGGAAAACTTGGGGGACTCCTCTTCTACGGTATCTATTGATGTTCCCATGTACAAGTCTTATGGCAAGTGGATTGGACCTTCCCTGCGTTCAAAATTATCCTATAAGTTCCGCACAAAAATTACGCTGGAAGGCGTAATGAACCTGTACTATGGTGTTGTGGTTGCCGGTCCAGACGATGATTATGAACAACTTAAAAAGTTCAGTGGGGTGTGGGGAGCGACCTTGTCTTGGACTCCCAGTTGGCTTACGGTCTACCTAGGTATGGAAATGCTTTACCGTTGGTATGACTTGCCGATCTACTATAAAGGCATTTACGCCAAGAGCGGTTTCCTTTCAGAAATCAAGACTGGCGTTAAATGGAATTTCTAATGGAGATAGTGGGAGTCGAACCCATGACCTACTGATTGCGAACCAGTTGCTCTACCAACTGAGCTATATCCCCAGGTTTTGCACAAGATAAAATTATTTCTTCTTGCGTGATTTGAAGTCTTCGACAATCGGTCTGATGATCGAGGCTAGATTCATTGCCGTTCCGATAAGAATCAGGGCTGATGCTGCATGAAGGCCGATTCCCGGTTCTACCTTAAGTAGGGGAATGCCCATGGCTGCGTTTAGTTTACTTAGCTGGGCGACAAAGGCCCACGAGGCGACCATGGTAAGCATGCCGATTGTGATGGAGCCTAGCGGGGTAATCAAGGCGAACGCTGCTGCCAGGACCGCTCCGACTAATAAGGCGTAAAGTACTGGCATGGTAGGTAACTTTGGAAACTCGGGTATGGTCTCCTTGAACTTGTCCATAGCCTTGGGATTACCGGCCTGCATTTTCTTCAGGGTGCCAAGAGCCGGTTCTTTCAGTTCTTGTTCCAGGTCGAGACCTGTGGCAAGCTCATAGAGGGTCGGCTCTGCGATGACCTTGTCGTCATTGCAGGATACGTTAGCCATAGGCATCAGAAAGGCAAGGATCACCAGCAGGTAGGGGATGGCTGTGATCTTCTTGAAGAATCTCATCTCTCTGCTGTTGCGAGTTTCAGACTTTGTCATTTACTACCTGCGAAAGGTGTCCAGGAGGTTTCTCCGCCTAGAGCGTTATTCATGGTCTTTTCGGGTTCGGTTGCGGCGGGGGCTGCATCGACTTCGCGCATATCGAAGATGCTTCTGGAAAATGCGCAACGGAAACCGATTGCGTCAGACCAGTAACGGGGGTCTTCATCATCGCGTTCGGTCAGGTTCAGAACGGATTCCTTGTCTTTCCAGGAACCACCCTTGTAAACCTTGTTGGAGCCCATCATGGAACCGGTGGGGTTAGAATCCTCAACCCAGAACGAGAACATGGAGTAGCTGTCGAGAGTCCATTCTGCCACGTTACCGGACATGTCGTAGAGTCCCCATTGATTGGGCTTCTTGGAACTGACCGGCTGGGGACCGTAGTCAAAACTGCTCTTGCCTTTCTTGTAGGAATTGTCGCGATAGACAGCATAGATGTTCACGTTGGGATTTTCATCTAGATTCCACAGGGAGCCCTCGTTGTTGTCGGCTCGGCCTGCAAATTCCCACTGGGCTTCAGTGGGCAGGTCACCACCAATAGCCTGGCAGAACTTGCGGGCGTCTTCCCAGTTGATGTTGTGTACCGGTTTGCGGGGGGCCAGGAAGGTGGAATGGTCTTCAATTCTCTGGGTGGAGTCGATCTTGGCCATGACTTCCTTGAACATCTGCTGCGTCACTTCAGTGGTGTGGATGGCGAAAGGAGACATGCTAACGACTTTGCCGTAATAACGAAAGGCCCCCGAGTCAATGAGTGCCACGGAGCCACGGATCTTGTCTCTGATAATGCGGGGAGCGTTGGCGTTGACTTCTAGATGGAAGCCTTCGTCAGCCTTGGCGGTTTCAACCTTGCGTTCCTCGCTGATTTCCTGAGGAGGAGGTTCTATGGGGCGGTTGAGCCAGTCCTGGACTTCGGTCATATCGAAGATGTAGCCCGGCAGTTCAAAACTACCGTGGCTGGGCAGGATGTTCTTATCTATTTCCAGTTCCAGCTTTGAGTAGCGATACTGGTAGCGACCTTTGAGCAGGCCTTCCTGGTAATGCCAGACGGGCTTGTTGTTTTCGAGGGTGATGATGGCGCGGACGCTGGCGCCTGCAACGATCATGGCGTAAAGAGAATCGGGAGTGTATCCGTCTACATAGCCGTTCCAGGAAACGTCGTAACGTTCATGGTCCTTGCCCAGAAAAACTCGGATGCCCACGACGGCCTTTTCGTTTGTTGCAGGGTCAATTCCGTAAACCGGTTCCATTTTCGAAGGGATCATGGCTCCTCGAAGAGGGAGGGCCTGCAGGCTGTCCAGCTTACGACGGAGGGCCTTGTTTACCAGTCTAGCGGGACCCATCTTGCTGGAACGCCATAAGTCTAGAGCTTCAAGACGCTTCTGCTTGAATCTTACCATGTAGTCGTGGTAGGGCTGTTCGTCTTCGGCGATGTTCAAGGTCAGGGGACGCCTGGGGGTGGGGTAAATCTTTGAAAATTCGTTTGTGTCTACCAGGTCTACGTTACGCTGCAGTTCGTATGTGAGCTTATCGTACAGGTATTCAGTCTGTTCCAGAGTCCTGGCTGCGGCAACGCTATCTAGGGTGACGGTTGTCTTGGGCGGATTGATGGCTGTGGTATCAACTGCGATCAATTCCGGTTTCAGTTCCACAACACTTCCGCTAGGAACATAAACGGCGTCTACATAGGGGAGGTAGTCCGGAGCGCTAAAGGCGAAGGCGTACATACCCGGCTTGACAGGGTAGATTCTGGAAGGTACCGAGTCCACCATCTTGATGGTGATGGATGTGGTCTGCAGGTCCTTTATTGGAGAGCTGATATTGATTACGCCGGGAAGGTCCGTTTCCTTGAGCATCTGCCAGCGGTCATTCTTGCGGAAGAACAGCTTGGGGACGCGGGGAGAGTATATGTATTCCTTGTCAAAGTAGATGTCTGATTCATCCTGGAATGCCTTGGTGTTGGAAGAACCGTAAAAACGCATACCGATGACTTCGGAGGATTTCAGGTAATTTTCCTTAAGGCTGAAAGCGTGGAGTCGGGTAAAGTTGTTGACATCCAGCTGACCAGAGAACCAGTGGTATTCCTTGGGACCCTTTTTCTGACGGAGGTAGATGGTGTTGGACTTAAGAGGAATGGTCGGCGTTTCAGAAATGGAGAGCCCGCCTTCACGCACGATGGGCATGTCTGCCACTTCATGCATTCCTACGCCTTTCTTGAACAGGTTGGGAGCAATCTTGTAGTTGCGGTCACTGTCTGCCATGGAGAGTGCTGGGAGCAGCATCAAGAGCGGCAAACAGCGGGCGCACAGGTGTGAAAACTTCATATTTTCTCCTCTAATCAAAGCTCTTTTAGAGATGTTCTAAAACATCGCAATTTTATTACATAAAAATAACTTTTTTGTGTAAAATCATAAAATGAGAGCTCTAATTTCTATTCATTAATGCCCATTTCCAACAAATGTCCGCCTTCAGATCCGCCTACGGGGCCCAATTCCACCTTCCAGTCGGCCAGACGGATAATGTCGGGGTGGTGCTCGATGACGATTACCGTGTCGCCACGGGCAGAAAGTCTGCGTAGCAGGTTCCATAGAATCTGGATATCTTTTAGGTGGAGGCCGGTGGTGGGTTCGTCTAACAGGTATACCATTTCGGTGGCGGGACGTTTGGCCAGTTCCGCTGCCAGTTTTAGGCGTTGTGACTCGCCGCCGCTGAGGGTGGTTACGGGCTGTCCTAACTTGACGTAGGGTAAGCCCACATCACGGAGGCATTCCAGCTTGGGCAAAATCTTGGGTTGGTCCTTGAAGAATTCACAGGCTTCGACCACGCGCATGTCCAGGACGTCGGCGATGTTCTTCCCCTTGAAAGTGACGGTTAGGGTTTCCTGGTTGTAACGCTTGCCACCGCAAACTTCGCAGGGTTCCCAGATGTCTGAAAGGAAGTGCATTTCTACGGAGATGGCGCCTCGCCCTTCGCAGGCTTCGCAGCGGCCTCTGGCCAGGTTATAGCTGAATCGGCCATAGTCAAAGCCCTTGACCTTGGACTGTTCCAGCTTGGCGAACAGTTTGCGGATATCGTCGAATACGCCGGTAAAGCTGGCGGGGGTACTGCGGGGAGTGCCCGAAATGGGGCTCTGGTCTACCAGAAGTACTTCCCCAGTTTGCTTTTTCTTTCCGCGGGCCTGGAATTTTTTCTTGAGGGCGGGGTAAATCTCGTCCATGACCAGGGAACTCTTGCCGGAACCGGAAACTCCGCAGACCACGCTGACGGCGCTCTTGGGGAACTTTACGGAAAGGTTCTTGAGGTTGTTGTGGCAGAGACCGCTAAATGTATAGAATTCCGTGGAGTCGGTAATGCGGATGGGGGCCACTTCGTTGGCCACGGGGGTTTGGTGGGTTAGGAACTTTACGGTTTCACTGCGGGGGAATTGCTGCAGGGCGTAAGGCTTGGCCAGCAAGGTGGGGGAACCTTCGGCTACCACTTCGCCACCGAAGTCACCTGCGCCAGGACCCATATCAATAATGTGGTCGGCGGCTTCCATCATCTTCTGGTCGTGTTCAACAACCACCAATGTGTTGCCCAGGTCGCGGAGTCGGTACAAGGTGTCTAGCAGTTTTGCGGTGTCACTTTCGTGAAGACCGACGGTGGGTTCGTCCAGAACGTATAGCACACCTTCTAGGCCGCTGCCGATCTGGCTTGCTAGGCGGATACGCTGGGATTCGCCACCGCTCAGGGTGTCGCCGGCGCGGTCCAGGCCGATGTATCCCAGACCCACAGATTTCAGGAAGTCCAGGCGGCCGATGATTTCACGGAGCAAGGGCTCTGCTACGGTGCGCTTGCCTTCGGCGTTCTTGTCGTTGTCGAAGTTCACGTTGGCGAACCAGTCACGGGCATTGGCGATACTCATGTGATGAACGTCCATGATGTTCTTGCCGTTGATTCGTACGGCAAGATATTCCGGCTTTAGACGTTCTCCATGGCAGCTGGGGCATTCCTTGGGGGAGTCCTTCTTGCCGTCTTTTAGGTAACCAAGGCCAAGGCAGGTTTCGCAGGCACCCCAGTGGGTGTTGAAACTGAAGAACTTGGGATTCAGGGCGCTGTCCATGTACCAGCCGCATTCAGGGCAACCCGGTTTTTCGCTGGCGGAAAGACGTTCTTCCCCTTCGCAGTCCATGTACAGGATGCCGTTCCCGTCGCGGTAAGCCCTTTCAAAGGCTTCGACCAGTCGGGCTCGGTTATCTTCCTTGACGACAACCTGGTCCACAATGGCCAGCACCTGTTTTTCGCGGGTGGGAATCTTGGGCAGCGGCAATTCTACCAGCTGGTCGCCCATGTACACCTTGCGGTATCCCTTTTCTGTCAAAATTTTTGAAAGTTTCAGGATGTCCTTTACCTGGAAGGGGGCGAGGACGGTAACCATCTTGTTCAGGTCGCGGCTGAAGGCCAATTGGATCAAGTCGCCGGCGGCATAGGAATCCACGGGCTTGCCGCAATGGAGGCAGTGGGGCGTACCTGCGCGAGACCAGAAAATACGGAAGTAATCGTAGATTTCGGTGAGGGTGGCCACGGTGCTGCGAGGGCTCTTGCTGGCGCTTTTCTGGTCGATGGCGATGGCGGGGGCGAGACCTGTAATGGAATCGATGCTTCCGCGGTCGGGGCGGCCCAGGAATCGTCGGGCGTAAGTGCTGAGGGTTTCCACAAAGCGGCGCTGGCCTTCGTTGAACAAAGTATGGAATGCCAGGCTGGATTTTCCGGAGCCGCTAACGCCTGTTACCACCGTCAGTTTGTGGCGGGGAATGGTAACGTCAATGTTCTTGAGGTTGTGCTTGCGGGCGCCTCGAACTTCGATGTCAAGGGAAGGGCCGTCAACTCCCGCCTTCTTGGCGGCTGCGTTATAGATGGCGCGGTTTTCGGCGACGGCTCCCATCTGGCTGACAGGAACGTTCTTGCCGTGTTTTTTTGCCAGTACCGGAGCCAGGTAGCGGCCTGTTTCTGACTTCTTGCATTTGGCGATTTGTTCCGGTGTGCCGGTGGCGATAATCTTTCCGCCGTGAATGCCTGCATCGGGGCCCAGGTCGATAATCCAGTCGGCGCACTTGATTACGTCAAGATTGTGTTCGATAATGATGACGCTGTTGCCCAGGCTGCGCAAGCGGTTCAGACATTCCATGAGCTTGCGGATGTCTTCGAAATGGAGACCTGTGGTCGGTTCGTCTAACAGATAAAGGGTCTTGCCGGTACCGGGCCTGCGCAGTTCAGAAGCGATCTTGATACGTTGTGCTTCGCCGCCGCTCAAGGTTGTGGAGGGCTGTCCTAAGGTCAGGTAACCAAGGCCCACTTCGCAAAGCAGATTCAGCGGCTGGGCGATTTTGGAAATGTCCTTGAAAAATTCTGCGGCTTCGCTGATGCTCATGTCTAGAATTTCGGAAACATTCTTGCCCTTATAATAAACTTCGCGGGTGGCGTCATTAAAACGCTTGCCGTTACAGACTTCGCAGGTCACCTGGACAGAAGGCAGAATGTGCATGTCCACTACTTTTACGCCGGCACCTTCGCAGGCATCGCAGCGGCCGCCTTTCACGTTAAAGCTGAATCGGCTCTTGCTGTAACCGCGGATCTTGCTTTCTTCCATGCTGGCGAAAAGGTCGCGGATGTCGTCCCAGATTTTTGTGTAGGTGGCAGGATTGCTGCGGGGGGTGCGGCCAATGGGTGTCTGGTCGATTTCAATGACCTTGTCGATATTTTCGAGGCCTTCCATGTGGTCGAACTTTCCCACAGGTTCTTCGGAGTTGAAGAATACGCGGGCCAGTTCACGACGCAAAATCTGATTAACCAAGGTGCTCTTGCCGGAACCCGAAACGCCGGTTACCACCGTGAGGGCGCCGTCCAGCGGAAATTCCACATCGATGTTTTTCAGGTTGTTCTCGGCGGCTCCGCACACCTTCAGTTTCGGGGTGTCCTTGGTAATTTTCTTCCGTTCTGCAGGAATCTCGATTGCCTTACGTCCGCTCAGGTATGCGCCTGTGAGAGAAGCTTTATTCTTTTCTAGTTCATCAACGGTTCCTGCGGCGATGATTCGTCCGCCTTCTACACCGGCGCCGGGGCCCACGTCAATGACGCAATCGGCGTGACGCATGGTGTCTTCGTCGTGTTCCACCACAATCAGGCTGTTGCCCTGGGCTCTCAAATGTTCCAGCATTCCCAGCAGCTTGTCGTTGTCGCGGGGGTGCAAACCGATACTGGGTTCGTCAAGAACGTACAGCACACCTTGAAGCCCGGCGCCCACAGCACTGGCCAGGCGAATTCGCTGTGCCTCGCCACCGCTCAAGGTAGAGGCCTTGCGAGAAATGTTCAGGTAACCAAGACCCACCGCATTCAAGAAACTCAGACGGCCGCGAATCTCCTTCAGCACTTCCTTGCCGATTCGCAATTCCTTTTCGCTCAACTTCAAATTGTCGAAAAATTCTACAGACTTTTCTACAGACCAGTCGGTCAGTTCCGTAATGTTATGACCGTGAAAATCTACGGCGTTGGCGATGGGGTTAATGCGGGTGCCCTTGCATTCGGGGCAGACTCCAATTTCCATGAACTTGCGGAAGTGGAAAATATGCCACATGTCCCACAGTTCCTGCATGATGCTGATGACGCCTCGTTCGCTGCCGCTAGGAGTGCCGTACAGAATGGCATCCTGCTGTTCCTTTTTCAGCTTGTTCCAAGGCGTGTCAAACGTAAACTTCATTTCGTTGGCGATGGTTCGCAAGTTGCGCCAGCCGAAATCGCTAAAGATGATATTGCCATCGTCCTTCTTCTGGCAGGCTAGGGCTCCCTGCTTCAAGGACAATGTCTTGTCGGGAACTACCAGATTTACGTCGAACTTGCAGCTTTCTCCGAGACCGCGGCAAGCGGGGCATTGCCCCTTGGGATCGTTAAAACTGAAGAATCGCGGTTCCAGTTCCGGGATGGAGATGTTGCACTTGGGGCAAGCTAGCAGCGTACCCTGCAGACGGTATTCCTCGGCGCCGTTCGCACCAGAAACTTCTGCAGAACCCGTTGCACCGGTAGCACCGAACAAGAAACTCACCAGTTTACCTTCGGTCAACTTTAACGCCCCTTCCAGGGCTTCGCGGAGGCGGCTCATGTTCTTGCGTTCTAGAACTAGGCGGTCAATCACCGCTTCGATGGTATGCTTCTCGTATCGCACCAATTGCGGCACTTCTTCAATTCTATAAATCACCCCGTCTACACGGGCGCGAACAAAGCCCTTCTCCTTAAGCTCTGCCAGCTCCTTGCGGTATTCGCCCTTACGTTCCTGTACAATGGGGGCCATGACTGTCAGCTGTTTTCCTTCGTCCCCGGCATAGAGATTATCAACAATCTGGTCTACCGTTTGCGCCTGGATCACGCGTCCACACTTAGGGCAATGAGGCACGCCAAGGCGTGCAAAAAGTAGGCGGTAATGGTCCAGGATTTCTACCACTGTTCCCACGGTACTACGTGGGTTTCGGTTCACCGTTTTCTGGTCGATGCTGATGGTGGGAGAAATGCCGCGGACACTTTCCACTTCGGGGCGCTTCATCCGTCCAATAAACTGGCGGGCATAAGCTGAAAGGGATTCCACGAAACGACGCTGCCCTTCCTGGAACACCGTATCGAAGGCCAGGCTGGATTTTCCCGAGCCCGAAACGCCGGTGACGACTACGATGGAGTCGCGGGGAATGGATAGACTTACATGTCGGAGGTTATGCTCGTGAGCGTCGCGGATGTCGATGGACTTTGTCATACCTCAAATATAGTGAACATTTGAATAGAAATCAATGACTTGTGGGCTAAATAAGCCATATTGGATAATGGAAATTGAAGACTTGATGGATCATTTTAATTGTTTGAATGTATCATTAGTATTATGGATAATGTAGAGCAGAACAACGAACGTGAAATGCTGGAGCTGGTCTTGCAGGCGACGGCGTCTTCTTACGTGTCGATGCATATCTTGAACATGCTGGACTTTACCTTTGAACCGGTTAAGACCACGCCGAATATTGATGCCATTATTCAAAAATTCGGTAATCAAGATATTCGAAGACTCCTTCCCTTTGTTCTGGGTATTTTGACAGACCCGATTTCTAGGAACGAGGTGTCACTGTTTAGTGATATTGAAACCTTAGATGAAAGGTTGAAGGACGTCAATCAGATTGCTCTTGAGTTTCTTAGCAGTACCATGGGTTGGTGCCGTTGTCGATTTATTGCGGTGACCAGGCAGGCTAACGGACTTCTGGAAAAGGTTCTGTGTGTTGTAGAAAATATTGACCAGACCCGAAGGGAAAGCTACCTGCAGGTAGGAATCATCAACGTTCTGGCTGAAAACTTTACCAATATCTTTACCGTAAATGCCAAAACCCGTGAGGCTCGAACCTTCCGATATTCTGAAAAGGCCGTGGGTGTTCAGCAGACCATACAGAATGCTCCCCTTTACGAAAACATTATGGGGGCTTACATCCAGAACAATGTCTATGAAGCAGATCGAGAAGACATGCTTAAGACATGCGAGTTCAGCAACCTGGTAAGAGTGATGCGTGAGGAGGGAACATTCTCCTATCATTATCGTATGGTGTTGAATGGGGAACCGCACTTCTACCTGTTCAAGGCGGTTCGACTTGGCAACGCCGAAAATTTTGAAGTGATTGTCATCGGTGTCGCTTGTGAAGACGAAGCAAAGAAGCAAGAGGCTTTGCTAGAAGAGTCCTTGAGAGTTGCAGAACAAGCCAACAAATCCAAGAGTACCTTCCTCTTCAACATGAGCCACGATATCCGAACGCCCATGAATGCCATTCTGGGTTTTGCAAACCTCTTGGAAAAACATAGCGACGATCCTGAATTGATCAAATCCTATGCCAATAAGATCAAGGGCGCTGGGTCCTATCTGCTGAACCTCATTAATGAAGTTCTTGAAATGGCGCGAATCGAAAGCGGAGCCACATCCGTGAACGAAAAACCGACAAATCTTTTCGACATTGCGTCGCAGATTAGAGCGGTCTTTGATGAAGAATATCGCAAGAAAAAGATTGTGGTGACAGATGAAATTTATCCCGATCATCCTTACGTTCTTTGCGATATGACCAAGATTCAGGGAATTCTGCTGAATGTGATCAGCAATGCCGTCAAGTATACTCCCGAAGGGGGCCGTATCAGGATTTCTGTCAGGGATTACCCCCATGAACAGGAAGGGATCCGCCTGTTTGAAACTATTGTGGAAGATTCAGGAATTGGAATTTCCGAGGATTTTATTCCTCATATTTTTGATAGTTTCTCTCGCGAAAAGAGCGTTACCGAAAACCGTATTTTGGGCACTGGCCTGGGAATGGGCATTACCAAGAAATTGGTTGACCTGATGAACGGATCCATCGACGTGGAAAGTCAATTAGGTAAGGGTACAAAAATATCGATCAAGGTACCTCTAAAGGTTATTGATAAATTTGAATGCTCGCAGAAAGAAAATGCAGACCTTGATGTATCTCGCCTAAAGGGAATGCGAATTCTTGTGGCTGAAGATAACGAACTGAACCGTGAAATTGCCGGTGAGCTGTTGCATGAAATGGGCTTCGAAGTTGATTTTGTAGAAGACGGAGTCAAGTGCGTTTCTGTTGTTCAGAACCTAGAGCCTTTTAATTACGATTTTATCTTGATGGATGTTCAGATGCCTCATATGGATGGCGTCGAGGCGACTCGACGTATCCGCAATATGACGAATCCTGCCAGGGCGAGCATCCCCATTATCGCTATGACCGCAAATGTCTTTGACGAAGACCGTAAAAAAGCCTATGATGCGGGTATGAACGGCTTTACCTCAAAACCCATTGAGTTGGATAAACTCTACAGAGAAATCGTAAGAGTTCTGGGCAAGTAAAAAATGAGGCTGGATTACCACCAGTCCTCATCATCGTCGTCATCTGAAGTTGTGTTGGCGGCAGTATTTACTGCTGGAATAGAACTTGCTGCAACGGGAGTGTGGGTTTCTGAGCTATCGGCTTCTTCGCTGTTGGTTGCGGTGTTGCCTGATTCCTCGTCGTTTTGCACTTCGATATTCGTATCTTCGTCGTTGTCTTCTGTACTGGGAGTTTCTTGAGATTTCTCCGCTTCTCTTAGGGCACGGATTCTGGCAGCCTCGATTTTTTTACGGCGTCTTTCCCGGATTTTGGCCTTGACGAATTTCTTTGCCTTGTTGGCTTCTTCTATCTGGACTTCGCTGACGGTAGAGTCGGCCTTGGCTTGATCAACTTGTTCTATGGTGGACCTGGCGTTCTGACCAAAGTCTGGCTTGATGTTTCCTGAAATGGCGTGTACGCAGAAAATGATGAATAGGGTGGCTACCACGTAGAATACGAAGCTGTGTCTGTGGGGAATGTTTTCTGCATTCCTGCTTCTCTTGGTGGTAAAGATGTTCATGAATTCTGTAATCACGTCTAGGAACAGACTTTGGTGTTTGGCGTTGACTTCACGGCATCGCTTGTTCCAAACGAAACCGTCTAGGATGAGGGAGGCGAATACGGCGATGGGAATGACCCAGGTGGCTTTAGAATAATTGATGAATAGGGTGGTGAAGAGAACTGCCAAAGCGATCTTGATGCAGTTTAGGAACGCTACGAAATTTCGGTAGAAATCAGGAATGGAGGAGTCTGATTCTCGACGTAGAGCCCATTCTAATGTTGTGAGAGTGACTGTAAGAAATCCTAGAACCGCAATGACGCCTAAAATGGCGAAGTATAGGATTTCCATGGTGAAGCAGTAACCTACGGCGTTGGCGTCGCAGACGGCTCCAGTATTCTGGAAGATTAGTTTTCCCGTAGCATCGACAGTGTGCAGGAATACATAGGCCAGAACCATGAAGATGCTGAACAGAATGGCAAATAGCTTTAACAAAAGGGTGGAACCCTTTTCTTCTTTAATGAACACTCCGACTACCTCCAAACAGGTTTGTTTCAATGATAGCAAAAATACATATGAAATGTGATTTTTATCACTAGTTTATGCAAAACAAAAGTAATTTGTAAGAAATGGAGCCTAGGGGCTGGATGTCAGATATAAGTTGCCTGATGTTAGATACAAGATGTGAGTTGTCATAATCGCGCCGGAGGCGCTAGAGATAGATATGAGTTATTAGATATGAAATATTGGATGTTTGGTATGAAACTGCTAACTATAAACGAATTGATGAATTCAATTAATTCATATTTCGTATTTCATAATTGAAAAAAGCCCGCAGTCGAGAAACTGCAGACTTCTTTAATCTTTCAGCTATGCGCTTTAAGCTAACTACACGTTGAAGCGGAACAGCATGATGTCGCCGTCCTGCACCACGTATTCCTTACCTTCGGTGCGGAGCACGCCTGCTTCCTTGGCGGCGTTCCAGCTGCCGTACTTTTCGAAGTCGGCGAAGGAGAGGGTTTCTGCACGGATGAAGCCGCGTTCGAAGTCGGAGTGGATGACTCCTGCGCACTGGGGAGCCTTGAAGCCAGCTTCAAAAGTCCATGCACGGCATTCCTTTTCGCCTGCGGTAAGGAAGGTACGGAGGCCGAGAATTTCGTAACCCTTACGGACAACGGCGTCCAAACCGGATTCCTGGAGACCCAGATCCTTCAGGAATTCCACCTTGTCGGCGGGATCCATCTGAGAAAGTTCTTCTTCGATCTTGCCGCTGATCATGATGACTTCGTGACCGTTCTTGGAGGCGTAATCCTTGAGGGCGTCCACGTAGGCGTTGCCGGTCAGGATGTCGTCTTCCTTCACGTTGGCACAATAGAACAGGGGCTTTGCTGTGAGGAGTGCCAGATCCTTGATGACCTGGTCCATTTCTTCGCTGTCGCCGATGAGACCGCGGGCGGCCTTACCTTCCTGGAAGGCGTCGCGGAGCTTTTCGCAAGCGGCCAGACGTGCCTTGGCTTCGGCACCGCCCATACGGGCGTTCTTGGCTTCGGTGGCCAGGCGTTTTTCAACGGATTCCAAATCCTTCAGGATCAGTTCGGTTTCGATGATTTCAACATCGCGGACCGGATCCACGGAACCATGGACGTGAACGATGTCGCCGTCGTCGAAGCAACGAATCACTTCCATGATAGCCTGGCATTCACGGATGTGGGTCAGGAACTGGTTGCCAAGGCCTTCACCCTGGGCGGCGCCCTTTACGAGACCTGCGATATCGACGAATTCGGTAACGGCGGGAACGATAGACTTGGGATTATAAACTTTTACCAGGGCGTCTAGACGTGCGTCGGGAACGTTCACCATACCTACGTTGGGATCGATGGTGCAGAAGGGGTAGTTGGCGGCTTCGGCGCCGGCGTTGGTGATTGCGTTAAAGATGGTGCTCTTGCCCACGTTGGGAAGACCTACGATACCACATTTAAAACCCATGATGATCTCCGTTTATAACTGCCGGAATGTTCCGGCTTAATTTTTTGCGATGTAAAGTTAGTAAAAAGGGGATGCCGAGAGGTGGTTAAAAAGCTAAATTTGCGGGCCGAAAAAGGTGATGTATGGCTACTGCTAAAAATATGGATTTGCTCTCGGGCTCGATTTGGGATAAGATCCTGAAGTTTGCCGTGCCCTTGGCTGCCAGTTCCATTTTCCAGCAACTTTTTAATTCTGCCGATGTGGCAGTTGTGGGTAAGTTCGCTGGCGATGCGGCCCTTGCCGCGGTGGGTGCCAATACCTTCGTCATCAACCTCATGGTGAACCTTTTCGTGGGCCTCTCTATCGGGGCCAACGTGGTGGTGGCCAACGCTCTTGGAGAACGCAGCTCCCGATCTGTTTCGCGAGGGGTTCACACCGCGGTGGCGGTTTCCGTGGTTTGCGGTATCCTGCTTGCCTTGATAGGGTTGTTCTTTGCCCGACCGATTCTTACGGCAATTTCTACTCCGTCAGACATCCTCGATGATGCCGTTTTGTATTTCCGGATTTATTTCGTGGGTATGCCCTTCATCATGCTGTACAATTTCTGTGCGGCGTTGCTCCGTAGCAAGGGGGATACCAAACGGCCCTTTTATGTGCTTCTGGTGGCCGGTGCCATTAACCTGCTTTTGAACATTGTGTTCGTGGTGGGGCTCCACATGGATGTGGATGGGGTGGCTATCGCAACGGTCATTTCCAACGTGATTAGTTCTGTTACGTTGTTGTATTTTTTGAAGACGGAAACGGGACCTTTCAGATTCCAATTCTGGAAACTTAGGGTGACTCCCTTTGTGCTCGGCCGCATGATCCGTATCGGGTTGCCGGCGGGTGTGCAGGGAGCGGTATTCTCCTTCAGCAATGTGTGTATCCAGTCGGCGATAAACACCTTGGGTTCTACGGCGGTGGCGGCTTCGGCGGTGGCCATGAATCCGGAGCTGATTGTGTATTTCTGGCTCAATTCCTTCGGCCATGCCTGCGTTACTTTCGTGGGACAGAATTACGGCGCCCGCAACTTGGATCGTATCCGCAAGACGGTTCGCTGGACCTTGTTGCTGTCGGGACTTTCCACTTTTACCCTTGGTGCCTTGGTTAGCATTTTTTATCACCCGATTCTTTCCATTTTTACCAATGACGAAAGTATTGTGGAAACGGGAGCCTTCCGCGTGTATATCGTAATTGGTCTGGAATTCATCAACGTGCTTATTGATGTGTGCTCCGGAGCCTTGCGTGGCATGGGCAAGTCCATGTTGCCTGCGCTAATTTGCGTGTTCGGTATTTGCGGTGTGCGTATTTTTTGGGTGTTCGCCATGTTCCCCAAGTTCGGTACTTTTGCCTCCCTTATGGTGTGCTATCCCTTGAGCTGGATCACTACGGGGACGATTTTAGTGCTTGTATACCTGCGTTTTATAAGGAAAACCAGACTAGAGTGGTCTAAGGATAAATAGGCAGTTTTATATATTTCTCCTTGATGAAGAAATTTATACTCACCGCATTTTCGGCCTTTATGGGCCTGACCGCCTGTGTATACGAGCCCGAACAATTTGACGGAGACTCGGGTAAGAAGTCGTCTACGGCAACTTCCGATATTGGAAATCTGTACCCTATTAACGAGGGAAAGCAAATCTGTAACGCCTCTGTTTCGCAGGATACCGTCAATTATCCAGGTTCCATGTTGTGGCTGAACTTTGGTGGCAAGCTGAACGTGAGTGCGCCGGACTCCCAGTATACGACTTCAGGTGTGGTGCAGCACGACCGTCTTACGGTTTCCGATACGTCCAATACGGTTCGCTGGTACTTGATGCGTGATACCGCTGCAGGTGAATGCCAGTTTCAGGACCCCGAATGGAGTACCCATGCTAACTTTATCGTAGCTCTCCGCGCTTACGACAAGAGCGGTAGCAAGTCTTGCGAAAATCTAGATTACGGCATCTTTGCCGCCCGTATGCAAGACAAGAAAAAGTTCTGGTTCTACGAAAAGAATATCGGCGAATTTGCAACGCCCCATGTGTGGGTCTCTCCGGATGCCGTGGTAGATACTACTGCTGATGCATCTACGATAAAGGGATTCTTTGGCACCGACGATGTGCGTCTTGTCTATGTCAATGGCAACAACGAAATCGTATTTGTAGATCTGTCTTCTGGTGATTTGAAGAAGGCAGTTTCTAAGGCCAAGACCTTGAAGAAGCCCGCTGGTGTGGATGGCTGGATGATGGATAGCCCCCTGATTTCTCCGGATGGTCGCTTTGTCGTTTATAACGTAGTGAATTCTTCTATGAATGGTTGGAATTCCTATGTGCAGGAATTGTCTGAAGATTCTAAGCCTATCCAGATTCCTGTGACTGAAGGTATGATGGGTTCTCCCGCCCAACCTCATTGGTTCAAGTACGGAGAACGTGTTTTCGTGACTTGGGCAGAGTTCCCCCAGGGTGCTCAGTTTGTGAACAAGAATGACTTGACCGATGTTTCTGCCCAGGATGGTTCCGCAGGCCGTACAGCCATGCGCGAGGTTTCCTTGAATGCAGGCGCTCCTGCAGACTTGCAGATTTTGTGGGGTAATGACATTTACGAATTGACTTCGGTTCCCATGATTGGCGGTCGTTCTCCTGATGGCTACTTCCTGACTACAGGAACGAACCGTGCCTATGTCTTGCAGCTTCCGTAAGGGTTCCCTATGAAGATGAATTACAGAAACATTTGCGGAATGGCTTTTGCCGTGGTGGCGGGAATTGCCGCCTTTGGTCTTGGTTTTAGTGGACCTGTAGAAGTTGCTACCCCCTGGGAATCCATCGGCGGTTGCGGTGCTGGCGGTTCTGGCGGCGGCTCCGGTGATGGTATCAAGTGGATTGGCCAGGGAGTATCTGGTGGCTATCTTGAAACGGAAGTTTTTACCAAATATAATGTGGGACAGAACTTCTCCGGCATGACTGTGTCCCCTCACTTTTCCATTAAACCCACCTGGTCAACTAAGTTGGGTGTGACGGTTCCCTGGATGAGCCATCAGGGTGAAGTCCAGTATCGTAGCAACCAGATTCCGACGGACCGTACCACGGGTGGTATGGGTGACGTTTCCTTTGACTTTAGCAAGACGATTGGTAGTGGTGGTGCCGCTTCCCTAAGTGCAAGTCTTACGATTCCCACGGGGCAGTACGACATCAAGCGCGGTACCGATGCTTCTGAGGAAATTCTGCCTAGCAGTTTCCAGAAGGGTTCTGGCCTATACAGTCTGACCCTGGGCTGGGATTATAGCCGTGATACCGACAAGGGCATCTGGCTTTATGGTTTGAGTTATACTCATCCTTTTGCCATGCATCCCTTCTCCGGCGAAAATGAATTTAACGATACCTATTGGAAGGATCTGGATCATAGCGGAAAACGTTTTGATTATCGATTCAAGTTCTACGGTGAAAACGATCTGGGCGCCTATACACCGCCCTCTGTTGGAGGCTCTGTTGCCTATGGTTATCGTGGTCGCCCGGGAATTGTGCAGTCCTTCGGTATGAGTTTCTCTGTGCCTCTGGGCGTTGCCTGGATTTCTTCTGAAAAGGCAGGAACTTATGATCCTCGTCCCGATCCGGATCATCAGGCGTGGTCTGTGGCTTTTGCTTACGGCATTGAATTTTCGAACTCGGATTTCCCGGTGTATATCGGATTCTCCCTGCCGCTCCATGACAAGAGCAATGCTGCCGATCCCAAGGATGAATACGACGAGAGCCCTATGAAAAAGTGGGACGCCCCTGACTGGGATGACTTTGGACAGCAATGGACTATTGCTGTAGGCATTAAAGGAAGTTTCTTCTAAAAGACGCAAGGCAAACTTGCAAAACACCGATTTACAAAAGTCCGCGCAAATGCTCGGGCTTTTTTTGTGTGAAAAAGTAAATTGCCTACCCAGAAATTTCTGAGTATTAAATGCCCCGATATTTTTGAATTACGCAAGGGGGAGTGCCCCCCTTGCATCATCTTACGCGCGTGGGTGTGTTTTTTTGAAGGCTTCGCGGAGGCGTTCTGCGCTAACGTGGGTGTAAACCTGGGTTGTGCTGATGCTTTCGTGCCCCAGCATTTCCTTGACGCTCATGATTTCGGCTCCGTTTTCCAGAAGGTGGGTGGCGAAACTGTGTCGCAATACGTGCGGGCTGGCCTTGCCTTCCCATCCGATGTCACGGAGCAAATCGTGAATGTCCTTGCGTAAGATTACCACATGGATGGCGCCGCCGTTCTTGGACTGGAATACAAATCCCGTAGGGGTAGGGGACATCCCGTTTTCAATTTCGGCTTGTTTGAACATTCCGATGTATTTGAGCAGAGATTCTGTGATGGGGACGATTCGTTCCTTGCTACCCTTACCGATGACGCGTACCGTATGCTCTGTTTCTGAAATCTGGTTCCAGTGCAAACTTTGACATTCGGAAATTCGCAGGCCGGAACCGTAAATCAGTTCCAATAAAAAACGGGCGCGAACTTGTTTGTAAGTCGGATTTTCAAGTTCAGGAAACTTGGTTTCGTCTAGATCTTTCTGACTCAGAAAATTTACCAGGCGTTTGGGCTTCTTGGGCATGGGTACATTTCCGGCAGGATTGGTCTTGAGGACCATGGAACGTACTAAGTATTTGCCGAAGCTTTTTAGGGCTGCGAGGTGTTCGCAGATGCTGGCGGGGGCTAGCCCCTGCTTCTGTTTCATGTCCCAGACGAACCCCTTGACGTTTATTTCTGTAAAGTCTTCTAGGGTAAGGTTTGCGTTTTTACCATTGGCGTCCAGGAACGTGCGAAATTTTTCTAGGGAATGACCGTAGGTTTCGACGGTCATCTTGGCGAACTTGCGCTGGTTTTCCAGATAATCCAAGAATTTGACGAAGTAATCCGAGAGGTTCATGCCCTTGTTGTCCTAATGATCCCATTAAAGTGAGAAGTTCTTTGTCCGCGACACAAAAATAATCTATCTTGTGTGTCAAGTTATGGCAATGGCAAAAAAATATTCGTTCCGTGGTCTGGTTAGTGCTCTCCTGGTTGTATTGGGGGCGGTTTATTCCTATGCTGCGGATCGTGTCGTTGGGGCCAATGCCTCCCTGGATGTGGAGCCCGGAGCTCGTTCTGCGGCGTTGGGTTCTGCGACTATGGCTGTGGATGGCGACTACCTGGGTCTGCTTTCCAATCCGTACCAACTGGCCGACATGAATTATGCCTGGGGCAGTTTCTCCCATACGGAGTACTACGAAGATACCAAGTATGATTTCGCTTCTGCCACCATGCCCCTAGGGAATGGTCTTGGCCTGGGTGTGGCTTTTGCCCGCTATGGCGCAGATGACATTCCTTACATCAAGGATGGGGAACCGCTGCCTGAAGGTTCGGACTACAATACCCTTTCTATTGCCGACTACGTCTTTTCTGTTTCTGTGGGTAAGCGCCTGACGGATAGGCTTTCTCTTGGTGTAAGTTTCCATGGTCTGTACCGCGAACTGGACCAGACGGGCTATGGCTTCCGTGGTGACGCGGGACTCCGTTACCGGGTTGTAGACAACTTTGTTCTGTCTGGACTTTTAAAAGGATGGACTTCTTCGGCGGCCTCCTGGGAATCCGGAGAATTCGAATACAGTGCGCCTGAACTCTACCTGGCTGCCAGCTATGGCATTGACGTGCCTTACCTGTATGGCAAGCTGAACTTCTATTGGCAGGGGGCAGGACTTCTGCATCATGAAGCTCGCGAAATGGATTTTAACGAAGATAATGACGGCGATGGCCGTATCTGGGATGATCCTCTGGCTTGGCTCTCAGGTGGTCGCGGCGGTCTGGAATTTACCTTTGACTTCGGTCTTTCGTTGCGTGCAGGTCTTAGCAGCTTTACCACCTTCCAGAGTGTAACTGCTGGTGCAGGTCTTACAATTGCCAAGTTCCTTAAGGTGGACTACGCCTTTGAATCCCACCCGGTGCTTTCTCCTGTGCATCGAGTCAGCTTCAGCTTCAGCCCCTACCTGTTCTCTAGGAAGCCTAAGGACGGAACTCCCGAAGCCCAGATTCGCAAGCGCGCGGTCCTGACCGAGGAACCGGATGATTTTGTAGATGGTGCCGATGACGTGGAAGGTGCTGCCAGTGCTGAATCCTTGGCGGCGGAATCTGCGGGAACTGCAGTCGCTTCCGAGTCTCAGGGGGCGGGACTGACTGAAAAATCGTCGGAAGTATCTGGGCAAACTGCCGAGGAAACGTCTGCAGAAAAGCCTACAGAAAAAAGAGCTGGCGTTGAATCAAGGCCTGTTTTTGTAGAAACGGACGACGAAATTCTCGAATAGAGGGGTTCTAGGTATCATTTTTTAGTGAGTTAGCTCACGGGCGTTTAAATTTTAGGTTATATTTTCTGTCATGCCTCAGTTAAAGAATTATCGCGAAGTTGGAATTTTTGATTTGATCTCGGCCCCCTTGAATCCTATAGGGGCTTTTGACGCCGAACAATTCAAGAAAGACGTTCGTGCTCTCCTGGACCAGAAGAAGGATGAGCGGTTCCTTGCTGTGGATTTGACTGGCCTTGATTTCGTCTACAGCGATGCCTACAACGCCTTTATCCAGTTCCAGCAGGAAATGGCTTCCAATGGCGGTATGTTTGCAGTCCTTACTAGCAACCAGGTTATTGTAGATGGTCTGAAGAAGGCCGGTCTCGACAAGACAATCCGCGTTTTCGCCTTCGAAGCCGACATGATGTCCTTCTCCTTGCATAAGGATGTTCCCGAGGCTGATGCTGAACCGGTGGAAATGCTGGCCAAGCCCGCCCCTGTGGCTTCCCAGAACAACATTTCTCATATTGAGGTGCCCAGGACCGCTCCCCTGGATCGTCATACTGGCCCTCACCGTCGCTTTACCAAGAGCTTCAATGCTATTGTCAAGGACGATAAGGATAAGCCCAAGAAAGGTCTCGATGTTCCTTTCGATGATGAACCGTCTTCCGCAAAGACTGTGGTGATTGTGGTTCTCCTTATGCTGGCTGCCATTGGCGGTACCCTGGCTTTCTTTACCTTCTAGTTGGCTCTAGTTTAAGATGGCCGCTGACTTTCAAGAGTACAAGGGCAAGCAAAAGCCTATAAACTCTACCCACAAGTTTCCTCTGTTGCGACTGCTGCTGATTGCCGTGGCCGCCTTCTTTGTGTACTGGTCTGGCTTGGTGACGAAAATTGCCGACACCCTTTCCCAGATCGGCAACGAGAGTGAACCGGCGGAGCTGAGTTGGGATGAGAAATGTTTGGCCTATGGCGGTACATCCTTCAATTTGGAACGCGGCCTGGGACAGTGCTCCTGGGTGATTGACGATTCTACTGAAGTCAGTCGTCTGCCCAATTCCTTCCTGCGCTATGTGTCGCAGCTCCGCCATTCTTCCAAATCAAAATTGCACTGGATCGCTTCCCGCAAGAATTTTAGTGATGCTTCTCTGGTTGTTCACGACGATAGTACTCAGTCGATTTTTTTGCGTTACATGAAACCCGATTCCAGTTTTGTCTGGATTAACAAGGCCACCGGCTGCCGTTATCCGGGTGTGTGCCCCCGTCAGCCCTTGAAGTGGTCTGCTCTCCCCATTACCGAGGACTTCGACTTCGAAGGTCAGGAATCTCTGCTGGGAATGGACGTGTTCCGTGGTATTGGCGAGGCTCCTGTTCACCCGGTGCTTTCGGGTAAGGTCTTGGGAACGGGCAAGGATTCCCTGGGCTATTTCGTGGATATCGACCATGGCTACAATGTGATGAGTAGGACGTCTGGTCTAGGATCCCTAAACGATGAGGTCAAGGTCGGGAGCGAGGTATTCTTTGAAACCCGGTTGGGCAGTCTTCCTCCCCAGGATAGTGCAACCTTCTTTTTGACGGTTCGTCAGAACGGTCTGTTTGTTCGTTGGACGGACTTTTATGAGGCAACCCATCCCGTCCAGGATGAACATATTCGTGCTTTCGTGAAGAGTTTGGGTTTTTAGTTTATGAAGTGGTTGCGTTCGACAAAAATGTTGTTTGTAACCCTGTGTGCCATTTGGGTGCTGGGGTTCTATGTGGGTTGTGAAAAGGATACGGATGGCCCCCTGTCTGCAACCTACAGTGACGATGTCTTTGCGGGCAAGGGCTATTTCCTTTCGGCGTCCCTGGATTCCGGTAAGGCGATTCATCTGGTGGGGGATACCCTTTATTTGCAACTTGGGAAAATGTGGACTTTTTCTAATTGTGCATTAAAGTCTATCAATCTTGGTTTTTCTCGTACTGATTCTGTGGGCTGGATTAAGCCCGATATTGACATCCTGGTTACAGACAAGGATTGTTCCGCCCCCTACTACAGACCCGATACGCTCATTAAGCAGATTGTTCGCGATGAGGATGTTCGCGGGGTCGGTATGCTCAAGGTGCAGAACGATGCTGACTCCGTTTTGGATTCCATTCTGGTTCGTCGCGGATCGCTTTCCAAGGATACGTTCTTTATTTACATGGATTCCAGTTTTGCCGACGCCCACAATTATCCGCTACGTACCAAGGGCAAGGATAAGCTGGGGCAGCCGACCATCATTCGTGTACTGGATTCCCTGACGCCTCGCGAATTTTATTGGCGTGCCATGAAATCGACTTGTACCTACCGCATCGACATGTGCAAGAACGTGGTGCCTGATACAATCTATCCCACCAGCTGGAATTTGTCTGATACTAACTTGGTGCCGGTGCATTACGCCTGTGCCGATACGGATTCCGTGTACTGCACCAAGAACAAGTGGGAAAACGATTCCACGGATCTTGGGGAACTTCAGGTACGCCCTGATACCATATGGCATTACAGCACTTACTATATGGAAAAGATCCCCAAGTGCGGAACCTTCGCCGCCTTTGCCACGGCCTACTATGGAGTGGGTCAGCGAGTCCGTTTTATTAGACAGTTGTTTAGCCCTGGGGAAGACGAAACGTTTTGCGGACCTTCTACCGGGAGTCAGTGGATGCTGTATAATTTGTCTGGAAACAAGATGGTGGTGGATTCCCTGGGTCGACTGGATAGTCTGATTAAGGTCTGGAAGAATGCCGATATTGCTCCTGATACCCTGATCGTGGATTCCGCCGCTTCAAAAAAGTAGGCTTTAGATGATCGAATATTCTTTTGCGGCAGAGATTGCCGAATCTGACAAGGAAGTTGTTCTTAATTCGAGAATTTATACGGACTGGCTTGCGGCTTCCGAAAAGAAGTTCAAGGTGACCAAGGTCCATTTTGCTTCTGTGGATTTTCTGAGAAAGGGCCGTCAACCTTTATTTATAAAGCTGGAGGCTACTGCTTTCTTGCCGGATGGACGTCCGGTTCACGGGATCGTACTGGTGCGCGGTAATGCAGTGGGCGTTCTGATTGTGCTCCGCTGCGAAGGTAAGCCTTACCTGCTGTTGGTTCGTCAGCCCCGTTTTGCAATTTCGGAACAGGATTCTCTTGAAATTCCTGCAGGCATTCTGGACTGGACTGGGGATTACCGCAAGGTGGCCCTGTCTGAACTGGAAGAAGAAGCCCAGATCAAGGCAGACGATTCTGAACTGATTGACTTGATGGACTTCTGGTATAAGGGCAAGAGCGAAGGCTTTGCGGCCAGTTGCGGACTTCTGGACGAACGTATCCGCCTGTATGCCATTGAACGCGAGGTCACTCCCGAACAGCTGAAGGCCATGGACGGAAAGGACCAGCAGTATACCGAAGAAATCGAATGGATCCGTACTGAAGTTCTGCCTTACGAAGAGGCCGCCCATCAATTTATCGACGGTAAGAACTTTATCGCCATGTTCCTGTACGAACGTTGGCTGAAATCTCAGGGCCGAGAGGTTTAGCGTATAGCGTAAAGCGGAAAGGTTAAAGAAATTTCCTTTAACCTTTAACCTTTAACCTTTAAACTATGTTATTGATCGTGAGGCCGACGAAGAAGATAATCAGGTATCCGTACCACAGGCCGGTGAGGACGTAGTTCATGCCGCGCTTGTAGGCCTTGGGTTCATTCTTATTCTTTTCCTTGATGACAATGATGTTCTTGCGGAGATAGAATGCGCAGGCTGCCAGGCCAATCAGGGATGCGAGAATAAGGAGTACGTACGTCATAGTGGCCCTAAAATAGCTTTTTTTACTGGATCATTCACAATTAGCGGTGTTTTACCCGCTTTTTTTATCTTGGGTGGTTGAAACACCTCTTTAAAATTTCTCTATTTGTGCTGGTTTTAGACTATCCGTGGAAAACGCCTCGCCTCGAACTGAGTTTCTGTGCAAGGAGTCTTCCGTAAGCGGATGGCAATTTTTATATAAGAGGTCTATTTGGCAGCCCCGAACTTAAAGTTGGATGCACTGATCGCCGAAGCTTGCGCTGCAGCTGGCGTTACATTGGTGGAACAGGATTTGTTCCGCGCCGGAAAGAGAAAGACTCTCCGCCTTTACATTGACAAGCCCGAAGGCGTATCTATCGATGACTGCACTGCTGTCAGCCACCACCTCTCTGACGCTTTTGACTTGGATCCCGAGATTATTGAAGGTGCTTTCACCCTGGAAGTGTCTTCTCCCGGGTTGGACCGCCCCCTGAAGTCGGTCGCCGATTTTACCCGCAACAAGGGTCGCAATATCCGCGTAACACGCAGCACAGGTAAGCCTGTCGTTGGCACTCTGGTTGATGCGGATGAAGAAAATTTGACGCTAACCGTAAAAGGCAATCCCGAGAATGTGGTCATTCCTCGGTCCGAAGTGCTGGTAGCGAAAGTAGATGTACAAATATAATAGGAAGGTCATGTTATGAAGAACGAACCGAAAGTTAATTTGCTCGAAGTGCTGAAGGGCGTTGTCGAAGCCAAGGATATGGAAGATTCCGTTGTCCTGAATGCTCTCAAGGAAGCCCTGGTCACTGCAGCTCGCAAGTACCTGCATATCGAGAAGAAAATCGATGTGGACTTCGATATGGAAACCAACGAAGTTCATGTGTTCCTTCGCGTGGCCGTCGTTGACGACTATCCGGATTACGATCCTGAAATGACCGCTGACGAAGTGGAAGAACTGGACAAGGGTTACATGCTGGTTGAAGAAGCTCGTGAATTCAACGAAGACGCTCAGCCCGGTGACTCCCTGGAAATGGAAATTCCTATTTCCACCTTCGGCCGTCAGGCTATCCAGACTGCTAAGCAGCTCCTGAACCAGCAGATCCGCGACGTCGAACGTCAGAAGATTATGGACACCTATCGTAGCCGTATCGGCTCCATGGTCAGCGGCGAAGTTCTCCGTCTCGAACAGAGCAACATCATCGTCAAGCTGGGCAAGCAGACCGAAGCTATGATCCCGTTCCGCGAACAGATCAAGCGTGAACGCTGGACCCAGGGCGCTTCCATCAAGGCTGTTATCGCTCGCGTCGAAGAATCCTCCAAGACTGGCGCACAGGTGATCCTGTCCCGCGCTAACGGTGACTTCCTCAAGGAACTGTTCCGTCAGGAAGTTCCCGAAATTTACGAAGGCACTGTCGAAATGAAGGGTGTCGCCCGCGAACCGGGTTTCCGTGCTAAGATTGCCGTTTACTCCCGCGACGAAAAGATCGACCCCGTTGGCGCTTGCGTCGGCATGAAGGGTGCTCGCGTTCAGACTATCGTCCGCGAACTGGGCAACGAACGTATCGACATCGTTCAGTGGAATCCGGATCTGGATGTGTTCATCCAGCGCGCTCTCGCTCCGGCAAACGTCATTAAGTTGATTCACGTTCCTGAAACTCGCCGCACTGTCGTTATCATCAGCGACGAAAACCTGGCTCTGGCAATCGGTAAGAACGGCCAGAACGTCAAGCTGGCTGCAGAACTCGTTCAGCGTAACCTGGATGTGTTTGGCGAAAAGGAATGGTCCGAAAAGGACGATGAGACCAAGGCTAAGATCACTTCTCCCTCTATGGCCGATATGCACCAGGCTGCAGGCCGTAAGGGTCGCTAATCGAAGTTAGCGTAGATCGCTGAAGGTCAAAGGGGCCTGCACAAGGGGTGTAGGCTTGAAAGAATTGAAAAAAGGAATATGGAAAGCTAATTCATGGCAATTGAAGATCAAATTAAACCTACAGATTGGGCTGAATCCCACGGCGTCAAGGTTGACGTTGTTATGAAACTGCTTCGCGACGCGGGCGTAACTGTCCGTACTCACATGTCCAAGGTTGCCGCCGCAGACTATGAGAAGATCGAAGCCGCTGCCGAAGCTGAAAAGCAGAAGGCCGAAGCTCGTAACAAGAATTTGAAGAAGAATACGGCTGACCATGCTCCTAGCGCAAGCGCTGCCAAGAAGCCCGCTGCTCCCGCCGCTGGTGGTCGTACTCTGAAGGCAACTCTCATTAAGGGTGCCAAGGTCACCATCAAGAAGGGCGCTGCTGCTCCTGCCGCTGCGGTTTCTAAGCCCGCTGCTGCCCCTGTTGCCGAAGCTCCCAAGGCTGAGGTTAAACCTGTGGCTCCTGCCGCACCTGCTGCAGCTAAGCCTGCTGCCCCTGCCGCTCCCGCAGCTCCCAAGGTCGAAGCCAAGCCGGTCGAAGCTCCCAAGGCCGAAGTTAAGCCTGCTGCTCCTGCCGCTTCCGCTGCTCCTAAGGTTGAAGCCAAGCCGGTCGAAGCTCCCAAGGCTGAAGTTAAGCCTGTGGCTCCTGCCGCTGTTAAGCCTGCTGCACCGGCTGCCGCTCCCAAGGCTGAGGCTCCCGCTGCCAAGCCGGCTCCTGTCGCTCCCGCAGCTGCCAAGCCTGCTGCAGAAGCTCCCGCCATGGTTACTCCGGGTATGGAACTGAAGCAGCCTCCTATGAAGGCTCAGGTCTTTAAACCCGATGCAGCAATTCTTGCTCGTATCGAAAAGTCTCGCCAGATGGCTCAGCAGAACCGCGGCGGACATCGTGGCCCCGGCGGTCCCCGTGGAAACGGCAATGCCCAGGGTTACACTGGAACTTTTGGCCGCCTGAACAACAATGGCGGTCAGGACAACCGCAATGGCGGTAACCGTCGTCCGGGCCAGGGTGGCCCCGGTGGTGATCGCAATAACAACAATGGCGGTCGTTCCTTTACTGGCCGCACCAGCGGCTTTACCGGCTCCTCTATGCAGGATGCCTTCAATGCAAGCAACAACCAGGCCTTTGGTGGCCAGGGTGGCTTTGGCGGTCAGAACCAGAATGGCAAGGGTGGAAAGCCCGGTCAGCAGAATGGTCGCCATGGTCAGAACGACAAGAACCGTCGTGGAAACAACGGTAAGGATCGCGACCAGCAGAAGGAACAGCAGCAGGAAGCCGTACGTCAGAACGTTTCTCGCGTGATGGCTGACCTTTCCAAGAAGCCTGTCAAGAAGGTTTACCGTAAGGAAAAGGCCGAAGGCGAAGTTTCTGAAGAAAAGAAGATTCTTAAGACTTCTGACTTCATCACCGTTGGCGAACTTGCCGGCCTGATGGAACAGATGCCTGCTCGCGTTATCGCAAAGTGCATGGAAATGGGCATGATGGTGACCATCAACGCTCGCCTTGACTTTGAAACCATCCAGCTCCTGGCCGACGAATTCGGTTTCGAAGCCCAGCTGATGGAAGAATACGAAGAAGAAGCACTGGGTGTTGAAGAAGAATCCACCGAAAATCTGCAGCCCCGCCATCCGGTGGTGACTGTGATGGGTCACGTTGACCACGGTAAGACTTCTCTCCTCGACTGGATCCGTAAGACTCACGTGGTCTCCGGCGAATCCGGCGGCATTACCCAGCACATCGGTGCTTACGAAGTTACCACCAGCCAGGGCAAGGTTACCTTCCTTGATACCCCGGGTCACGAAGCCTTCAGTGCTATGCGTGCTCGCGGTTCTCAGGTGACCGACGTTATCGTGCTGGTTGTGGCTGCTGACTCTATGGTCATGCCCCAGACTGTTGAATCTATCGAACTTGCAAAGCGCGAAAAGGTTCCCATGGTCGTGGCCATTACCAAGATCGACCTTCCCACTGCTAACCCCGACAAGATTCGTGCCCAGCTGGCCGAACGCGGCGTAGAAGTGGAACAGTGGGGTGGTACTACTAGCTGTATCGAAGTCTCTGCCCGTACCGGTCAGGGTATGGATCAGCTCCTCGAAACTCTGGCTCTTGAAGCCGAAGTTCTTGAACTTAAGGCTAACCCGGATGCTCACGCTCGCGGTGCTGTGGTTGAATCCAAGCTTGACGTGGGTAAGGGTTCCATGGCTACGATCCTCGTGCAGAACGGTACTCTCCATGTGGGTGACCCGTTTGTCTGCGGTATCTACGCTGGTCGTGTCCGTGCTATGTTCAACGAACGTGGCGAACAGCTCAAGGAAGTTCCGCCTTCTGCACCTTGCCAGGTGCTTGGCTTTGACGGTACCCCTCAGGCTGGTGATGACCTTATCGTTGTGGAAGACGAAAAGGCCGCACGAGAAATTGCTTCCAAGCGTCGTATGGCCGCCCGTGAACGCGACCTCCGCGCCCGTAAGACCGTTTCTCTTGAAAATACGTTTAACGAAAAGAAGGATGGTAAGCTCTCTGAACTCAACCTCATCGTCAAGGCTGACGTGGGTGGTTCTGCCGAAGCTCTTGCCGCATCCCTCGAAAAGCTTACCAATAAGGAAGTCCGCGTGAACATCATCCGTAAGGGTGTTGGTACTATCACGGAATCCGATATCTTGCTTGCTACTACCGCTCAGGCTATCATCGTTTCCTTCCACTTGATGCCGTCTCTCGCTGTCCGCGAAATGGCCCAGAAGGAAGGCATCGAAATCCGCAACTACCGCGTGATTTACGACTGTATCGAAGATATTACCAACGCTGTGGAAGGCTTGCTCAAGCCCACCATGCGCGAAGAACTCAGCGGCGAAGCCGAAATTCGCCAGGTCTTCAAGGTTCCCAAGGTCGGTCTCATCGCCGGCTGTATGGTTACCGATGGTTCCGTGGACCGCGAAAGCCATGTCCGCGTATACCGCAATGGTGTAGAACTGGGTACTACCGTGGTTCAGTCCCTCAAGCGTCTTAAGGACGATGTCAAGTCCGTTGCTCGTGGCTTCGAATGCGGTATCGGTCTTAAGGGTTACGACGATATTCGTGAAGGCGATAGCTTGATCTTCTTCAAGGAAGTCTCCGTTGCACGTACCTTGAAGGATGTGGCCCGCGAAGAAGCCGAAGAAAAAGCCAAGAAGCAGGCTGAATCTTCCGAAGCGTAAGCGATTACCATAAGGAATATAAATGAGTCGTAGAACCGACAGATTAGGCGAACAGTTCCGTGAGGAAATCTCCAAGCTCTTGCAGAAGGGCTTGAAGGATCCTCGCGTCAGTACGCTTTCTAGCATTACCCGTGTAACGATCACCGATGACCTGAGCTATGCAAAGATCATGGTATCTGTCATGGGTTCCGATAAGGAAAAGCGCGATTCCTTGATCGGCCTCAACAATTCCGCTGGCTTTATCCGCGGCGTTTTGGGCAAGGCCCTCAAGATTCGCAAGATTCCCGAATTGAACTTTGTGCTAGACGAGAACCTGGAACACGCCATGCATATCGAAAGCATTCTTGCCGACTTGAAGCAGAAAGGGGAACTCTAATTGTCCAATTCTGGCTTCGTCTTATTAGACAAGATTGCTGGTGAAACTTCTTTTAAGGCCCTTTTCCCTCTGAAAAGGGTCTTTTCTACGAAGCGTGTTGGTCATGCCGGTACGTTAGACCTACGTGCCTCCGGCCTGATTATTGCCGCTACGGGTCGCGTCACCCGTCTGCTGCCTTTTGTAGAGGCCAAGGACAAGTGTTACAGCTTTAGACTCCATCTGGGTTACCAGACTGACACCTTGGAATGGGACGGCGAAGTGGTTATGAGCGATGAGTGCCGAGCCGTGAGTAGTGAGTCAAATGCGGAAAGTTTAAAGGTTAAAGAGATTTCCGTTGCGGATCTTGAGGCGGTATTGCCCCAGTTTACCGGCGATATCGAACAGATTCCGCCTAAGTATTGTGCGGTAAAAATTAACGGTGTCCGCGCCAGCGACCTGATGGAACGTGGCCGAGATATCGAACTGAAGCCCCGCAAGATTAACATCAGCTCCCTGAAGGTGCTGGGTGCTGTTGCCAACGATGCCACTGAAGGATGCTCTGGCAAGGCTTTTGCCACTTTCGACTTGATTTGTGAATGCTCCAAGGGTACTTATATCCGTGCCCTGGGCCGTGATATTGCCCGTGCCCTTGGAACTTTTGGCTGCGTTTCCCATATCCGACGTCATCGTATTGGCGAGGTTACCTTGGATAAGGCTGTCCGTGGCGATGATCTGACCCGCGAACACTTGCTGCCTGTGGACCAGGTGCTTGATTTCCCCGTGGTCCGTCTTGACGACGCGCAGCTGGCGGTCATCCGTCAGGGAAATTATCTGCCCTGGAAAACTCCCATTGAAGGTGTGGATGCCGAAGGCAACGTCTTTGTAGCCAACATGCAAGGCGAAGTCCTCAGTTTCTGTCACTATGAACCTGGCCGCATCAGGCCCAAGATCTACCTAGCCGAAGATGAATAAGAAACGTGCTGTTACCATGGGGAATTTTGATGGTTGCCATCTTGGCCACCAGGCTTTGTTCCGTTCCCTTAAGGCTGTGGCTGAAGCTAACGGTTTACTCCCTACGGTTATCAGTTTCGAACCTCATTCCAACTACGTACTTCGCGGCCCGGGGAATCCGCTCCTGCTGACTACGACTGCTGAAAAACGTGATTTTATCAAGAGCCTGGGATTGGATTTTGTGGTGATCCCTTTTACCCGCGACCTGATGCACTTGCCCTTTGATGAGTTTATTCGTACAGAGCTGATTGAAAAACTGGACGTGTGCTCCATGTTCTTCGGTCATGACCACTGCTTTGGCGCTGGTGGCAAGGGCAATTACGAATCCATTACGGCCGCCTTCCCGGAACTTTCTACCCAGATGCTTTCCATCGTGCTCCACAAGGGGGAACGCGTCAGTTCTTCTGCCGTGCGAACCGCTCTGGAAATGGGGGATGTTGATCGTGCCCAGACCTACCTGGGACGTCCCTATCGACTTTCCGGTCATATTGTTAGCGGTAAACGCCTGGGACATACCATTGGGTTCCCTACGGCAAACCTGCAGGTGGAACAGTACAAGTTCCTGCCTAAGCGCGGGGTCTATGTGGCGACGGCCCGACTTCCTGAAGAGGACGGCTCTGAACGTGTTTTCCGTGCTGTGGTGAATATTGGTATTCAGCCTTCTACGGGGAATCAGCCTCTGGCCATCGAGGCCTATTTATTGGATTTCAGCGAAGATATTTACGGCAAACCCATGTATCTGGATCTGATGGGCTATCTTCGTCCTGAGCAGAAATTTGCCAGTTTAGACGATCTTGTACGTCAAATTGGTATGGATGCCGATACGGCCCGCAATTACAACGGCAACCACTGGGCTGAATAGTCTCTCGTTGTGATATTATCGTAAGGTTTAAATATATTTCAAGGCCATTATAAAACAACTTTTTTGTGCTTAGTCACATTGTGTTTATAGGTGGTTGATAAAAGTTGCTAAACGCAGAAATATAACGTATCTTTGTTAAAGAGGTGTGTGAAGATGCGTAAATTAAACTTTACTTGGATTGCCGTTCTGGTGGCTACCGTCATGGCAGCTGCACAGGATGCCGGTCTTTATTTGAATTTCTCAGACGATGGCGCTGGAAATGGCGTCGTTTCTCAGTCTGTAGAGATGTGCGATCTCTGTACGACCTCTCGTCAGATTACCAATGGTAGTGTTTCCCATGAATTGAATGATATTCTTTCCACTCTGTGGAGTGGTAAGACCGCAGGAAGTGGTACGCTGACCTTCAAGTCCGATATCGATTTCCAGGAAATTGGCGAAAACGGTGAATGTGTTACTCAGCATGAACCCATCAAGATTCGCAATAAGGTCTCGATTGAGGGCAACGGCTACACCTTCAAGAATGTTTGCTACAAGAAGACCATAGACTATACCGATAGGACTACTCTTATGAGTGGCCATGTTGGTGTTTTTGATACCCTTTTCAATGCTACTGTTTCTAATATCAGGATCGAAAACGTCGATATTGAAATCAGCGCAAATGATACTGACGACATTCCTAGCGACGCCTTGAAATATTACTATGGCGTTGGAGCCTTGGTTGGTCATGTTGATAGCTCCGATATTTCTGGCATCACTCTGAAGAACGTCCGCGTTTCTAGCCTTGTTGTTGGTGGTGTTGCGGGTATTGCCCAGAGGGTAAACTTTGATGGCATTACAAGCGAAGATATGCTGGACATTTCCAACACCATCCTGATGGAAAGGAACACTGGTGCCGTCAAGGGTACGAATAGGTCAGGTCGTTATTATGCCTGTGTTGGCGGTCTTGTGGGTTATGGTCTGAACCTGTCTGCCAAGGATGTGGATATCTCTGCAGAACTGAATAGTTCCAAGGGTGCTTTTGTTGCCATGGGCGGCCTTGTGGGCCAGATGTTCATGGACAGCCGGAGGAGCAACAAGGTTCTAAATTTCCATAATGTGAATGTCGGGGCCGGATCTTCTATTAAGGGCGGCGCTGCCATGGGTGGCCTCTTTGGTGGTTTCTTCCCCAGTGAAACTAGTTATGGCCTGGAATCCTCTTTTGATAAGGTTTCCTTTGACGGTTCAATTTCGAACTCTAGCGCTATTTCTGACTCTGTATATATTGGCGGTCTGATTGCCCGCTCCTATCAGATTATTCGCCCCCTGAAGATTTCTGAAAGTTTCGTAAAACTTTCTGTTGATGATACCCGTTCCTCTAAGGCTATCTACTATAACGCTGGTGGTCTTGTTGGTGGTATGGGTGGTAATGAAAAGGCTGTTGATACTACCGGCTATCTGTCTATCTATAATACCAAGGTCGATGGAAAAATCAAAGTTGTAGACAAGAACGCAAATAGCAGTTCTAATAAGGGCTATGTGGCTATGGGTGGCGTGGCTGGTGTGGGTTACCTTGCAGCAACAGAAAAAGCTTTTGCGAATAACACCGTCAGAGTTTCTATGGATGCAGCCCTGAATCTTTCTGAAGCAGATTCCCTGGATATGGGGGGCTTCTTTGGGTATGTGGGCATGCGTGATGAATCTAATGCGGGACTGCGGTTAAAGTCTTCTGCTTATTATGGTTTTATCAAGGTTACCGGTGTAAATAACGGAAATTATGTTGGTGGAGCCGTAGGTGAGTTCCGTAAGGGTGAAAGTGGTAATCATATTGTTTTTGATCGTATAAAGCTTTCTGCAGAAAACGCAACGTCTCTGATTTCTATTAATGCGGATGATGATGCCTCTATGAAGCGCACTGGTTATGTGGGGGGCGTTTGCGGCTACTGCAGAAGTCCGTCTATGGATAGGGTTGCCGTTCATGGCGATATTGATGTACTTGGAAACGTTGATAATGTGGATGCCCTTTATGTGGGTGGTTTTTTGGCTTACATTTCTACTGGTGCTCCTGACCGTGATTTTTACATTACGAATTCCTATCTCAAGGGAACAATCCATGTGTCGACGCCTGCTACCACAGAACATCCGTTCTATGTTGGCTATATGGGCGGCATGCTGTCCTTGAATAATTCTACTGCAGCACATACTATCATGTCTAACTATCATTTGGGTAGTGATGCTTACGATGCCTTTGGATCTTTCGTTAGCGTCACTATGAAAAGTTGGCTCGCCTCTGTTAAGTCCTGCTCTGGTGTAGAAAAAGTTTTTTGCTGGGATATTCAGTATAACGTTCGCAATGGTTCTAACAACCTGGACGAAAACGAAAACGGAACTCTTGCCGCTAGTGACATGAAGTCTTCCTTGCTCACCACATTGAATATGCCTTACCGTTTAGGTAAAGTGGATGAAAAGATCTGGACTATTGATGAAACCGGTGTAACCAACGAAGGTTATCCCTATTGGATTGGTGAACCCGAAGGTGACGTTCCCGTTGTACTTGAACCGGGAAGTTCCAGTTCTAAGGATCTTGAAAGCTCCAGCTCCGAAGAAGTTGTTGAATCTTCCAGCAGCGCTGAACCCGAGTCTTCCAGCGAAGCCGAACCTGAATCTTCTAGCGAAGTTGAACAGTCTTCCTCTTCTGAAGAACCTGAAAGCTCCAGCTCTGTAGAAATCGTTGAATCTTCCAGCAGCGCTGAACCTGAGTCTTCCAGCGAAGCTGAACCTGAATCTTCTAGCGAAGTTGAACAGTCTTCCTCTTCTGAAGAACCTGAATCTTCTAGTTCCAAGGAACCGGAAAGTTCCAGCTCTGTAGAAATCGTTGAATCTTCTAGCAGTGTGGCCGAACCTGAGTCCTCTAGTGCAGTAGAACCCGAGTCTTCTAGTAGTGAAGTGGAAGAATCTTCTTCTTCTGTTATCGAGGTGGTTGAAGTGTCTTCTTCTAGCGAACCGCTGGTTTGGCGTGCTGGTGCCTGGAACATGGTTTCTCTGAAGGCTCTGAAGAAACATCAGATTATCCCCACGAAGGGCGATTACCTGTACTGGTGGGATGAAAGCGCTACCATTGGCGACTTCTGGCAATATCAGGCCTACGGATTCAAGGGTGATGAAAATGATGTTACCGGCTATTGGTATCAGAGCACCAAGGATATCGTAATCAATGGCAATGACCCGATTCCTGAAGGTGCAGAAATTGTTTGGGAAGTGGATAGCATCAATAGCGGTTGGAACATGGTTGCTAATCCCTATGGTCAGGCAATCGATCTTTCTTGCGATGAATTGAAGGATGTTGCTATCTGGCGTAGAAATGCTGAAGGCACAGACTATGATCCCGAGGTTAAGGTACTTGGCCCCTATGAAGGTGCTTGGATTAAGGTAAATTCTCCGAGAACGATTCGCTTTAGTGCAAAGCCGGTCGCTGCTAAAAAAGCACTGCAGAAGGCAAACTTTGCTGAAGCAGAAGGTTGGAGTCTGAAGGCAGTCCTGTCTGACGATTATGGTAGAGTTGATTCCTGGAATGTTATGGGTGTTGCCTCTCGTGAACAGAAGATGGAAGAACCTCCTGCCGGTATGGGTGGCTATGTTCGCCTGTCTATCGTTGAGGATAATGTCTTGCTGGCAAAGAGCCTCAAGTCTGAATCCGATGAAATGAGCTGGACTGTTCGACTGAGTGCATCCAATAACCATGAAGGAACTCTTCAGCTTGAAGGTGTCGAAAAGGTAAGAGCGCTGGGCAAGAAGGTCTTTGTATCTGTAGATGGTCGCACTACCGAAATGACGGAAGGTAAATCTATCAAGGTGGCTCTCAAGACCAGCTCCAAGACGGCTACGGTAACCGTAACTTCTGGCAATAAGCCTGTGGTTGCATCCAATGCCATTCGCAATATCCGCGGAATCCGTTCTGCTGAGGGTCTGAATGTGAACTTTGATGTGAACTCTGATCTGATGGGTCAGACGGCTCGAGTAGATGTGGTTAGCGTTTCTGGTAAGGTTGTGGCTACGGCTAAGTTTAACGCAAATGCCGGTGCCAACAGCGTAAACCTGAATGTCAAGGACCGTGGACTTTACATCGTCAGCGTCCGCGTGGGCAGCCAGAGTTCTGTGAAGAACATTGCCGTCAGGTAATTCAGTTTAATTAAAAATTAGACGTTATAAATCAGCGATTATACATCACTAGAATCGTCGGCGAACTTAGCAATTTGTTCGCCGATTTCGTCTGCAAGTCGGGGGTCTTCGTTATAGACAGCCACGATTTTTTTGCAACCCAATTCCAACAGTTTGCGGACCATGGCGTTGTCGCGCCTGGCTCGTAAATCGCGGATGGCCAGGTCTATCAGCTTGACGTCGGCCTGTACCGGGTAGCCCTTCATGAACTGGTAGAACTGCTTGATTTGCACTTCGTATTGTTCATCGGATTCCAGGGCTAGAAGGAACGGAATCACTCGGGTGTTTAGAAGTTTGCCCATGTCACCGACGAAGGTATTCAGGGTAACGCCCCTAGGGAACAGTTCCTCGGTGTCTTTCTGCAAATCGTCGGTATCCACAAATTCGCCAGTCTCGATCTGGGCCAGAGCTTCGTTCAGGAAATCCATTTCCTTGCGGCGGGCCTGTTCGCGGTAGACTGCCTGGTAATAGATGGGCAATGTGGTAAGGCAGTAATGAGCCTGACCTACTCCCATGAATTCGCCGATGTAGTAAATGTCGGCGTCCTCTTCCAGAATTTCGGATTCGCTAGTGAAATTTCCAATCCTTGCGGGAATGGGAATGACTTCCATGTTGGAAAGTTCGTGAAGGCGTTCGCGCATCTTATCTACGTCAACGTTTTCGGGAATCTCGATTCCTTCGGATTCCATACGTTCCAACATATTGTCAAACTTTTCGTCCATGGCATCGGACAGGGCGCGGCGCTGGCTCTTGGTGGGCAGAGACTGTCTAAAGTCTCCTTCCAGAGTCAGGATGCCGTTCTTGATCATGTCATCAAAAGGCGAACCGCTAGTCTCGTTGTCGGGATTGGGTAAAATGCGGGCGTATGCGATCATGCGACCGCACAAGTTCTCATCATTGCCTTTTTTCTGTTCGATACCTAACATACAAGGCAAATATACAAAATGTCTTGTCTTGTAATGTCTAGGATGCGTTTTGTCGCGTCATTCATAACTTGTTTTTCCAAGTCTTCCTGAACGTGTTCGCCATATCATCTTGAACGTACCCAACGTCATCCTGAACATGTTTCAGGATCTCACTGCACACGGATAACTTGCAGTTTCTTATAACCGGGCGCTACAATGCGTACCAGATAATTGCCAGCCGGCATACCAGACACGAATTTAGAAAGTTCATGAATGTCGGAAACGTTCATATTGCGAATAAACTTTCCTTGAATGTTGTACAGCTGGACGTTAAACGTTCCGTTAACCAGATTCATCTGGTGGTTTGCTATGCCGAGGGTTGTATCCGCAGGTGTTTCGCCGCCGTTAGGATCCTCTGGATCTTCTTCCGTGATGGTTTCTACCTTCAGAGGCGTCAGCACAATCTGATCCAGGTTCGGGCCGTCATTGTTTCCTACTACAGCAAACTGGATGTAGCTTGCTCCGCGGGGCAGTTCAATTTCGATTTCCTTGGACGGGTAGGTTTTCCAGTCTGCGGTCTTTTCGAAAGTGACCTGCTGGGCCTCGGCAGGATCTGCTGCCTTGATAATTAAATCACGGTCTGCGGAACTTCCGTTGGCGTAATACATCTCCATCTTGTAGGTTCCGGCAGCTTCCACATAAACAGGAACGTTCACGTAGGAATTGCCTGCGCCGAAGTTGACATAGCCTGTACCAGCAAAGCCTGCATTGGTGCTTTCGTTGACGCCATTTTCGATAACGCCACTTTCGGCCTGGAATGTGTCTACGCCCTTTGCTGCAAAAGTGGCGCCGAGTTCAATATCGCCGGTGGCGGTAATCTCGAGGGGGTTGCTGGCAGAAGTGGCGGAAGCTCCGGTCCAGCCTTCAAAAGTCCAACCTTCGATGGGCTTGGCGGTGAATGTTGCCTTTTTGCCTTCTGCAACCTTGTTACCGCTGAGGGAACTTTCGATGGTTCCACCGATGCTGTTATTCAGGGAGACCTTGTAGTAAGTGGCATTGCTTTCTACAACGGAAACTTCGTTGGAGGTGGCGCCGAGACCGCCCATGGAGTTGGCTGCACGAACGGTAACTTTTGATCCTACAGAAACTCCCTCAAGATCAAAACTGTTGGAGGCGACGCTAGTCTTGAATTGTCCGTTTACGAATATGGCCCAGCAGCGAGCGTTTTCGTTGTCGTCCCAGACAATTTCATTTCCTTCCTGGGAAATTTTTGGGGCAGCCATTTGAACGGTCAACTTGTTGGGTTCCCAATTATCGGAACCGCCCATGACGTTTTTCAAGGTGTAATTTGCGGCATCACTGGCAGACCAAACTGTTTTCAGGGACTTGGCAGAGGAGGCATCCTTGCCGCCGTTGAAGTAAGTCTTGCGGCGGCTCACGTCAATGGCTCCGCCGTTGCCGTTCTTGCTGTTGTATTCACCGAAAACGGTGGGGGCAGAATTCATGTCGGCACCCCAACCTTCTGCTGTAGGCTGGGCGTACATGGTGGTGTTCAGGAAGGCCACCTTGGCGTGGTTCCAGGAACGTCCCAGATAGAAGGTGCCGTTATAGCTGCCATTGGAAACGTTAATCTTTGCGTTGTTGAAAACGTAGCCCCATTCGGTAGAGGTCTGTGCGGCTGTAATGTACCCGCCATTGCGAGTCATTACAAGATTCGTTCCTTCGAAAAAGACGTCTCCATTACCGCAAATGAAGTCTACGGTACCCTGGATTTCACCATCTTCCCAGTAGGTTCGGCCCTTGTTGGTATAATAGGTGTCCTGCCCACTGACCAGCTTGACGTTCTTGAAAATATTCTTGTCGCCGGAATTCTGCTGGATAGTCACCTGGCGGCATGCAGAGGATCCGCAATAGGTGCTCTTGTTCTGGATGGTCAGATCCTGCAGGTACATGCCCTTGTTTCCGGAGAGGTACAAGGTGGCTGTGTGGCCGATGCTTTCGGTATCGGTCTTGTTGGCAATAATTGCCTTGTCGCGGGTCTGGCCAATCAGCGAAACGAATGAGGTGGAGAATGTGGTTTTTCCGTGACGGTCTGCCGTCACTTTTGTCAAGTCGTATTCACCATCAGGGAAGAATATGACAAAGCGTTTTGATTCGCTGGGGGAGGCGGCGCTGGCTGCGGCCATGGCGGCCTTGAAGTCTCCATCAACGCCCACAACGAAATCAAACTTTCTTTTTTCCACTGCCATGGCTGTAGAGGCAAGCCCCAGACACAACGGCGCGATAATAAAGGTGAAATTTCTTTTCATCTTTTATCCCTGTGTGAACTTGCAACTTTACTTGTTTACTCGTACCATGGAGTTCATCAGGACCTTTCCCTTTTGGGAAACTTTTACCAGGTAGGCTCCAGCCTTCATTCCCTGCATGTTCAGGTCGCGAGTTTCGCTAGTGTAGTTCTTGATAAGGTTGCCCTTAACATCGAGAATCTGGATGTTGTAAGAAGCAGATTTAACGTTCAGCAATAATGTGTTATTGATGGCCATTTCTTCCTCCTCATCGCTATCGTCATCTTCGTCAGGTTCTTCTTCAGAAATTTGTACCATGCCGGGCTTTAGATCGTCGCTCATCCAGCCGATCACATCGATATTGGCCATGCCATCCTTGCCAAGGCTGGTGAACTTGATTTCACTGTAGCCCACGGGCAATTCCACTTCGATAGGAATGGTCTTGTAGGTGGTCCATGCGCTGGTACTTTCCATGGATCCGCTTTCTACCAGAATATTGTCGCCGATGGAAAGTTGGTAGTCTCTTGCTGCGGAGCCGCCGTTGGCGTAGCGGATGTATAGGGTGTATGTGCCTGCCTTGGTGGCGGTAACGCCGTAGGTCACGTAGCTTCCGATGGCGTTTGTAACGTTGGCGTATCCTTCTCCTACGAAACCTGCATTGGTTGTTTCCTTAACGCCATCGATGTCGATGAAGTTAACACCGTCAACAACAGTCTTGCAGGAATCGTCACCGCACATGGCTACGGGAGGGGGAGGCGGAACATAGGTGCCGTTCATCTTTTCGATGGCTTCCAGGTATGCCTTCTCGGTGCTGATTAATGCGGTGCCGTATTCGCCGGCCCATTGGTAACCCTTGCGGCGTTCTTCGCTAATTGCCATAAAGTTCTGGGTCTTGGTGCTGGCACCACCGCGGTCGCAGAAGAAGTAGTTGTCATTATTCACTTCGTAGAAACGATACCAAAGGACGTTGCCGGCTCGTTCTTCAAAAACGCCCTGCTTCTTGTTGAAGTAAAGTCCTGTGACCTTGGTTTTCTTGTACCAGTTAATGGCGCTGGTAATAGACTTCTGGATGGCTTCTGTCTGGTCGGGCCAGTTCATCAGGAACCATACAACGCCTGCAGATTCGCTGCCGGACTTGCTTTCCAGTTCGTAAGCGCGGGCGGGGCGAGGGGCGTAATTGGCGGTGTCATGCTGGGCGCACCAGACGGTGGGCGTGCCATTATTTATGATCTGGGCTTTCAGCAAGTAGTCGATGGCTTTTTCCAGAGCGCCTTGCATCTTGCTGCGGGTGGCGTCATCGATAATATCGGAATCGAAAGGAGCAACGCCGTTGGCGATGTCCATCATGGTCACCATGGCGCGAATCATGGCGTTGTCATTCAGGGTAATATGGTCGCTATAGTCGTTGCGCTTGGGCCAAACCTGAGGCAGACCACCGCTCTTGCGCTGCATAGTCAGCAGGAAGTTGACGGCTTTGTTAAAGCTGGACTTGAATGTGTTCTTGTAATTGCTGTTGGTGGTTTCCTTGTAACGTACAGCCAACAAGCGCATTTCCTGGACTGTAGCGTCGTTATCGATGGTGCCCACGTCGCCGCCGGTTGCAGAACGCCAACCGGATTTTTCACCGCCGGTGTAGGCACTCTTGTACTTGTCGGCCATAGCTTTGTAGAAACCGCCGTTGTCGATTTGCCAGGTGGTCATGTTATAGGCGTACTGGTCAATATCCATGCCCTTGGCGGCGGTGGTCAATTCAGAATAGCCACGGTAGCTATTCATCTTGCTCACGGCAGTTGACGGCGGCTCGTACGTGGCGCCAAATGCGCTGGTAACGCCTGCTGCAATGCCTGCAAATCCGATAAACTTCAAAACCCAATTCTTCATGCACACATCCTTTTTCTTTGTGGCAGCACCATCCTGCCGTCATGCTTAACCATTCCGCGTGGGCTGTATAACCCCAACCTACAATCTATACGTTTTTTGTAATGGTTAGCTTTTACACTCCGCGAAACCATTGTCTACAGACTACACTTCCAGGAAAATAAAACTATACCGATTTTTCGGCTTTTTTCATTGAAAAAACAGATTTCTCTTGTCAATTTATCAATGGAACGTGCTAACTGTTTTTGGTTCATTTTTGGCATGAAATTTGCGTTATCAAATATGATTCTTCAGACTTTATAAAGAACCTTAAATTTTCTAGATTTTTCGTCGAAAAATTTAACGAGGGAAACCATGAATCCTAAGATCTATTACACCATTACCGACGAGTCTCCGTTTTTGGCAACTCAGTCCCTCCTGCCCATCGTAAGCGCTTTCGCAAAGACTGCCAATATCGATGTGGAAACCAAGAATATTTCTCTGGCTGGCCGTATTTTGGCAGCTTTCGGCAAGGCCGAAGACGACCTGGCTTTCCTGGGTAAGCTCTCCCTGGATGCAAGCGCCAATATCATCAAGCTCCCCAACATTTCCGCTTCCGTTCCTCAGTTGAAGGCCGCTATCGCCGAACTGAAGGCTAACGGCTACGACCTGCCGGATTATCCGGATGCTCCTGCTACCGAAGAAGAAAAGGAAATCCGCGCCAAGTACGACAAGGTGAAGGGCTCCGCAGTGAACCCGGTGCTCCGTCAGGGTAACTCTGACCGTCGCGCTCCCAAGGCTGTTAAGAACTACGCCAAGAAGAACCCCCACAAGATGGGTGCCTGGACTGCCGACAGCAAGACTCATGTTTCTTACATGACCGCTGACGATTTCTACGGTAACGAAAAGTCTGTCACCATCGCTGACGCCGATACCTTCAAGATTGAATTTGTGGCTGCTGATGGTTCCGTTACTGAACTCCGCGCTGCAAAGCCCACTCTGGCTGGCGAAATCCTGGATGCTACCGTGCTCCGCATGGCTGCTCTCGAAAAGTTCGTTGCCGACCAGATGGCTGATGCCAAGGCAAAGGGTGTGCTCTTTTCCGTGCATCTGAAGGCTACCATGATGAAGGTTTCCGACCCCGTCATGTTTGGCGCTTTCGTTCGCGTGTTCTTCAAGGACGTTTTCACCAAGTATGCCGACCTGTTCAAGGAACTGGGCATCGACGCCAACAACGGTCTGGGCGACCTCTACAAGCGTCTGGAAGGCAATGCCAAGGAAGCTGAAGTCAAGGCTGCAATCGATGCTGCTCTGGCCAACGGCCCGGCTCTCGCCATGGTGGATTCCGACAAGGGTATTACCAACCTCCACGTTCCCAGCGACGTGATTATCGACGCCTCCATGCCGGCCATGATCCGTAACTCCGGTATGATGTGGAACAAGGAAGGCAAGCTCCAGGAAGTGAAGGCTTGCATTCCGGACCGCTGCTATGCAGGTATCTACGAAGCTACCGTTGATTTCCACAAGAAGAACGGCGCATTCGATCCCACTACTATGGGCTCCACCTCCAACGTGGGCCTCATGGCTCAGGGTGCCGAAGAATACGGCTCTCACGATAAGACCTTCATTGCCAAGGGCAAGGGCGTTATCCGTGCTGTGAACAGCAAGGGTGAAGTTCTCCTTTCTCAGGACGTTGAAGCCGGCGACATCTTCCGTATGTGCCAGGCCAAGGACGCTCCCATCAAGGACTGGGTCAAGCTGGCTGTGAACCGCGCCCGCGTTTCCAACACTCCCGCTATTTTCTGGCTGGACCCCCAGCGTGCCCACGACCGCGAAATCCAGAAGAAGGTGGAAGTCTACCTGAAGGATTACGACCTCTCCGGTCTCGACATCAAGATTATGGACCCCAAGTCCGCAGTTACCGAATCCCTGACCCGCGCCAAGGCCGGTCTCGATACCATCAGCGTTACCGGTAACGTCATGCGAGACTACCTCACTGACCTGTTCCCGATTTTGGAACTTGGCACTTCCGCCAAGATGTACTCCATCGTGCCGCTCATGGCTGGTGGTGGCCTCTTCGAAACTGGTGCAGGTGGCTCCGCTCCTAAGCAGGTCCAGCAGTTCCTTGCTGAAAACTACCTGCGTTGGGACTCCCTGGGTGAATACTTCGCCCTGGTTCCTTCCTTCGAACAGATTGCCTCTACTACCGGCAACAAGAAGGCTAAGGTCCTGGCTGACACTCTGGACGAAGCTAACGGTCGCATTCTTGAAAACAACCGCACTCCGGCCCGTAAGCTGGGCGACCTGGATAACCGCGGTTCCCACTTCTACCTGGCTATGTACTGGGCCGAAGCCCTTGCCGCACAGACTGCCGATGCAGAACTGGCTGCAAAGTTCGCTCCCGTAGCCGCAGCCCTTACCGCTGGCGAAAAGGACATCGTTGCCGCTTACGCTGCAGAACAAGGTAAGCCCGCTGACATCGGCGGTTACTACCTGCCCAAGGCTGAACTCCTCAAGAAGTGGATGCGCCCTGTGGAACAGTTCAACAAGGTCATCGACGCTATCTAATTAGCGGACGGCGCGGCGAATCTAGCGGACGGCGCGGCGAATCATTTCGCCGTCATCCTGAGAGGCGAAGCCGCGAAGGATCCAATGACGAAAAAAGAACCGGAATAGAATTCCGGTTCTTTTTTTACAAGGAGAGAGAGAATCTGCGTTTAAGTCCAACTTGAGCAATAGCCTTTGCCTTTCCAACTGTTATTACCGCATTCGCTGGCTCGACGCCATTGACTGCAACCGGCCTTGCCGGTGTTTTGACCGGCACAAAGGACATCCACGTATCCGAAGTATGCCTTGGCTTCTGCTTCAGAATTGGTATAGCAGATTTCCTTGGCAGCCGGTTCTTCAGAACTGTTGTAGGCCTCGGTGCTGATTTCTTCGCTGCTCTGGCTGATTACGTTTCCGTTGATGGTGACGTTCGTGCCGGACTTATTGACCTTGCAGTTGTTCTTGTTCTTGCAAGTCAGCAGTCCCTGGTCTGTGGCTTCCTGGATAAGGTCCTGTCTGGCGTTGTAGCATTCGTTCCACTTGTGGCCGGCTTTACTCCAGCCGCCATGGTTTGAACTGACGTTGCCGTTCAGCTTGCACCAGCTCGGCGGACACTTGTTTCCTCCGGTGGTATACATTACACCGCAAGAACCGTCATCTTCTTCAGTCCAGTTTTCATCGGCATCGTAGAAGGTATTGGCTGTCTGAGTGTTAGACGAACTTGACGGAGTATTCTCATTTCCGTTATTTCCACTATTGCCGTTGTTTCCGGTGTTTGTGGAGCTAGAGGAATTGCTGCCGGTATTGTTTGCCGGTGAGGACGGATTCGAGGAGGCGTCTGCTACGACCATATCGCTGGGCGGAGTGTCCATAGAAATGGTGCTCTGGAAAAAGGCCCAGTCGCCCGAAAGGGGGGCGCATTCGGCTGAAGTCTCCTTTGATTCGATATACGGCTTGAATTCAATTTCAGTGTCGCTGATTGCAATAGCCTTCAGTTTCCACTGGTTGCCTGCCTTGCATCCGCTCAGGCTTACAAAGTTTTCGGCCTGCCAGCTTACCTTGCCTGCACTCAGATCCTTGGAAATGTTGTCAGTTTTGATCGAGGAAATGACTTCGCCTCTGGTGTAGACGAAGGTGTCGGTCTTACCTCTTTTGCCCGGGGCTTCGTAACCGATCTTTTTCCAGGTGCCAAAGGACTTGTGTTCATACAGGTAGGCGGCCTGAAGCTTGGTGTAGGTTGCGGCGGCGGGAGTCAATTCGGTAGCCTTGGATTTGGAAATGGAGCTGGAAAGCTTAGGAACCGCCACGGCAGTAAGTAAGCCGGAGATGGAGATGGCTACCATCAATTCTGCGAGTGTGAAACCATGCTTTCTCATAAGAACCCCCAAAGCCTTATCAAAAGTCTTGTTGTAAGTTTTTTGTCATAATTCGAATGTAATATTGTATTCTTACAATTGTTCTTTTTTTCTTACAATTTGACTTCCACTTTGGATTAGACTAAGTGATTATGGGCATGCCCAGTAAGAAAGTCTGATTTTAATGGGAATTTAGAGCTATATTGTAAGGTATGAGCAATCCTACCGCACATAGAAATGTTTCTGGAGCCAAAGGTTTTACCCTTGTAGAAGTATTGGTGGTTGTGGCCATCATGGGCATTCTTTCTGCTATGGGGGTGGCGGGCCTTCAGGGTGCCGTAGAAAATAACCGCGTCAAGGATGCCGCTCTAAACACAGCTGCCTTCCTAGAACGTGTGGCCAGTGATGCTAACAGAAGATCCGAGACGCTGTGCCTTAAGAAATCCGGCGATCGAAGGATTGAAGTGTACATCGGTGATGATTGTTCTAAGCCTACTGGTGATCCTGTTGACCATATGGATCTGGATCCGCCTTTGACGTTTGTTACTGACAAGACCTTTGATTTTACCAACGCGTTTGAGTGTGCGAGTTGCGAAGAAAATTGGCTGGCTGGTGCTGGTGTTTTTACACCTAGGCTTGGCCTTTCTGCGGCTCCCATTGCAGGATTTGTTGCCGCTCAGTATGGATCCACTTCGCACTATGCCATTGCATTAAAGTCTCCCACAAAGAATAAGATTATGGCCATAGATGCAGATGATGATGGTGGATTTGATTATAATGAACTCTAGGGTTCAAATCTAACGGTCTAGAGTGCCATCGTCCAGGCTATGGCGAATAAACCGTAATAGACGGCCAGACCGACAATATCGACGAATGTAACCGGTGTTCCCCAGCGGAGCGCCTTTTTCGTTGGAATCAGTCCGCAGAATAGGCCTGCGATGAATCCGTAGCCGTGTCCTAGAATGTCTGCATTTTCTCCTAGACCGAGAAATACGGCCAGGGAAGTGGCTCCACAGAGGGGTGCAAAACGGCGCAGGAGTCCGTGAGATTCCCTAGGCATCAGGCGGAACTCCATGACGGCCAGGCAGCCGATGGCGGCGAAAACGAAGGTGGAAAATCCCAGGGCGCTGAAGTTTGTCTTGACGGTCATGGAAACGCAGATGTTGGCGACGGCACTGGAGATTGCCAAAAAGGGAGCTAGGCGCAACAGGGGGATGCGGTAGGTAATCATGTTCATGACAATGTATCCGCACAGGATGTTGGAGGCCAGGTGTCGCGCGTCGCCGTGGAGGGTGAGTGCGGTAAGGCTTCTCCACCATTGTCCTTTTAGAACTTTGCTTGCGTCGGATACGCCGGGTAAATGCAAGTTGACTACGTCGGCAAAATCAAGTAGGGTGGCGATGAGTACCGGAATAAAAATCCAGAGAGGCTGTAGGCTGAAACTCAGTGGCTGTGGCAGATTCTCTTCCTTGGGCGGATTTTCCTTTTGGTACAGGGCGATCTGGTCGCGGGCGAATTCTTCAAATTCCGGCAATACGAAAATCTGGAAGGGGCCTTCCTCGCTGCGATCTAGACGATGCTCTACGCCCTGGGAAAGAAGGACTAGGCTGTAATCGCGAATTTGTCTGAAAGTGCCTTCGGCAATGCAACTGGATTCGGGGAAGGACTGCTCGGAGAGGGACTGCTCTTCGTTGGCGATTTGTTGTTCGTTGGAGTCCAGGGTGTTGTTGGCTGGGGGGTGTGCCGTGCTGGTTATGGACGTGATTTTTATATGGGGGTGAATTTCCGAGGAGTCCCGCAAGTATCTGGGGCGTAGTGGCGACATGAACCTTGACATTGAATCTCCTTGGAAAACCTCTGACATAATATACAAAGGTTTAGGTTTGATGCCTGAAGATTACGAATTGTTGCGGAAAGACTAGATGTTCTTTTTATGGATTGCCGCAGATGTTAACGCATACTTGTAACAAGAAGTAAGACATTCTGCACGGAGGTAAGCAAAGTCTTCGAAGGGGACCGTAATGTCTGTGGCGGGGCGGGCGGCCACCTGGCTTGCCAGGTGGAGCTCTTCCTTCGGAGCGAGCTTGCCGTTTAACAAACGGCGCCGCCCGTATATGCGGACATAGCGGAAGGCTTCGCCTGTCTCGGGCGTGCTGCGGGCATGGAACGTTACAGCGGATTCGCCCCGGTCTGTCACGCGCTCCCACCAGAGGGCGGGTCCGTCAGTAATGTAACAGTTGTCGCCGCAGAAAGCTGCGTTCACGTCGTCAAGAGTCAAGGGCTGTTCCTTGTGGCATCCGTCTGCCTGGGGGATATTTTCTTCGGCGCTCGTCGGATTCTCGCAAGGCTTTTGCGCTAGGCGAACCACGGTTCTGACGTACCCGAATACGTGATGCCTGTTGTTCTTTAGTTCAATTAGCGGTAACCTGACTGCGGTCGTATCATTCATATCGCCGTGGGCATCGTTTCCGCCGATGGGCAACAGGTAGTTTTCCTTGCCCAGTTCCTGGATCCACCATTCTCGCCCCAGCTTGAATCCTTCGTCACGGATGCCGTTCCAGAATTGGATGCCGCGGATGGGGTGGGTGCTGCCGGTCTGCAAATCCACCGAGTGCCAGAAACCGCGCCGGAAGATGAACTTCTCCAGGCCGCTCATTTCCTGATAGGGGTGTGCCGCAAAGCAGTGGCTGCCTGTCATTTTCAGCAGGTCGGGAATCTTCAGGGTGGGGCGGTTCTGGAGCCAGTTTCGTCCGCAGTCCCCAAGGCCCGGCAAATAGCAGTCGGAGCCAAGGACGGTCATGTGGACATTCTCTCCCTTGGAATTGCCTGCGGAAACTTCTTCGCCGGCGATCATCAGGGGCTTGTCCTCGGCCCTGTTGCACAGGTCCACTTCCTTCTGCAAGGCTTCGAAGCGTGGCATGGGGGAGGGAGCTGCCTGGGTGTAGTCTTCGGTGAGGAAGGCGAAATCGTAGGCGTGGTCCGTTAGACTTACGAAATCCAGACCCACGGCCTTTGCTGCCTGCTGGAATACGGCGGGGGTTGCGCCATGTTCTACGTGGTCGGCGGAGTAGTGGGTGTGGCAATGCATTTCGCCGGCGATGTAGCCCTCGGGCTTGGGCAAGTCCTGTGCCAGCACCCGGATTTTTAGGGGGGCGGGCTTTAGCAGGGGGTGGTTCCAGCGGGAGAATTTTTTGACCTTGCCGTTTTGCTTACTGTGGACGGCGACCTTGCAATGGATGCTGTAGGTCCCAGGTGCAAGGTCTCCCAAGTCTACGGGGTAGAATCCGAACTGCTGGTTGGCCTCGATTTGAAGGTTTTGCTGTCGCGGGGCGGATTCGTCTTGGGCGGTGGCAGGCTGGCAGTCTATTTCGATGTTTTCGATAACGACGGGGAACCGGTGGGCGTCCCTGACCACGATCCACAAGGTGGGCCTGGAACCCGGTACAAACTGGAAGGGGGCGTCTACAAGAATCTCTGGCCAGGGCCTGTAAAGCAGGGACCAGGGGAGTTTAAACTTGAAGTGGGTTTCTGCGTATTGCAGGGGCTCGCCGGGAATCAGACTCATTTTGCCTCGGGGGCGGGCTCTTCGGCGGGTGTGGCTTCAGCGGGCTCTATTTCTTTTTCTTTATCGTTTGCGGTCTCGTTTTCGACGTCCGTCCCTATCTTTGTGGATGCCTTGTTTTCGGTTTCCTCGACGGGTTCCGGTTCGTTCCACAAACCAAAGCTTACTCGTACCTGCATCATCAAGCCGCCGATGTTCCATTTAGCCTTTTCCTGGGGGCCGTCAGGTACGATGTCGGCGAAAGTCTTGTTGGATTCTACGGAGATACTGCTGAAGCCGATGTCTCCGTACACGTTAAAATTTTTCCAGCTGGCAATCAGGTAGCCGACTCCCACGCCGAATCCTGCACCGGTAACGGGTGTCTTGGCGTCTAGCTTGCCCCAGGTGGTGTAGATTTCCGTGCCGGGAAGTACCCAGTACCAACGGACCGAAATGCTGAAGAGGCTTTCGCCGGAAAGTGTCATCAGGTTTTTGGGGATGCCCAGACGGTATTCCAGGAACAGGGGCATGCCCTGGATGGTGTAGCTGTAGTTGTGGGTTCTGCCCTTGCGGTCGGTCAGCACCACGGATTCGTTATCGTAGATGAATCCGACACCTGCGCTAATGAACTGGTCCCTAAAAATCTGGAACTGCAGACCTGCGCTAACAGGGAAACAGAAGTTCACCTTCTGAAAATCCTGCTTGGCCACGTTCAGGGAATCGGTTTCGGTCTGGGCGTCTTCGCGGAAACTATAGTAGATGGTGTCGATGGCGTCCTGAAAGTATTTGCGCTGGTCAAAACTGAGGAACGATACGGAGGGCTGCAGGAACAGGGATAGCCTGGAACGGTCATGTTCCACCTTGTCTTCGTCTGCGAAGGCTGAGATTGCCATCAGCAAGATGGCCAGGGCTATATTCCGGTAGAACTTCATTATCAGTTCTGCATATCCTTTTCTTCTTTTTCGATTCGCTTACTTTCGGAATCCTTCTTCATGCGCTTGGCAAAGGCGACTTCGGCCTTGTCGATTTTACCTTCGATCTTTTCGATGTCCTTGCGGAAGTCCTTGTCGTCTTCCTTCAGTTCGTTGCGGGCGATGTTCAGGTAAAGTCTTGCGGTTTCAAACTGGTCCAGTTCGATATAGGACTTGGTCAGGAAAATCAAGGCTTCTTCGCGACGCTTGGCGGTGGGGTAGGTTTCCAGGAATTCCTTGAAGTAGATGACGGCGGCCTGGTACTTGTCCATGCGCCAGTAAAGGCGGCCCTTCTGGAATTCCTTTTCTGCCAGACGGTCAATAAGCAGCTGGTAGTAATAGTTCACGGAATCGCGGAGGGGTGATTCCGGATAGTTGGAAAGGTAACGTTCGAAGTCCCTCATGGCCACGTTGGTGTTGGCTTCGTCGCGGTCCACACGGAATTCCATGTTGAAGGAGGAAATGGCCTTGCGGAATTCAGCGGTCTCGATGAAGGGGGAGCCGGGGAAGTTCAGGATAAAGCTACCATATTCTCCACGGGCTTCAATCCAGTCTTCCTGATTGAAGTAGCTTTCTGCCAACAGGAATTGGGCCTGTTCCATGAATCCGGTACCGGCGCAGGTAGAGAGGATCTCTTCCAACTTTTCTGTGGTACGGCCATACTTGCCTGCCTTGAACAATTCTTCTGCCTTGTCGTAGCGAACCTTACACCATTCTGTGTGTTTCATCTTGGGACCGCTGGAGGAACATCCGGCGATCAGTGCTGCGGTAGAAAAAATGCAGAGGAACAGGGGAATCTTTTTGAACAGCATCATTTTTTTTCTTTGGTTAATTCTAACTTTACCGCCGTAAATTAGCAAAAATTGGCAGTCCAGAAAAATGATTTTAGTCCGCTATGTCTTGAAAGAGCTGATCGCCCCCTTCCTGGCGTCTCTTTTTGGCATTACGTTTCTATTTGTAGTGGATTTTTTGGTCAAAATTCTAGACAGTGTCTTGTCCAAGGGGCTTCCCACTTCTACGGTGGTTGAAATCTTTGTACTGAACCTGGCCTGGATGCTTTCCCTTTCTATTCCCATGGCCGTTCTTGTGGCGAGCCTTATGGCCTTTGGCCGACTGTCCGGAGACCAGGAAATTACGGCCTGCAAGGCCGCCGGTATTTCTCCCCTTTCCCTGATGAGGCCGGTGCTGATTGTTTCGCTCCTGGTGTCGGTGCTGATGGTGGTGTTCAACAACTGGGTCTTGCCCGAGGCCAACCACCGTTCCGTGGAACTGATGAGTGCTGTGTCCCGCAAGAAGCCCCATGCCTTTATTGATGCGGGTCGACTGATTACCCAGTTCCCGGGGGTCCAGCTTTGGGTAAACCATATCGATCCCACTACGGGTACCCTGTATGGCATTCAAATTTTTGAAATGGAAAAGAAGGGGGCGCCTCGTATTGTCTATGCCGACAGTGCCTCCATGGAATACGCTGACAATGGAGCAACTCTTATGCTCCGCCTGCGCAGTGGCGAAAACCATATGACAGACCCGGATAATCCGGAAAACTATTTCCGCATCCGATTCTTCAGTCAGGATCTGGCCATGAAGAATGTGGATGACCGTCTGGAACGCCGCAACCGCAGTTATCGCAGCGACCGCGAAATGCCCATTGAGATGATGCAGGATGTGGTGGATGACGCGCGAAAGAAGTACGTGGAGTTCCGTAAGGACGCCCTGGAAAAACGTCTGAGTACATTGGTGGCTCTCCAAAAGAATGTGGTAGGTGACTCCGTTGTCCCTGACATCAAGGAAAGTAATATCGAGATTGATTCCGTCCAACGCCGCCGGTCCCTGCAGCGCCTGCGAGTACAGGAGGTGTCTGCCCTCCGCACCACGGAACGTGCTTTTGGCCGTGTAGAGGCGGAATTGAAACGAGAGGCTCAATATACGGTCGAAATCCAGAAGAAAATCAGTACCGGCGTGGCCTGCTTTATCTTTATTCTGATTGGGGCGCCTTTGGGAATCATGGCTCGCAAGGGTGGTATTGGTACAGGTATCCTTTACAGTCTATCGTTCTTTGTGATTTACTGGATTTGCCTTATTGGTGGCGAAAATCTGGCTGACCGTCTGGTCGTCAGTCCTTATCTGGCCATGTGGGCTTCCAATATCATTATCGGAATTTTTGGTATCTTCATTACGATCGCCATGGTCCGTGACCGCTTCTCGGGAGACTCCAAGTTCTTCAGGGGTGTTCGTGCGGTCAAGGGCTTCTTTGGTAGGGGCTTCAAGAAAGTCTTCGGGAGGTTCGGGTGAAGTTTACAAGGTACATGCTATGGAACTTCTTCAAGATGTTCCTTATTGTGCTTCTTGGTGCAGTCCTCATGTTCGTGGTTATCGACTTTGTGGGAAACATCAAGACCTGGTCTACCCGCGAGACCAAGGATGCAGTGGACTATTACGTCTGCTACTTGCCGTACATGGTGTATTTGATTACTCCCGTGGCCTGTTTTATTTCAATCCTGGCTTCCGTAGGCAATATGGCTCGCCACCTGGAAATGAGCGCCATGCAGAGCTCTGGACAGAGCCCGCTCAAGACATTGTTCCCCATTTTTGTTTTTGGAATTCTTGTGTCGGTGGGTTCTTATGAAATGAGTGAATATTGGCTTCCTGACGCTAACCATAAACGTCTGGAAATTATGGAAACTAACGCCCAGAAAAAGAAGAATCCCCGCATCAAGGAAAAACAGGAATTTACCTTTATCGACAGTGAGAAGGCTAGCTGGTTCTTTAGACATTATTCTGGCAAGAGCAAACTGGGACGAGACGTGCTCCTTTTACTGCGCGACGAGGGTCGCCTCCAGGAACGCTTTGATGCCAAGGTGGTCCGTTGGCTGGAGGATGAAGGATGCTGGCAGTTTGAACGGGGACATCGACGCGTCTTCCAGAAAGATGGCTCTGTGAAAGTCTACAAGTTCGTTCGCGAAAAGGCCTGTGACCAAGTTTCTACCCGTCCAGAAGACCTCATTAATGAACGTCAGGTTTCCGATGAAATGGATTCCAAAATGGTCAAGAAGAGGATCGAGGTATTGAAGCGCTCCGGTGAAGATACCCGTACCATGGAAACCGCACTGCACTTTAAGCGGTCTGCTCACTGGATGAACCTGATTGTGCTCCTGATTGGTGCCGCACTTTGCCATCGTTATAGCCGTTCTGGGGGGCTTTCCCAGAAATTTGGCATTGGTCTGTTGATTGTATTTAGCTATTATATTCTTGAACGAATAGGATTGAAAATGGGAGAAAATGGTGCGTTGTCGCCTTTCTGGGCGGCATGGATCAGCCACTTCGTCTATGGTGGCGTGGCGACAGTAATGTTGTACCGTTCCTTCCGATTATAGGGTGTCTATGTCTGTTGCCGAAATACTTTTTATCGTGGCAGGTCTTCTGCTTGGCTTGGCGTTCCATGGTGGAATGCTCCTGTTCCTGATTCCCTTTGCCATTGTGGCCTTTGTACTGGCCTGGTTGAATCGTCCTCGTCTGGCAGGTGGTCCTAACAGCCAGAATCCGACTAGCAATATTCCCATTATCTCTATCGGGCCCCGATCTACCAACACTAATCCTGTTGTGTCCCCCGATTTGATTTCCGAGTTCCGCAATGATCATGACAGGGCTAACGAACCTGAGGCCGCCTTCAAGGTGAGCCAGGTATGGGCCCGTGCCAATGCTGATATTAACCGTGCCATGACCGACATGCTTTGTGCGTTGAAGGTCATCGTTCCCGGAGTGAATACCGCCATTGTGTTTACCCAGCAGAATAACCCCAGGGAATGGGGTGTTCGCAATTATGTAAACGACAAGGAAATGTCCGTGAATCCCAGCACACGGCTTTCGGAAAGTGGAAGCCTGCTGAGTCAGATGTTCAGATCCGGTGTGAGCCGCATCCTCGAAGGCGATTTGCCTAGTAGCAAGGTTCTGTCGTTCTACCTGGACAATCCTCCGGTGAAGTCTGTGGTGGCTGTCCCTATGCTGGACCATAGCGGCAACCGCGTCGGTATCCTGGTTCTGGATTCCACTGCGCCTAACGCATTTACCGATAAGACGGCCCAGGCCCTGGTTTATATTGCCAAGGCGATTTCCATGCTTGATTACAAGGGCTTCTACTCTGCCCAGAAGCATATCGCCCTGCAGCAGTACGCTGGTCTTTACAACTATCAGCGTAAGTTCTTCCAGACCATGACTGTGAAGGACATCTATAAGCAGATTATCAACTACGTGAAGGCTAACGTGGCCTACGACCGTCTGACGATTCTTGCCATGAATAAGGTGAATGAAAGTGCTGGACGTGTGGTGTACTGCGATGGTATCGAATCCAGTCAGTTCTCCGAGAAGCGTTTTACCCTTTCTGACAAGGGTATCTTCGTGCTGGCCATGATGCGCAACCGTCCGGTGGAACGCAGCTTTACTCCGGGTTACAACGAATATGTGCCCCGCCTTAGCGATAACGAAAAGCGTAACTTGAATTTGCGTCAGCTGTTCGTGATGCCAGTGGCTACCGAAACAGATGCGGCTACTGCAGATATGGCCATCTGCCTTGAAAGCAGCAGCTCCAGACCGTATAGCGAACACGAAAAGGAACTGCTCAAGGCCTTCGCTGGCGTCGCAGGCTTCGCCTACGATCGCGCTCGAAAGTTCGAGCATGGCCGTGACCTGGCCATGCGCGACGGCCTCACCGGTCTTATCAACCACCGCACGCTCCACGAAAGTCTGCGCTCCGAAAAGGTTCGCGCCGACCGCAAGAAGTACAACATCGGCGTTCTCATGATGGACATCGACCACTTCAAGCGCGTCAACGACACCTACGGACATCCCATCGGTGACGTGGTTATCAAGAGCATCGCCGACACCGTCAGCTCCGAAATGCGAAAGGATATCGACGTGGTGGCCCGTTACGGTGGTGAAGAATTCGTGGTGGGCATGGTGGAAACCACGGCTGAAGGTATGATGGAAAAGGCTGAACGCATCCGCAAGGCTGTCGAAAAGCTGGCCATCGACGTTCATCAGACAAAGCCCCTCAAGGTTTCCGTCAGCATTGGCGCCTTCCTGGTCACTCCGGACTTCCACGACATGAAGAAGGCCGTGAACAACGCCGACCAGGCTCTGTATCGCGCCAAGGAAGGCGGCCGTAACCGCGTTGTCCGTTACGAACTTGACGAAGAATCCATGGCTCCCAAAGCATAAAGCCCTTCAGGAGGGAAGATGTTTACTTTAGTTGACTGGCTGGTCCTGGCCGCCTATTTGCTGTTTTCCCTCTTCATCGGCCTGTGGGTTTCCCGCGGCAACAAGAACTTGAAGGAGTACATGCTTGGCGGTGGATCCATGCCCTGGATTGCCGTTGGTATTAGCCTTATCGCCACCTCCGTCAGCGCCACCACATTCCTGGGGGCTCCTGCCGATGTGTATGGCGACAACATGACTTTCCTCATGTTCCAGATCGGCGCCTTCATCAGTATCTTCGTGGTGGGGAAGGTCTTCATTCCCCGATTCCAGAATTCCGGCATTAGTAGCGCCTACGAATTGTTTGAAGTTCGTTTCAGCAGGCCGGTCCGTCGTCTGGCGGCCATCTTCTACTGCATGCACTTGTTGCTCCGCACAGGAATTCTGCTGTACGCTCCGTCCCTGGTGCTCGCTCAAATTTTGCACATTGACCTGAAGGTGGCGATTATCGTTTCTGCGGCAGTGGCCATTTTCTACACCTGGTTCGGCGGTATCAAGGCTGTCATCTGGACCGACGTGATGCAGTTCATCGTCTTCTTTGGCGGTGGCGCCTTGGTGCTTCTCATCATTTCCAATTCTGTAGGTGGCCTTGGCGAAATGGCCCGCATGGCAGGGGAGGCCGGCAAGACAAAGTGGTTCGACGGTAGCCTGGATATCTCCAATGCCCGCACCCTGATTTCTGCAGGCTTTGCTTACGCCGTTCTTGAAATCGCCATCCGCGGTTGCGACCAGCAGTTTGTACAACGCTACCTCAGTTGCAAGGACGTGAAGGCGGCTAACCGTTCCAGCGTGCTGTCCATGGTGCTGGGTGTTGTGGTTTCTATCCTATTCTACTGGGTTGGTGCCGCCCTTTATGTTTACTACCAGACGGCCCACGCGGCTCCTCTTCCTACAGGTCTCGGACAGAATGACGTCTTTCCTTACTTTATCGTAAATGGTCTGCCCCAGGGTGTAACCGGCCTGATTGTTGCCGCTATCTGTGCAGCCGCCATGAGCTCTCTTTCTGGCGCCATCAATTCTCTCAGCAATACTTCTGAAAGAGATTTCTTTGGCTGGAAGGAAAATGAAGGCCTGGGCGGTCTCAAGCGCGCAAAGCTTTGGACGGTGCTGTGGGGTGTTCTGGGCGTGTTCGGCGCACTCTTTGCCGCTACCCAGCAGGGGAGCCTTTTGAAGAACGCCGTGTTCTTTACGGGCCTCTTTACAGGACCGCTGCTGGGCATGTTCCTGCTGGCCTTTTTCGCCAATAAACTGTTCGGTGGCGATGATAGTCCCAAGAAACTTCGTGGCTGGTGCGTCATCATTGCCGTCCTCTGCGGTATGGGTAGCCTGATACTCGTTCAGGGAATCCCCGCTTTCGGTGTGCCTGCAGTTCTCGGCGGAATCTTTAGCTGGCCCTGGATGCCCTTGATCAGCATGACCACTACCATTGTGGTAGCCGTAGGGGTAAATTTCCTGGCTAATATGTTGAATCGCAGGTAAAAAAAGCAAACTTTAAAAAAAAGTTGAAAAAATGGCCCATATCCCTTTACAAGTGAAAAATAAATAGCTATATATGGGCCATCCTCGCGGGAATAGCTCAGTTGGTAGAGCACGACCTTGCCAAGGTCGGGGTCGAGGGTCCGAGTCCCTTTTCCCGCTCTAAAACAAAAGAACCACTCATTGAGTGGTTCTTTTTGTTTTATCGTAAGAATGGAGTTGGGCGCGAGACCCCTCGGAGACTGCGGACGAACATTCCCTTTTCCCGCCTACGGTGTCCGCGGCTGCGTTTCGACATACGAAAAGAGGATCCCGTTGCCGGAATCCTCTTTCTATTCTTTAAAGTATGACTTTTTACTTCAGAAGGATCTTCTTGTTCATATTTACGGATTTGCCCGAAATACGAACCATGTAGATTCCTGCCTTGAGGCCTGCCAAGTTGATGGATGCTTCGACCTTGCCGCTCTTTACGACCTGGCCCTGGACGTTTGCAATTTCGTAAGAGGCGCTCTTGATTCCGCTAAAGGAAAGGATTCTGCCAGAAAGGCTTACGTTTGCTGCAGAGACTGCCTTCTGAGAAATGGCGTCTGGGTCTGCGTGATGGTCACAGGAGTTTGCAGACTTTTCTTTCTGGGAAACAGCCTTTTCTCCCTTACAAGTTCCCTTGGGACCGACCTCGAAAATGCGCAATGCGCCCTGGGCGTCGGAAGCCTGTCCGTCAATTTGGAATTTGACCGCGGTTGCCTTTGCAAAAGCTTCAGCACAACTGGAAACCTTCTGTGCTGCAGGTGTCCACGTGGGTTGGCTGAATTTGCTGAAGTCCAGATCGACCAAAGTCGGGGTGGCTGTTTTGGTTAGCTTGGCTGAACAGGAGGCGTTGCCTGTGCCGTCTGCGTCAATCGTCAATGTGACGTCATCATCTGATGTGTATGTGGCGCAGAGACCCTCGGCGGAGGTTATGTCGAGGGAGGCCTGTGCTGCACCTACAAGGTTGAAGCCCATTCCGACGAAATTGTATGGGTATTCTTCATTTTGACCTGTGGTAGTTGGGTCCACAAGTACATACTTTACAAAGATGTAACCCAAACTGTCGATCATTGGCTGGATGAAAGAGCCGTAATTGCCGGTAGAATCGTAGAGGTACTTAATGTAGGAACCGCCTTTATCGTTGGCACGGTCGTCGTAATCATACCAGTAAGAGGGATTCTCGTAATTGGGTTCCAGGCTTTCTTTTGTGGTGTTGGCGATTTGACTTGTTCCGTTGAACCAGATATCGTTGTTGACGGTTTCTGCCATGGAAACGGCGGATAATGCTGCGACTGCAGCGACAATGATTTTTTTATTCATTTTTGTATCTCCTTAACCATCCCTAAGGTTATACCCTGAGTATACTTTATTTTTGAGAAAAAGCAAAACTTTTGTAAAGAAAAAGTTTAATTTTAATTTGTAGAAAACTTACGAAAATGCTACTTTAGTCTAACTACTTATGATATAAAGAGTTAGCGATTGATGCGTTAAAAATATGCTGTGTTTACAGATTGTTGATAGGCTTGCCGTTGAGGAAAACTCAGAAAATTTTTTGAAAATTTTAAGAAATAACATCCACAAGGGAGTTATGTTTTATTATCTTGTAGGCCACATCTTGTGGTTGGGTGTGGTGCTTGAACACAAGATGTAGTGAAATCGCGAAATAAAAAGTTTATTGTAAGAAATTGGCGTTTTGCTTGAGTATTCAGGAAAAAAGGCGGTTTTGGTAGACTGATTTCGGTGATTGACACGATAGGATTGAAGAGAATATTACGATTTTTGCGGGGCTAGATTCGATATTTTGTGTCGGCTGGCCGAAGGGATGACGATGATTGTTTCTGTTAAGAAGCGCGACGGCAGAGAAATGCCGTTTAATATCGAAAAGATTGCTGACGCCATTGTTAAGGCATTCCGTGCCTCCGGCGAACTTGATGATCAGATCAAGGCCGCGCAGAGCCAGATGAGCCTCCTCGGCAACGATGATATTCTTAACAGCACCGCTCTCAAGGTTTCCGCCGAAGCTGTTTCCCTTTTGGAAGCCAGCGGCAAGAGTTCCCCCGATATTGAAGAAATCCAGGATGCTGTAGAAAAGGCCCTTACAGAAGGCGGCTATGCCGATACCGTTAAGAGCTACATCCTATACCGTGCAGAACGTACCCGTGTTCGTGAAGTGAACACTCGCCTTATGCACACCCTCCGCGACATTACTTTCAGTTCTGCAAAGGAATCCGATCTCAAGCGCGAAAACGCAAATATCGATGGCGATACCGCCATGGGCACCATGCTCAAGTACGGTTCCGAATCTGCTAAGCATTTCTACACCATGATGATGCTGAAGCCGGAACACAGCCGTGCTCACTCCGAAGGCGATATCCATATCCACGATCTGGACTTCTACGCCCTCACCATGACTTGCTGCCAGATCGACCTGCTGAAGCTTTTCAAGAATGGCTTTAATACCGGTCATGGCCACCTCCGTGAACCCAAGGATATCCGTAGCTATGCCGCATTGGCTGCTATTGCCATTCAGTCTAACCAGAACGACCAGCATGGCGGTCAGGCTGTTCCTAACTTTGATTACGCCATGGCCGATGGCGTCCGCATTACTTATCGCAAGGCCTACCTGAACAACATGGTCAAGGCCCTTATGCTTCTGGCTGGCAAGAGCGAAGAAGAAGTTCGCCCCGTAGTCAAGAAGCTTCACGAAGAAATGGCTGAAATGGGAATGGTTGCAACTTTGGTTCCCAACGAACGCTTCGTTGAAACCGAAACACACGAACTTTCCAAGACCTACGGCGTTGAAACTACCATGCATGCCCAGAAGTTTGCCGAAAAGCAGGCTTACGAAGAAACGGACAAGGCTACCTTCCAGGCTATGGAAGCTTTCGTGCATAATTTGAACTCTATGCACAGCCGTGCCGGAGCCCAGACTCCGTTCTCCAGCATCAACTACGGTATGTGTACCGCTCCCGAAGCCCAGATGGTCATGCGCAACCTGCTCCTTACCACTGAAGAAGGTCTGGGTGGTGGCGAAACCGCAATCTTCCCCATCCAGATTTTCCGTGTCAAGGAAGGCGTCAGCATGAATCCAGGTGATCCCAACTATGACCTGTTCAAGTTGGCCTGCCGTGTTTCCGCAAAGAGACTTTTCCCCAACTTCAGCTTCCAGGATGCTCCGTACAATCTGCAGTACTACAAGCCGGGCCATCCCGAAACTGAAATTGCTTACATGGGGTGCCGTACCCGCGTTATCGGTAACTCTGCACGCCCCGATCACGAAATTACCTTCGGTCGTGGCAACCTGAGCTTTACTTCCATCAACCTTCCTCGCATCGCAATCAAGATGAAGAGCCTGGATCTGTTCTACAAGGAACTGGACCGTATGCTGGCTCTGGTCCGCGATCAGCTCCTGGAACGTATGGAAGTCCAGTGCCGCAAGCGCGTCAAGAACTTCCCCTTCCTCATGGGTCAGGGCATCTGGATTGGTTCCGATAAGCTTGGCTGGAACGACGAAGTTCGCGAAGTTCTTAAGGATGGCACGCTTTCTATCGGTTTTATCGGCCTTGCCGAAACTCTGGTGGCTCTCACCGGAAAGCACCACGGCGAATCTGAGGCTTCTCAGCGCCTGGGTCTCGAAATTGTACAGCACATGCGTGAATTCTGCGATAGCGAATCCAAGCGTCTGGGCGTGAACATCACCCTGTTCGCTACTCCCGCAGAAGGCCTCTCTGGCCGCTTCCTCCGTATGGACAAGAAGAAGTTTGGCGTTATTCCGGGCGTTACCGACCGCGATTACTATACCAACTCCTTCCATGTGCCGGTATACTACAAGATTAGCGCATTCAAGAAGATTGAACTTGAAGCTCCGTACCACGCCCTCACCAATGCGGGCCATATCAGCTACATCGAAATGGATGGCGATCCGACCCAGAATCTGGATGCTTTCGAAAAGATCGTTCGCTTTATGGCAAAGTCCGGCATTGGCTACGGCTCTATTAACCACCCGGTTGACCGTGACCCCGTTTGCGGTTACGTCGGCGTCATCAATGACTGCTGCCCCCGTTGCGGTCGCGCAGATGGTCACGCCATCGATCCTCAGAAGATCGAGGAACTTCGCAAGAAGTTCCCGGGCATGCCCGCATTCCTGGGAATTCGCTAGGGCGGTTTTTGGCACGGAATTGGCTATAATGGCCAAAGAGGTTTGAAGGGAACAAGATAAGAGGAAAACGAACTAGGCTTGAATTAGTCAAGGAGAAAAAAATGAGCGAAAAAGAAAAATCCATGTATGGCGAAGGCGTAAGCTTCGAACGTATCCGTCGCATTACCGGTTACCTGGTGGGTACCGTAGATCGTTTTAACAACGCAAAGCGCGCTGAAGTCGCTGACCGTGTCAAGCACGGCTGCTGCGGCGACGCCTAATTGAATAGCCTGCGGCATTTCTTGCGTTTTGTAAGGGTACCCGTGGGCTTTTTTTGTATCTTTGAGATAGGGAGCCGTAAATTGTAAAGGCTCCCTGTTGAATATTCGTCGGATGTAAAGGTGCAAAGATGGACTATCAGGAAGAAGATCGTGAAGATTTGGGCTTGCCCGTGCCCGAAGGTTTTGAGGGCAAGAATCTCCGAATTGCTGGCATCGAGGCGGAATCCTTTGTAGACGGTCCCGGCATTCGTTTTTCCATCTTTACCCAGGGCTGTAAGCACCATTGTCTGGAATGCCACAATCCCCAGACCCATGATTTCAATGGCGGCCATTTGATTTCCCTGGCGGAAATCCTTTCCATGATCGAAGAGAACCCTCTGCTGGATGGTGTTACCTTTAGCGGTGGCGATCCTATGGAACAGGCGGCCACTCTGGTTCCCCTGGCCCGCGAAATCAAGGAACGTGGGCTGAATCTGGTCGTCTTCACCGGCTATACTTATGAGTACATCGTCGCGCACCGGGAACAGCGTCCGGATTGCATGGAACTGCTGACCTTTGCGGATATCCTGGTGGATGGGCCCTTCGTTTTGGCCCAACGCAGCCTTAGTCTCAAGTTCCGTGGTTCCAGGAATCAGCGCCTTATCGATGTCCAGAGCAGCTTGACTCAGGGCCGTGCCGTCCTTCATCAGATTCAGCTGGACGAAATGCAGGAACACCCGGATTTATTTGAATAGAAAACCCAGGATTAAATCCTGGGCTTTTTTATTAAGGCTGTGAGTTTAGTTTTCTTTAGTTGAGCTAATCTTGTATGCAGCGGACGGGGCTTCTGCACAGGCGTCAATTTGCTGGGTGCGCTGTTCCAAATTGTTCGACATGGTCATGGATCCTAGACGGATTTCTCCTGTCACTTCCATGTAATTCGCTTCGGATTCCGGGAGTTCCACTGCATAGAACTTGCCGCAACTATCATCGAGAATGTCGTTGATAGAAAGCATTGGGCATCGGTCGTTCATGATGCCGATACGGTTAGCCTGCTCAATTAACTTGTTGAGTGCTTCGTTTTCTTCTCCAAGGCATTCCTTTAGTTCAGAAAGGTCGGCTCTTAAGTTTTCAATTTCGGAAGCGTCTTTCACGAATATGGAAACTGTAGGATCGGCAAAAATCGAAATTGCAAAAAAGGCAAAAAGAACCACTCAACGAGTGGTTCTTTTGTTTTCGAGCGGGAAAAGGGACTCGGACCCTCGACCCCGACCTTGGCAAGGTCGTGCTCTACCAACTGAGCTATTCCCGCGGGGTGACCCATATATAGATATTTTTTTGAGGTTTGTAAAGGGATGTGGCGTTTTCTTTAATTTTTTTTTGAGTATTGTCTGCACCTCCGACCCCGAGGGGTCTCGCGCCCGATTCCACCTCATCACGACATAAAAAAGAAAAGACATCCATTCGGATGTCTTTTCACATTTTCGAGCGGGAAAAGGGACTCGGACCCTCGACCCCGACCTTGGCAAGGTCGTGCTCTACCAACTGAGCTATTCCCGCGGGGTGTGCCATATTTAACTATTTTTTTTTAGCTTGTAAAGGGTCTTTTCTGATTTTATTTAATTTTTTTGAAAAATTATTCTTCCGTGATTTTAAAAGAGTCCGGCAGCTGCAAGGAGAATATCAAAGTACCGTTTCTCTTTCCGCGAAGTTCAAAAAGACCTGCCTTGGAACACATGAAATTGTGAGGTAAGGGGAGGGGGAGCTTGGCGAACAGGTCTTCCGAAATCAGGAAATCCTGGCCTAACTTTGAACAGAGCGTCTGGATTCGGGCGGTCGTATTCAGAACGTCTCCATGGTATGCCATTTCACTTCCGAAGTTTCCCACCTCAGTGGCGATCACTTGTCCGCAATGGGCCGCAGCCTTAAAGTCTGGGGCAATTCCGTAGCGTCTCAAAAAGCGTCTTTTGGTGTTGTGTAGGCATTCCTTGAAGTCATAGAAGCAGTTCAATGGTCTTGCCCTGCTGCGACAAGCACTTGTTTTCCAGGTAATAAAGGCTCCATCGCCTGCAATCTGATAGATTTCTCCATGATTTTCTTCGCAACAGTTCGATAAAAGCTTGTAGTAGTCTCGAATAAAGTTGCTGTATTTGATGTTGCCCAGTTCTTCACAGATGGTGGTGGAATTCTTCAAGTCGATGAACATGAATACCAGGTCCTCTTCCACTGGATCCTGGTATTTGCCTAGGACCGTGTTGATGAAGACTCTAGATCCGAATTTTTTGTGGACAGAACGGACGAATGTAATCAAGTGGCCCAGGAGGAACAAGCCGACAATCAGAACCTGGTTACCGTGTTCCTTAAATGCGGCCTGTACCTGGCGCAGTGCATTCTCGTTAACAAGACCTTCGCGGCTGTCGATGTACCAGATTAGAATGCAGAGCATCAAGTTGACGCAAATGCTAGACAAGAAAAACCAGGAACGGATTAACAAGGACGTGGCCACGGGGCGGCTGTCCATTTCGTCCTGAAGAATCACCACGTCGTAGATGCCGTGGGACAGACCTGTGAACAGGGACAACTGCAACATGAATAGCAATCTGGTGGGGTCCATGCCGTCGATGTTTCCGTAGGTAGACAAGGCCGTCGCACCCATAGAAACTACAATCCACGACAGGATGTAGAAACAGATCGCCTTGAATTTACGCTGTGTCATGCGTGTCATTGCCATAGGAGTATCCCGGTCAATGAATGAATAACGGCAGGGCCCAGATCATGGCAATGATGACGATGTCTTTGTAGGAGTCGTCCAGCAGAAGGGTTGATGCCAAGAAGAAAATGACGGTAGAAAGCGTCAAAAAGAGAATGAGGGGAAGGCGCTTCCTCATTTTCTTTTTCCAATTCTTCTTTTCGTTATTCTCCATATACCTTATATAATCTAAATTTCAGTGAATGTTTCTCTAAAAGTAGTAGATTCTGTTGTAAAAAAAATGTTTGGACTGTATATTCACATCCCTTTTTGTGCGAAAATTTGCGATTATTGCGATTTTCACGTGATGCCTGCGTTTCCGAAGCTCTATCAGGAGTATACGGATCTACTTTGCCGTGAGGTTGAATTTTTTGATGCCGCCCATCCGGGATTGCTAAAGACGGCGCAAACCTTATACCTTGGTGGGGGAACCCCGTCGATTCTTCCGTTGGACTGCCTGAGCCAGATCTTTGGCTGTTTGAGGTCTTTGGGGGTGGATGTTGACTCCCTAAAAGAAGTTTCCATGGAATTTAACCCGGAATCTACCCGAAAGCATACGGTAGAGAAGGCTTTGGAACTTGGAGTTCGACGTTTTAGCCTGGGGTTACAGACATTTGACGGGAATTTGTTGACTACCATAGGCCGTTCCCACTCTGTGGAAGCGGGTATCCAGGCTCTTGACTTGTTGACTTCTTCCGGCGCTCAGGTTTCTGGGGATTTGATGTTCAATCTTCCCGGTCAGACTGTTAGAAGTTTCCTGAATGATGTGGATCGGCTGTCCGATTTTAACTTGAATCACATCAGTTTTTACGGTCTAACGGTTTCGCCTAGGTCTATGTTAGGGCAAAAGGTGTCAAAGGGGCTGCTGAATATCGATGAAGATTTGTATGAAGAAATGTACTTGAACGGCGTTGAACTTCTTGGTCGAAAAGGATTTGAACGTTACGAAGTCTCAAATTTTGCCCGCCCTGGTTACGAAAGCATCCATAACCGGAACTATTGGTCCCGGGGAGAATATGCCGGTTTTGGCCCGGGAGCCCATAGTTTTTTGGGAAACACCCGTTTCTATGCACCGGAGATGTACCCTCGATGGAGGGATTTTGTCCGTGAGGGGGCACCGGAATCCCGACTTACTACTGATAAATTAAATGATGAGGATGTGCTCATGGAACTCCTCTGGCTGTCATTAAGACAGTCGTCAGGCCTTGATCTTCAAGGACTTAGCTCATTTGGAGTGCGTCTGCCGCCCTCTTCATACGAAAAATGGCTTAAGAAGGGGTTCGTTTCGATGGAAAATCATGACCGCCTAAAGCTTTGCGGCCGAGGTTGGATTTTTATGGATGAAATCGTTACGGACTTGGCTAATTCCTATTCTGAATTGGAATAAATGAAACTGTAAAATAGCGTGAGATTCAAGTCACAAAGGCGTAAACCCCTTTTGCTTTTTCTTAAAAAAAACATATCTTTGTAAAAGAGAATTTGCATAAAGAAGGATGCATTTTTCTCCTGTTATTGAATTTTGAATTGGATTAGAGGTTTAAGATGCAGTTGTTTAAGTCACATATCTCCGCTATGTGGGCGTTATTGCTCCTGTTGATTTGCTCGACAGCGGCCTTTGCCGAAAATGTAGACTGCGTCAACTACAACAAGAATGACCCCAAGGCAACACCGGACGTCCGCTGCAAGTACGCCCGAATCTGGTCTACCCGAACAGCAGTGCTTTATGTGGTGGATCCGGATTCTGCCATCATGAGAAAGAATGCTATCCCTTACAAGGACTTCCTGGTTTACATCCCTAAGGAAGTTAGCACTGACACTCTGACCGTTACCAAGGCTTCTGACTCCACTCAGATAAAAAATCTCACTCCTGTGAATTCCGGTGCGGATTCTGTTGTCGAAGTCAATATTTATGGCCACTACGCTTATGAGAACTTCCAGCTGGGTACTGCAGTCTCCGAATCGGATATCGATCCCATTGTAAGTCTTGTCTATAACTTCTATGCCCCGGAACTGGAATACAGCATTGATGGTAAGGTCATAACCGATGTGTCTAAACTGGACTACAAGGTTGGCGATACTGTAAAAGTTGACGTGCGTGCTGTTATTCCCTATGGCCCCCAGGCTGACAGAACGGACTCCACTCTTGAAAGGACTTTCTTCTTCTCTGCTTTTGGCGATAGCAAATCCCTCAAGTTCCTGAGCCCCAGTGGTTCCGACCTGACCTTGAGTGATGGATCAGTCCGTCTGAAAATCGAAAACGGTAAGTCCAGCTTCCTGGTTGTGGCAACAAAGGCCGTTACCGATGGTTCCACCTTCACTCTTGGTGGCTTTGATGATGGTAAGGACTCCTCTGGCAAGACCAAGTTCCTTGTGGATGAGAAGTTCCCCGGCGAATTGCAGTTCAAGAATCCGGATATGCCTTCTCTGGACGGTGCTGCCATTTATGATACCGATGGTGATGGTATTGGCGATAGCATTGCTACCTGGTTCAGCGGCAATATGGATTCTGTGTCTGTGGACAGCTTCTACTACAGCTGGCCTGATGATGAATCTTTCAAGAAGTATTCCGGCGATGTCAAGGAAAATAAGAATGGAGATATCTTTGGCCTGCCCGATGTGAGCGTGAAACTTCAGAAGGATTCCGCTACCGGTGCTGTTAAGGCCTATGTATGTTCCACCTTGGGCAACCGCTGCGATACCCTGAAGACCGATCTGAAGGATAGCATCGGCGCCGCCATCCAGTCTGCATCCCTGATCAAGGGCAATGGCAAGACTGACACCCTGGTTGTCCGTTTCAACAAGGACATGGATGAGTCCTGGACTTCTGGTCGTGGCCTGGTCCTGAATGGAGAAGCCATTGATGTCAATGCCGTCAAGAAGGATGGCAATGTCTGGACCTTCGTTGTGAAGACTGGCGTGGTTGAAGTTGGTGACATGATCAAGATTGAAACCGTTTGCGGCAAGGATAAGTGCCCCGACGGCATCCTGACTTCAGCTGACGGTGTGCCTACGTCCAAGAACAATAAGGAAGTTCCTGTTGACAACGCTGGCCGTGTTTATGCAGACAACGAAAATAACGGCTTCTATGATCGAGATGGTGACGGCCGTATGGATAGTGTTTCTCTGGGCTTCAGCACTCCTATTACAGAAGATGACTTGAAGAATCTGGAATTGAAGTTCTACTGGTTGGATAAGGATGGTGATGTTGTTGAAATTGTTCCGACTAGCATCTATGACCTGGTCATTTCTGACGATGGACTGGTGGTTGGTTATGCCCTGGATCCAGATAAGTACAACATCAAGCCGATGCTGACTTCTATTGATTCCGTTTCTTCTAAGGGTAAGGAATATGGCTATGCCAAGCTGATCAATAAGGTTACTATTGACGGCGAAAAGACCGAAGAAGAAACACTCTGTGGAATGCACGACTATATGCCGCCTGTTATTTCCACGACCTTCCTGAATCCTGAGTCTTTCCAGGAAATGGAACCGGATCGCTTTACCGTTACCTTCTCTGAACCCATCGATTATAAGAACTTTAACTTGACCGATGACTGCCTCGCCTTCTATGTGGATGGGGAATGGGTCCATTACGACTTGAGTGACGCTCAGTGGAGTAACGGTGGACGTACCGTTACCTTTATGATGGAAGCAGGAGCTGATCTGACTAGCCGTATGAATCCTGCAGATTCTGTTCGCTTTGACAACTTCACTTCTGGCTTGAAGGATCTCGAGGGCAATAACGTTGCCGAAGTCACTCCTCCTGTGATGGTGAAGGGCGATCCTCGTGTGGTTATGAAGACAACCTCTATGGCTGACTTGAACCGCATGGAAGAACTGAGCGAAAGAGCAAAGCCCTTTACTCTTGACCATGTGGAATCTGAACTGAGCGAAGAACAGAAGGCTTCTCTGGGTGTCCTGATGGATGTCAGCTTTGCAACCATTATGAAGAATGGTTCTGATGGTGTATCCAAGGTGGATATCGATAAAATCGGATTGAAGTGGGAATTGTATGTGTATACAAACCTTGGCGCATATGTTGGACACGCCTCGGGCAAGATTGATTGCGACGATCCGTTCTTTGACGGCAATTGCCTTGAAAATCCGGATAAGTTGTATGTTCGCTGGAATATGCGTTCCGACAATGGCCGTAAGGTTGGCGTCGGTATCTATTTGGCAAAGTTTAATATTCGCGTGTACGGCGCAGAGGAAGATTTTAAAGTTGAAAGAGTCTTTAGATGGGGCGTTTCCGCAACTAAGCACTAGGGACGATTTCAGAGGGTAGTGATATGAAGAAGATTACAAGATACATAACAGCTATGCTCATGGCGGCTGGTTCCGCTGTGGCCGCAAATATGCCCGCCCCGGAAAATCCGGCGACCGGTATTTGGATTCAGCAGGTGGGTGACATTGTCCCTCATCCCTCTTCCAAGGCTACTCTGTACTACACAAAGTACCAGAATGATGGGGTCGGTGACCGTGTCAAGGGTATCAGCTATCAGTACAACGGTGCTGGCTACCTGCTAATGAAACCTTCTGATAAGAAGGTGGTTTGTTCTTACAATGATGGTGTTCATGGTGCCGACGGTATTGTTCAGCATCCTGATGGTGATTTGCTTGTTGCAGGTCAGGAACAGAAGACCATCTATAAGGTGAGCAAAACTGCTGGTAATGGAAACAACTGTGTTGTGAAATCAGGTACTCCTGCTCAGGAGACTTCTGGTATTTGGCACTTGATGATGGATCCTACCCAGAAGATTTTGTGGGGTTCGGGTATTCCTGGGCCTCTGTTTAGGTTCTCTACCGAAACGGATGTGACCGAGAAGAACTTCTCTTCTAAGGGTTATCACGTTGAACTTAGACCGAATGCTTCGAATCGCCGAAAGGATAAGAATCTTGCTACGATAGTTTGGGATGGTGATGGAACTGCGTTCTTTACCTATTCTGACTATATGGGTGGTGGTTGCGAACCGAATCACGAAAATTGTACTGCCGATAAAATTAAAGAGAGAAGGGGTGGCGCCTATTTCGGGTATTTCACTGATACAACCTATGTAACGGTAACTGAAGGAAATATCGGTACCTATGGTGGAAAGGTGGGCGAAAAGGTCATCAAATCCTTTGGCACGAAGATCTTGATTGACTCTTTGGAAGGTGCTCATGGTGCCACTTATGATGAATACTCCAAGACCATCTTCGTATTCGGTGGTTCCAAGATTGTTCAGATTCAGCCCTACCGTGAAAACGGTGCCTTGAAGGCCAAGGTGGTCGCCACCATCGATATGCGTGAATATTTCTTTGAGGAAACTCTTGAAAATTTGACTCTCCCGAGAACGAAGGATGGTGCTTATACCGGTTGGCGCCTTGACCAGGGTACTGTCGATGGCTATGGTCATTTGTTTGTTGCCAGTAACACAGGCCACATGGTCTTTGTGGACTATGTTGGCAATTCCCAAAAGCTGATCAAGGATAATATTCTTATCCATGTGCAGTGGATTGACAACTTTTTGGACGATTTGGCCCCTCTTAAAGGTGTTATTGTCGACCGCGCTGGTGGTACGTCTGGCGCAGACGAAGATCTTTCCGAAGAAACCTATCAGAGTAGTTCTGCTTTGATTACCTATAATGGATCTAGCAGTAGCCTGGGTGGAAGCAGCTCTTCTAAGGGTGGCTCCAGTACTTCTGGCAAGTCTAGCAATTCCAACGGAAGTTCTAACTCTAATAGTAGTTCCGGCTCTAACGGTGGCAATGGTTCCAGCGGTTCCAATGGTAATGGCAGCTCTGGTTCCAATGGTGGCAATGGCTCCAGCGGTTCCAATGGTAATGGCAGCTCTGGTTCCAATGGTGGCAATGGCTCCAGCGGTTCCAATGGTAATGGCAGCTCTGGCTCCAATGGTGGCAATGGCTCCAGCGGTTCCAACGGCGACAATGGCTCTAGCGGCTCTAACGGTGGCAATGGTTCCAGCGGTTCCAATGGTGGCAATGGCAGCTCCGGCTCCAATGGCGGCAATGGCTCCAGCGGTTCCAATGGTGGCAATGGCAGCTCCGGCTCCAATGGCGGCAATGGCTCCAGCGGTTCCAATGGTGGCAATGGCAGCTCTGGTTCCAATGGCGGTAATGGCGACAATGGTTCCAGCGGTTCCAACGGCGGTAATTCCGGTAGCAATTCCTCTTCTAGCAGAAGTATCGGAGCCGGTGAAGATGTTGACGGAAAGTCCAGCTCCTCCAGAGTCTACTATGGTGCTGATGATTACATCCAGAATGAAGGTTCTGATTACGAAAGCTATCCCTCTGCAGATGACTTTGACAAGGGTGACTCTGCCGTGGCTAGCGTAATCGTCTTGAATCCCACGACTCCGGGTACTAAGAATTCCGTGGTAATTAATGGTAACAGTTACCTGCTGAATGATAAGCCCAAGGGTGATTCTCTGAATCTGGAATACAACTCTGGAAAGAATACCGCAAAGGTTGGACAGGTTCTGGCAATTACTCTGGACTCTTCTAAGGTGAAGGAATACTTCGGTGATGTGGATTCCCTGGAAATTATTTCTGAATCTGTAATCGCCTTGATCGATAAGGAAAATGGCGGTACCAAGACTCAGACCATCAAGGTTAACTCTGATGGTTCCGTGACCTTCTACGTAACTTCTGATAAGGTGGTTTCTGGTGGTGCCATTAAGGTTAGAGGTGGCGGTGAAATGATTATCATCGACAACATCACCTTCTACGATCCTATTCCTGATGCTCGTGTCGGTTACATCAAGGATACTGATGGCAACAATACCTTGGACTACATGGAAATTCTCCTGAACGATTCCCTCTCCGGCAACTATGATCTGGATAGCGTGAAGATCGTTCTGGGTAAGGATACTATCAAGTGCGCTAATCCGAAGCTTAATGATTCCAAGGATCGAATCCTGGTTGACGTAAGCAAGGTCAAGGGCTTGCCGGCCGTGGGCGAATTCCCGAAGGATGCAAAGGCTCTGATTTACTACGGTGATGGTAAGGGTGCTACTTATGGTAGAGAATCTTCCATTGTTGAAGTGGGTAGCTTTGTGATTAAGGATGCATATGCAATCCGCAATGCTAACGGTATGGACTCCCTGTTCCTGCAGTTCAGTATTGATCTGATTCCGGCTGACGTTGGTTCTCCTGAAATGCTGATTATGCTCAAGCAGGAAGCTGAACGTTATGGCTTCGACGTGGGTCAGATTAAGAAAGTGTACATGCCTACAAAGGATATCGTGATCCTGGTTGCAAAGACCTTTGATCTCAAGGGCGGCAAGAAGGATAGCGTGTCTCTGTATCCTAACGTGACCTTCAGCAGCTTGCCGTACATTACTTCTGATGAATACGATCGTGAAATCCCTGTGACGGTAACGGACCGCTTTGCCTCTGCAAAGAACTCGGAATACTGGGATACCGATGGAGACGGCGTTCTGGACCAGATTGTGACCGTGTTCGACAAGAAGCTGACGGCTGCAGATCTTGAGTCTGTGTACATGTCCTTCCCGTGGTATAGCAGCAGAGGCTTGCTGATTCAGCTGCAGGCTCAGCCTGGTGAATTGCGTATTGATCCTAAGGACTCTACCCGAGTCATCTGGGATGTTCATGCCGCAACTCCGCTGGCTTCTGGAGTCACCAGCATTCGCGAAGATCTGCCCGAGGCTACCATCTACACGTACTACAGCGTGTTTAATGAAACCTTCGTGAATGAAGAAACCGTGCCTCCGGTTGACAAGATGTCTCCTGTGGTTTCTCAGGCCTTCCTGAGCTATGGTTCCAAGGCTGACACCTTGATTGTGACCTTCTCTGAACCGATTCTTACCAAGAACCTCAAGGGCGAAGACTTCTTCTCCTATATTCATGGAGGAAAGACTATCGAACTGGATCCCATGCGTATGGAATGGTCCTCTGATGGCTACTCTGTCAAGTTGATTCTGGATGGTGGCGTATCTACCATTATGCCGGGCGACTCCCTGATTGTCCGTAAGGGTGCCAAGGATGCCATTAAGGATAACTATGGCAACGTTGCTGGCGACGATCCTCAGCCGGTTATTATTGGTGGCTTGCTGAACCATTTGGTTGAGGCTACTAATATGGGTACCTTCGATGCCAATGATGATCGCGTCGTTGACGAAGATGGCGATAAGAGCTACACTCTCCAGACTGTAAGCTCCGTGAACCTCCGCTATGTGCCTGGGTCGACGACTAAGGAAGACCTGCAAAAGGAAGGCGCCTTGGGTCAGCTGGTTCAGTTGGGTGAACGCTTCGTGCCGCAGCTCCTGGATCGCGCTCAGGTCGGTGTAGATGGTTCCTACGATCCTTCTGTGCTGGATTCCCTGAAGCCTGAAGATGTCTACATCTCGTTCATCGTGAACTTCTTCGACCATTTGGGCCAGTATGTGAATGACACCATTATTACGGTTCCCTGTAACAGCCCCAAGTTTGGTGGCAACTGCCTGGAAACCGATAAGAAGGTCTTCGTGAACTGGAACTTCAAGGATCATAACGGCCGCTTTGTTGGAACTGGTGTGTACAACGTCCAGTTCAAGATGGTGGTCCGCTATGAAAACAAGAAGATCGAAGAAGAGATTAAGGATAAGTGGGGCGTTCGCCGCAAAAAGAGCAAGAAGAAATAATCCGCTGTCCTAGAAAATTGAAAAGGCTTCCGCAAAAATCGCGGGAGCCTTTTCTGTTCAATGAGGTGGGCGGAGCCCCCTGCGTCAAAGCGATCGCCGGCAGTACCTACAAAAAACGCAGACGATAAAAATCGTCTGCCAAGGGGTCTAGGGCTAATGAACACTTGGCAACTTAGTTGCCTTAGTGAGAATTGTCCTCATAGGGGATGTGCAGGGGCCCCTGCATCTAAGCGGCCATTACTTGTTAATGGCTGCCAAAAATGCGTCTTTCTTTTCCTGGAGGAATTCCTTGCTGTTGTACTTGCGGATACGGCGGAGTGCCTGGTCACGCAACTGACGCACGCGTTCGTGGGAGATGTTCATGGATTCGCCCACTTCACGGAGGGTCTGAGGAGCTTCCTGGTTGATACCGAAGATGCCGGTAATAACCTTTGCTTCGCGTTCCGGCAGCTGTTCCATAAGGTCGCGAGCCAATGCTTCGACGCTCTGGATTTCGGATTCTGCTTCGGGATTGGAAGCGCCGCCATCGGGGAGCACTTCGGCGTAAGTTGCCTTGGAGTCTGCCTTCAGGGGGCTGTCGAAAGAAACGCCGCGCTGACCGATCTGGATAAGTTCGCGGATTTCTTCGTTGATTTCCTTACCGCGGGACTGTTCGTGCAATGCCTTACGCACACGTAGGTGCTGGTTTGCAGGGAGACGAATCAGGTTGCCCTGTTCGTTGATAGCGCGGGTAATATAAGCCTTGATCCACCACACGCCATAAGAAATGAACTTAAGGCCACGGGTGTGTTCGAAAGATTCGATTGCGCGGACGAGGCCCATAGCACCTTCGCTAACCAGGTCCGGCAGGGGGATGGGGCAACCGCGGTACTGGATTGCCACCTTCAAAACGAAACGCATATTTGCAGAGATCAGCTTTTTACGGGCGATTTTATCGCCTTCTTTTGCTTTCTGGAAAAGAATCTGTTCTTCATCTCTGGAGAGGGGAGCGGTGCGACGAATATCTTCTAGGTAACGCTTTAGAGTAGTATCAGTAGAATCAATATGCATGTTTAAACCTTACTCCTTTAATATCGCATTTTTTAAAGCAAGTTGCGTGCCAATAGTGTAAATTTTTGCGAAATAAAGGGCGAAAAGGGCATTTTATTTCACGACGTGTAACGAAATTTAGAAAAATTAGATGTTTTGTCTTGAAATTTAAACAAAATTTGTCATTATTTTATGACTTATGGCAGGATGTTCGTATTTGTTGCATTCGTAAATCGGGGGCCCACTTCTTTTTGACAAATTCGTATATTTAGCTCGTTATGTCAATTAAAGAACCCGATCAATCTGTCTGGAACAGGTTTTGGAAAAGAAAGAACGATATGGACAAGGTTTACCCTTCGTCCCCGTCGGTCATTGAAACGATTAAGAAGAATTTTAAGCTGGAAGGGCTGAAGGTTCTGGAAGTGGGGGCCGGTACTGGTCGCGATAGCGCGGAACTGGCCCGCCTGGGAGCCGAAGTCTATGTCCTGGATTTTGCCGAAAATAGCCTGAAGATTGTGAATTCCCTTCGTGAAAGGGAAAACCTGACCAATCTTCATCTGGTTCGCGGCGATGCGTTCAAGGCTCCCTTCCCGGATAATACCTTTGACCTGGTTTTCCATCAGGGTCTGGCTGAACATTTCAAGGATTCGCTGCCCCTGCTTAAGGAAAACTACCGCATTGTGAAGCATGGTGGGCATTGCCTTTGTGACGTGCCCCAGACGGTTCATCCTTACACTGTTATCAAGCATATCCTGATTGCTATGGATAAGTGGTTTGCCGGTTGGGAAAAACAGTTTACCATGCCCCAGCTGAAGAAGCTGATGAATGACGCCGGCTTTGAAAATGTCTACCAGTATGGCGACTGGATGCGTCCCAATCTGTATTATCGCATGGTTCGTGAACTGGGCTTTAAGGTGGGCATTGAACTGCCTAAGTATCCCTTGCAGGGTACGGCCTACCAGAAGATCAAGGATTCCTTGCTGGATTCCCTGGAAACCAATCCGCTTATGCATTACACTCAGCTTTGCATTGGAGTCTTGGGTCGTAAGCCCTAGCTGATGAACATACTTGTCGTTAACTATCGCGATCGACTGCACCCCGCTGCCGGGGGCGCCGAAAAGCACCTACACCGAATTTTTTCGTTAATTGCCCAGATGGGCCACAAGGTGGTCCTGTTTACGACCGCGTTCCCTGGATGTAAGTCCCGGGAAGAAGTGGACGGAATTACCGTAATCCGCAAGGGTGGCGATTTGCTGTTCCAGGTGAATACGGCGCTGAACTTAAAGAAGTTGGATCGGGAATTTGATTTTGATGTGGTGGTGGAAGACCTGAACAAGCTTCCCCTGTTTACACCTTATCTGACGAAGAAGCCTGTGCTGGTGCAGATGCATCACTTGTGGCGTGGTTCCATTTTCCATGAGGCGTCCTTCCCGGTTGCCTTGGGCGTGTGGCTCTTTGAGACCATCATTCCGTGGTTCTACCGAAAGGAACCCTTTGTGGTGGTGAGTCCCAGTACCAAGCGCGAACTGAACGAGATCGGCGTGGATGAGTCCCGTATTTCTGTAATTTATAACGGTTCCGATGATTGCCGCGTTGAGGATAGTTCTTCCGTTGGCAGCGTTGCCTCTGCGGGTATGGGCGTGCCTTATTTCTTGTGGCTGTCCCGCGTTCATCGCTATAAGGGAATCTGGACGGCTCTTGAGGCTTTTGAAAAGTTTGCCAAGAATCATCCGGATGTGAAACTTGTGGTGGCGGGTGATGGCCCGTTGTTGAAGAAACTTCCTGCTTGGTTGCAACAGCATAATCTTGAAAGTCAGGTGGACCTTCTTGGCTTTGTCAGTTCTAAAAGAAAACGTGAACTGCTTGCCGGAGCCACGGCCTTGCTGCAGACTAGCTATAAGGAAGGCTGGGGTCTTACGGTTGTGGAAGCGGCGAAGCTTGGTACGACGACCATTGCCTGCGATGTGCCTGGTCTTCGTGACAGTGTGCGTAATGGCGAGACGGGCCTGCTCTTTCAGGCGGGTGATACGGATGCCTGCGCTTCTGAGATGGATCGCCTGTATAGTAACGATGACTTGAGGACTCGCCTGGAGGCCGGTGCCGCTGCTTATGCCGATGAATTCCGCTGGGATATTGCGGCTGACATGACTTTGAACTTGATGCAGAATCTTGTGATCCAACATCAGGTTGGGGGTGACGATGAAGAATAATCGTATGAAGCCCTTTATGGTGTTCTGCCTGAAGCTGGTGGTGACGCTGGTTCCTGCTTACTTTGTGTATAGGAACATAGTGTTGGCGCCCGATTGGAACGTCGGGGACTTGTACGAATTGTTCACTGTCAAGAGCGTGCTCCCGTTTGTGCTGGCGCTTCTTTGTCTGGGTTTGTCCAACTTTACGGCTTGCTTGCAGTGGAAACTTTTGCTTGAGCGTCAGAATGTCCATCTTTCTTATGGACGTCTGTTGAAGTTGTATTATGTCGGCTTGTTCTTTAACAACTTCATGCCCGGTAATGTTGGTGGCGACGCCAAGAAGGTTTATGATATCCGCATGCAGGGCGGGCAGGATACTGTCGGGGCTGGACTTACGGCGACGTTCTTTGATCGTCTGTTTGGATTGTTCTTTATTACGTTGTTTGCACTTGCTGTCGGTTTTCTGTTCTTTATGCATGATGCGGAACAGCGTGCCTTTATGTGGCCTTCAGTCTGGATATGCCTTGGATTCTGCGCTTTGTTCGCCTCCCTTTTTAGTCGTAGGCTCGGCCGACTGCTTTGTAAGATCATGGCGAAAGTTTTCCCGGAGAAGGTGAATGCTCGCATGCTCCGTATGTTTGAACGTTTTCAGCATTTCCGTTCTGTGAAACTCTGGGCTTCTATTAGCAGTTTGTCGGCGGTGACGCAGGCTTTGCGAATCCTTGTGCATTTCTTTTGCGGAATTGCAGTCGGTGTAGATCTTTCGATTTCCTGGTATTTCTACTACATCCCGCTGGTGGCGATTATTAGCGCCTTGCCTATTTCCATTGGCGGATTTGGCCCTCGTGAATTGCTGGCTCAATCTTTGTTTGCGAAAGCCGGTGTCCCTAACCTGGAATCGGTGGTAATCCAGCTCCTGGCTTACTTCGTAAGTTTGATTCTCAGCTTGTTTGGGGCTTTCGTTTTCTTGCTTGGTGGATCTGCGAAAAATGCGGATCCTGCCGAGAAGGCCGACTAGGGCTGTCTTAACTTGTCCGTTTATAGAACGGTTAGACGTTCTGTTATGCGGTCTTTTTATATACCGGTGGTGATTTACATGTAAATCATCCCATTCCATACGGGTTTGTATGGACATGAAATCTGCCGAAAGTCCGGCTGAAAAAATTCTCTCTGGCTTGAATTCTGACCAGAGGGCCGCTGTTTTGCATAATCACGAATCTGGGGCTCAGCTTTTGATTTTGGCTGGTGCGGGGTCGGGAAAGACATCCGTGTTGACCAAGCGCATCCAGTACCGCATACTTTGCGGTGTGGCTCCCGAAAAAATTCTAGCGCTGACTTTTACGGCTAAGGCGGCTGCTGAAATGCGGGAGCGTGTACAGGCCTTGTTCCCTAATGCGGGGGTGCGCCTTTGCACGTTTCATTCTCTTGCGCTTTATATGTTGAAGTGTAAGGTTCCTGCAAATGGGGATGGTTCTTCGGGGGAAGTGTGTGCGTACGAGTTGCTGGGGTTTAAGAAGATTCCCTCTCCGACAGAATCTGCAGAGAGAAACTTTGCCCATCGGCTTATGGAACTTAAAATAAAAAGTGGAACAGTCCTTCGTGAAAATCTCTTTTCTTATGGGTTGTCGGCAAAACTGCAAAAGAAGTTGGCACCCCTCCGGGAGGAAGTCCATCAGACTGGTCGTGTGGTTTTTGAAGATTTGATATTTGAGGCGATTCGCCTGATCGAAGAGTTTCCCTTTGTTCGGGACTATTTTCAGAGTCTTTGGTCTGAAATTCTTGTTGATGAATATCAAGATATCAATCCGACTCAATACCGTATGGTTAAGGGTCTGCTTGGAAATCGGAAATCCCTTTTTGTTGTGGGGGACGATGACCAGGCTATTTATGGTTTCCGCGGGGCTGATATCGGCAATATTAACCGCTTCCGAGACGATTTTAGGGAGAGTACGCTGATTCGCCTGGAATGGAATTACCGGTCTGTTCCCAATGTACTTCATTTGGCGAATCAGATTTTTACGAATAAGCCCATTCATTTGCGGAAGGTCCTGCGTGCTGGAAATCCTTCGGGCTCCAAGGGGAATCCCATCTTCAAGGAAAATCGGAAACCTGAAGTGTGGGTGTCCGATAATCCGGTGGAGGAAATGCAGAAGGTTGTTCAGTCCATTAAGGAACTTCGGATGGGCTATGACTTGGAATGGAAAAACTTTGCCATTCTTGTAAGGTATAACCGCCAGCGGCTTTATTATGAAGAGGCCCTGCGGGATTATAACATTCCCATTGCGGGAGGGCCTGCAGAAAATGGTGAGGAAGGGGCCGTCCTGGAAAACGGGGTGCATGTGGAAACTGTGCATGCGTCAAAGGGGTTGCAGTACGCGGTGGTCTATTATGCGGGGCTTGCCGAGGGGTTGACTCCTGGGGCGTGTACGGGATCTAGGTCTCAGCGGAAAAGGCAGTTGGAAGAGGAGCGTCGTCTGTACTATGTGGGGGTGACTCGTGCGGAGGCCTGTCTGATTTTGTTATATTGCAAACGTAGATTTTGGAAGGGGCAGTTGTGTAAGTTCAAACGTTCCAGTTTTTTACCGAAGGAAAGCTCCTGTAAGTCTAAAGGTTTGATGATGCCTCTCGTTTTTTTTAGAATTTATGTCGTCCTGATTGTTCTTGGCTACTTGTGTGTGCAGATGATTCGTGTGCCCTATGCCAAGTGGCGGCATGGCGGAGATATGACTCCTTGGGTCGATGGCCGTATCCAGTTCTTTTCTGCTTTCTGTTTGAAGATGCTCCGTGTGGAATTGAATATTGAAAATCAGGCTGCGCTCGGCAAAGTGGATTGGACTCGCCCCGTATTTGCGGTTGGAAACCATGGCTCATTTTCGGATATCCCTATGGTTTTTCTTGCCCTTCAGCGGACATTTGGTTTTGTGGCCAAGGAGTCTCTGGGCAAGGTGCCGTTCCTTCATTTTTGGATGAAGCAGATTGGCTGTGCCCTGGTGAACCGTTCCAAGGGTGGTGCCGCAGCCGCCGTACGACGTGTTATCGCGGAACGAGGAGCTGCTCCCCGCTTGTTTATCTTCCCTGAAGGAACCCGCAGTAAAGACGGAGCTTTGGGTCCTTTTAAGAGTGGCACTTTCTATTTTGCCCACGAAAATGACGGCTTCATTCTTCCCTTGGTCATCAAGGGCTCTGCCGCTGTCTGGGAGAAACGAAAGAATGCCGGACCGTGCAAGGTGACGGTGAAAATTCTTGATCCTATTGACGTGAAGGCGTTGAAGGAATCCAATCCCGATATTGATCCGAAGCAGGATTTGTGTCCTATGGTTCATGATCGTATGGAAAGTGCATTGAGGTAGGGACTGCTATGATTGGTGTTTTTGATTCCGGTTTTGGCGGTCTAACTATTTTGCGGGATTTGCAAAAGGTGTTGCCGCAGTACGACTACCTGTATCTGGGGGATAATGCCCGCGCTCCCTATGGTTCCCGTAGCTTTGAAACCATTTACCGCTATACGTTGCAGGCGGTTCGTGAACTGTTTAGTCGTGGATGCCCCCTGGTGATCCTGGCTTGCAATACAGCTTCTGCACGAGCCCTTCGCAGTATCCAGCAGCAGGTGCTTCCTATTGAATTTCCTGATCGCAGGGTGCTGGGGATTATCCGTCCCACTGCAGAAGAAATTGGACGTGTCAGTAAGACGGGACATATCGGGATTTTTGCGACGGCAGGAACGGTTTCTTCGGGAAGCTATCCCATCGAGATCAACCATTTTTATCCGGAGCTGAAGGTGACTCAGCATGCGTGCCCCATGTGGGTGCCCTTGGTTGAGTATGGCGAACGGGAATCCGATGGTGCTCGTTACTTTGTTAAAAAGGAAGTGGAGGCCGTTTTACGTGAGGATCCTGAAATCGACACCATCCTTTTAGCTTGTACCCACTATCCGCTGCTGGAAAAGGCTATCCGCGAATCTACTCCGCCGGGGGTGAACTTGGTGTTTCAGGGGAGTATCGTGGCGGACAAGACTGTCGACTATCTGAAACGTCACCCGGAAATAGAAAAACGACTTGCGAAAAACGGTAAAACCAGTTTTTTGACTACAGATACGGCCGAATTCTTTGAAAAAGGCGCCTTTTTCTTTGGAATGCAGGACATTTCTGCTGAATCGCTGACCTTTTAACTTACAAAATTAGTATCTTATACAAAAAACGACGAACCATCTAGGATGGTCCGCCCGTGAGAGTTTTAATTAAAGGGGGGACCTCGGGCCGTAGTCCGGGGTTCTCGAAGTCTAACCAAGTCGAATCTATTTCGAGTATAATTAACGGATTGTATAAAAATGCCGAAGACACAGATTAATCTCGATGGTTGGCAGGACTACCGCGGTAACGCCGCAGGCAGCTTGCTTTATGTAGAAACTAGCCACCAGTCTGAAATGCCGGTGCGCGACCAGCTCAACGAAAATGGCAAGGGCTTCCTTTCTGAACCGAACTACGAAACCAGCACCTATGGCCTCGTGAGCTGCTACAATGTGAAGGCAGTGAATGCTATCCTCAAGGCCAAGAGTCGCTACATTCTTTTCGGTACCCGCTACGAAGGTCTCAGCGATTCCGAAATGCGCAACAAGTACCTGATCATGGGTTATATGCGCATCGATAAGATCAAGGACGTTCGTACCCGCCACATCCAGCGCTACATGGCTAATCCGGAACTTCAGGAACCGGAATGCATGCAGATGGAACACAACTGGGCTGTTTATGGTCCCATGCGCTTTGTCTCCATGAACGATTCCTTTGTCGTTACCGACGAAATCCTCAAGGAATGGGGTTACCGCGGTCACGCTTCCCGTCAGCTGAAGGCTGTATTCCAGAAGGAACATCTTGAACAGATCCTTTCTTACCTGGATTCCAAGGAAGATATGATCGACGAATATATCGCTACCGTCGACGAATACAAGGAAGCTTTGGAAGAAGGTTAATCCTTTAAATTTTTATGCGAAAAAGGCCGTGGATGAAATCCACGGCCTTTTCTGTTTCTTTATTGTTAGACTTTATTTTTTGACGGCCCTAATAGAACTGGAGCTTGTCTTCAGGATGTATGTTCCCTGGCGGACGTCGAGGCGGAGAGTGCCGTTGTCGTTCAGTGCCTGGTTCTTTGTGCCTGTCCAGAGGAGGTTGCCGTTCAGGTCGAAGAGCTTGGCCTGCATGTGGTTGTCGTTGAAGGCGTACTTATAGTTGGAATGGATGGATGTGGTGCCGCAGCCGACGGCTTCGATCTTGGCAATGTAAATGCCGGATCCGTTGCTGTTGAAGGTGAGGCTGTTGGAACCGAAGGGTGCGCCGGATTCATCTTTTTCGTTTGTTAGAGGAATGGTGACTTCGCTCCATTCGGAACCGCTTGCGTCGTTGCCGTACTGGTAGCTAGTCCATTCGGATCCGCCTGCGCCGCCGATGTTCACGGAGTTGGTGGAATCCACGCCGCGCATGGTGATGACGAGGTCGCTGCAGACCTGGAGAGGATCGTAGACGAGGGCCATGTCGCTCAGGGCGTAAACGCCGTGCTGGTAACCGCAGTCATCCTGATTGCAACCTGCCAAGGGAAGCTTGACGTACTGGGACACGCCGTCCAGCGGGGTGGTGACCAGGGTGCCTTCGAATTCGCCACTCCACTTACCGGCGGAGGTTTCCTTGCTGAAGTCTACGATGGTAATGCTGGAGGGAATGTTGCTGCCGCCATTGCCGCCTTCTTCAATGGGGGCGTCTTCGCAGTTGCCGATATTGGCGCCAGCACTCATGGTGTAGACCAAGGTGGTGATGGAACGGGCCGGAAGATTGTAGCTGACGCTAGTTGTGATTTCCTTGCTCTTGGCTCCGCTCTCTACAGACTGAACTGCGTAGATGGCGTTGTAGCCATTGATGCTGGGAGCGTTCAGGCTTACGGGGGAGTTGGCGGTGTTGATGGCGATGACGGAGATGGAATCGCAACCTACACTACGGAAGGCTACCACCTTGAGTTCATCCTGGTCGGAAGTACTGGTGATGACGCGTGCGTTGGGATTTACGAACTTGGAGTAGTGTCGCATGGCGTGGTACTCCGGTGCGATAACGATTTCGTCCTTGGTGCAGTTGCCCCAGTTGGCGGCGCAAACGCCGATGAACTGACCCTTTTCGCCCCAGTACAGTTCCCAGGCGATGTAGGCGTTGAGCTTGCCGCTGGTGAAACCGACTTGCATGATGTGGGCGAGGCCGACCATGTCTGCTTCGCGGATGTCATTTTCCATGGTGCAGAATTCGGTCATGATCAAGGGCTTGGTATCGCTACCCCAGCGGGAGGCGATGGAACTCATGGGCTTGCGGAAATTTTCCGGGTTCAGGTAGTTCTGTCCGGAGTTGTCGTTACCGTCGCCGGCGTGGTACAGATGGTAGGCGTAGCCTCCCAGCTTACTGTCGTCCAGCTTGGCCATGTAGTTCTGGAAATTGTTGAAGCCGATGCCCAGCGGTTCGGGGCCGATAATCTTGGGCGGGTTAGCCAGGCTGTTCAGGGAGTCGCTCACTGCCTGAAGTGCTTTGTCGTAACCGGCGATGCCATCCTTTTCGGACGGTTCGAAAAGCGTTTCTTCGTACTCGGCGTTCATGTCCGGTTCGTTCTGCAGGGAGATGTAATCCGGTGCGATGCCCATGGCTTCGTAGGCCTGGTAGGAAGTTTTCCACCAGTGTGCGAAGTCGGCGTATACGAAGGCACCGTAGGGGTCGGTGGATGAAGTCTTGAGGGTGTTGTTCTTCTTGTCGCCGTTGCCTGCGCTACCATTGATGCTGTTGCTGGGCTTGAGGCTCGGAGGGGCGCTCCAGGAAGACATTTCGATTTTCAGCTTGTTGCCGAGGCGCTGTCTTGCGGCCTTGATGATCGCGGCGTCGTTGGCCAGGCTCTTTTCGCTGTCCTGCTTCCAGTTGCCGATACGCAGGATGGAAAGATTTAGACCGGTAAAGGCTGTATCGTAAAATGCTTGCTGGGTAGCATTACCCATGGCGGTAACCCAGTCCTGGTAGTAAACGCTACCGGCTCCGAATCCAAGAATTTTTTGCTTGGTGTCGGCAGGGTCTACGGTAATCGTTGCGGCAGATGCAACTACAGCGGAAGCCAAAGCTGCGGGTACTAATTTCCTGATCATGTTGTTTCCTTTCTATACACCAAGACAAAAATAATTTTTTTGTATTTGCAATGGAAAAACGTTAAACTAAAAGTAAGAACGTAAAAAACGGCCCGTTATAAACGGACCGTCCTTTCGAAATTCTTGGTCCCAAATTTTTTTATAGGGCCCGTTTTTTCCTAAATAGGCTCCAGGAGCCAATTATTTAGGCCTACTTTTTAATAGGCTCCAGGAGCCAATCATTTAGGCCTACTTTTTAATAGGCTCCGTCGCCCTTGAACACGACCTTGAATGTCTTGAGGATGAGCTTGATGTCGTCGCCCAGCTTGCCGTCGCGGCGGATGTAGTCGTTGTCCAGGCGCATCTGACCTTCGAAGCTAATGTTGCTTCGGCCGCTGACCTGCCAGATGCAGGTAAGGCCCGGTGTGACGGACAGACGCATACGGTGCCACGGTTCGTACTCAGCCACTTCCGAGGGAATAGGCGGTCGCGGACCGACGATACTCATGTCTCCCTTGATGATGTTGAAGAACTGAGGCAGTTCGTCGAGGCTGAACTTGCGGAGAACTCTGCCGAAGGGGTAGATTCTCGGGTCGTTCTTCATCTTGAAGGTCTTGCCGCCGGTTTCGTTCAGCTTCATCAGTTCCTTCTTGCGTTCTTCGGCGTCGGCGTACATGCTGCGGAACTTGTACATGGTAAACAGTTTGCCGTTCTTGCCTACGCGGACCTGCTTAAAGATGACAGGACCCTTGGGATCGCTGATCTTGACTGCGGCGGCGCAGAACAGAAGCAAGGGGGAACAGAGAACGATGGCTGCGCTGGTGCAGACCACATCCACGATGCGCTTGATAATGTGGCGGAAACGGATGCGGTGGGGGTGCTGCCAGATATGGTCCAGGTTCAGGCGCTGCAACGAGAAGAAACTTCCGTTGGTGCTGTTGAACTCGTCAAGCTTGGCCTGCATTTCCAGGTTGTTCTTTTCCTGGGAACCCATATAGAGGTGGGCTTCGAAAATGGGTTTTCTGGGCTTGATTCGCAGGGACTGGATGAGGCCGGCGTCGTTCAGCTTATGGAGGATTTCCTTACGGATGGACTCCAGGGTTGACATGTCGGAGTTCAACAGGATGATACCAAGGCCGTTTCCGTCGGGGAGGTAGCCGAGGACATCAATGAACCTCAAATGGGAGAACATGGTGAGTATGCTGATTCGCCATGTGTTTTCTACGGTCTGGTTGGGGCTGCCCCAGCCAAAAAAATCGTACTGATGAGCGTAAATCTTGATGTAAAGGAATGGCTTGCAGGTTCGGTTTGCACGAAGGAATTCCTCGTTGAGACGGGCTCTGAACAATCGTGCTGGATACACGATGTTCTTCAATTTCTGCTCGTCGAGAATAGAACCGATTGCCGGATTTACAGATTGCTGATCCATGGACGCAAATATAAAAAAAGAAGAATTTACTTCGGTGTAGCCAAAAGGGGTAAGGGTTTGTAATTGGCTGTTTTAAGGAAAAAACTCCAAAAAACATTTTATTAATTTGTATGAACATAAAGGTTTGCTGCAGAATAGGGACGTTATACCGGTAAAATAGGACGTTCGAAGGGCCTGCTTTCGTGAAGAAAAGCGGAACTTTTCTAATTTTGGGCTGTATAATTTTAAAATGGAGACGCTCTATGTTGCGTATTGGTCTTATTGGTACAGGTACCGTCGGTGGCGGTGTTATTCAGATTTTGGAACAGAAGATTGCCGAATACAAGGAAAAGCTCGGTGTCGAAATGGAACTGGCTTGCATTTGCGCCAAGTCCGACGAAGAAGTGGCTCCCTTCAAGGCTAAGGGCTACAAGACCTCTACCAATGCCGACGAAATGATCGCTTCCAACGACATTGACGTGTTGGTGGAACTGGCTGGTGGCTACAATATGCCCCGCAGGTGGATCCTGGCTGCCCTGGAAAGTGGCAAGCATGTGGTTACCGCTAACAAGGCTTTGCTGGCTAAGTACGGTCACGAAATTTTCCCGCTGGCTGCAAAGAAGGGTTTGCATGTTCTGTTTGAAGCTGCTGTCGGTGGTGGCATTCCTATTATCCGTAGCCTCCAGGAAGGCCTGCTGGGCTCTACCGTCGAAAACCTGAGCTGCATCATTAACGGTACTTGTAACTATATCCTGTCCCGTATGGCTGAAGAAGGCCTGGACTTCGATGTGGTTCTTAAGGATGCTCAGCGTCTCGGTTTTGCTGAAGCCGATCCTACCTTTGATATTGAAGGTATCGACTCCGCTCACAAGACTGCTCTCCTGGCTTCTCTCTGCAGCGGCCACCGCGTAGACTTTGAAAAGATTCACGTGACCGGTATTTCCAAGATTACCGCCCAGGATATCGCCATCGCCAAGGAACTTGGCTGCTGCGTGAAGCTTCTGGGTATCTACCGCCGTGAAGGCGATCGCGTGGACGCCCGTGTCCATCCGTGCCTGGTTCCCATGGAACATCAGCTGTCTAGTGTGAACCGCGTTCTGAACGCTGTCTACCTGCAGTGCGATAATCTGGGTGAAACTTTGCAGACTGGTGCCGGTGCTGGCCGCCTGCCTACTGCCTCCGCCGTTGTAGCCGACCTGGTTTCCCTGGCCCGCTCCACCGACTGCGGTTCCCGCAAGGCTCTGCCCATGGGCTGGTTCAACGTTGAAAATTCTGCGACCCTGGTTCCCATTTCCGAAACCAGCGCCCGCTACTACCTGCGCTTCACTTCCCGTGATGCTTGCGGCGTTCTGGCTAAGATCACCAAGATCCTGGCCGATAATAACATTTCCATCGAAACCATCATCCAGAAGAACGTCAAGGATCCGGGTAAGGTTTCTGTGGTTGTCATTACCGAATGCACCCAGGACAGCAAGGCCCAGAAGGCAGTGGATGCCATCGACGCTCTCGCTGAAATCGTGGAAAAGAGCCAGGTTATCCGCTTCTTGGCTTAAACGCTTTAGGATGGTTCCCGTCACGGGTTGATGGGAACCTTTCCTCTTGTTTACTTCTTCCGTTGGATTGTGTATGATTCGAGCGACCACATTGGAACGTATGCTTGTTGTCCTGTCGGACTTTGTTGCGTTGTCCATTTGCTTTGGCTTGGCCTTCTGGGTGCAGTTCCACAGTGGGTGGATTGCTGACAAGTTTGATCCTAGCCGAGCTTTTGCTGATTACTACCACATGGGCATTGTGCTTAATGTGGGGTGGCTCTTTCTGTTTGTTTGCGCGGGACTTTATCGTTCCTGGCTTCTGCAGTCTAGGACTCATCAGATTTTGCGGGTGCTGCGTGCGGTGGTCCTTGGAATTATCCTGGTGATTCTTTGCCTGTTCGGTGCGGAATTCCTGGGCAAGGTTATGTCTAACGAACCCTTGAACAGCGGTTATCTGTATGGATCTCGCTTCCCCTGGATTTTTATATACGGTGGTTTTGCACTTTGCCTGGTGGTCAGTTTTAGAATGATCATCTACCAGTGCCTTCGCGGTCTGTTGCGTCTCGGTTATGGTGCCAATAACATTCTGGTACTTGGTGCAACCGAGGCTGGTCGCAAGATTGCCGAAGAACTCGCCAAGACGCCTCAGCGTGGTCAGCGTGTTATTGGTTTTGTCGATGAACGTTATCAGGTCATGGACAAGGAATTTGCCGGTGTCCCCGTTCTTGGTAAGTATTCTGACTTGCCCGCGTTGATTAAGAGTAAGAAGGTTTCTGGCATCATTATCGCCCATGATAGTACCTCTCCGCAGGAAATTATGCGAGTGCTTGTGTGGGTTTGCGAATGCGCTGTACACATCTACCTCGTTCCGGAACTTTATCAGGTGATTCATGGTCAGTTCAAGGCAAATCTGGTATATGGCTTTGAACTCCAGGAACTGCTGCCTTTTACCATGCCGCCCTGGCAGGTCCGCGTCAAACGTATGGTGGACATTTGCTTCGGTACCTTCCTTGGAATTTGTTCGTTGCCCATTTGCCTGCTTGCGGCTATCGCTATCAAGCTGGACGATCGTGGCCCGGTTTTCTATTCCCAGGAACGAATCGGTTTGTATGGAAAGCCTTTCTTTGTGTACAAGTTCCGTACCATGCGTACCGATGCCGAAAAGTTTGGCGCTCAGTGGGCTACCAAGAACGATCCGCGAATTACCCGCATTGGACGATTCCTGCGTAAGACCCGTATCGATGAACTTCCCCAGATTCTGTGCGTGCTGAAAGGTGATATGAGTATGGTGGGCCCCCGCCCCGAACGAGCTGTGTTTATCGGTAAGCTCCGTGAACAGATTCCCTTCTACATCAGCCGTCTGAAGATGAAGCCGGGGTTGACTGGTTGGGCTCAGGTCTGCCATCATTACGATACCAGCACCGAAGACGTGAAGATTAAATTGCAGTACGATATGTATTACTACGAGAATATGAGCCTCTTGCTGGATTTCCAGATTCTTGTACGTACTGTTTATGTTGTTTTAACAGGAAAAGGCGCTCAGTAGGTTTGAGGGCGTTCGCTCCGCTCACTTTGAGGGGTGAGGTCGGGCTACGCCCTAGAGGTTGTAAGTATCCTCATACCTCAGAGCGAATGAAATGAGCGACCCCATACCTCATACCAAAACGTTTATATAAGGACCTTGATTATGTACGGTGATAATTCTACTCCGGTGTTTCCCACAGAAGATGCTTTGACTATGATCCGTCTGGCTTTGGCTGAAGACGTTCGCACTGGTGACGTGACCAGCATGTGGACCATTCCTGCCGACCAGAAGCAGCATGCTCGTTTGATCGCTAAGGAAGATGGCGTTGTGGCTGGTCTTCCCATTATCGAACTGGTGTTCCAGGAAATGAAGGCAAATGCTACCGTGACCCTCCACAAGAAGGATGGTGACGTGGTAAAGAAGGGCGATCTGATTGCCGAACTTGATGGTACCACTCACGAACTTTTGACCGGTGAACGTACCTTGCTGAACTTCATCCAGCAGCTTTCCGGTGTGGCCACTGTGGCTCACACTTTCCAGGAAGCATTGAAGGGTGGTAAGACCAAGGTCCTGGATACCCGTAAGACTATTCCCGGTTTCCGTACCTTGCAGAAGTATGCAGTTCGCGTTGGCGGCGGATCCAACCACCGTATGGGTCTCTTTGACATGGTGCTGGTGAAGGACAACCACATTGCTGCCGCCGGTGGCGTGTTGGAAGCTCTGGCAGTTGTCAAGAAGAATAACACCCAGAACCTTATGGTGGAAATGGAAGTGGAAAATTTCGACCAGCTGCGCGCCTTGCTCAATAAGGGTGTTGACGTGATTATGCTGGACAACATGAGCAACGAAACCATGGCTGAAGCCTTGAAGATCATCAAGGAAAGCGGCGACAAGTGCCTGGTGGAAGGTTCCGGCAACATGACCCTGGAACGCGCCAAGGAAATCGCTACCCTCGGCCTGGACTTCATCTCCGTGGGTGCCCTTACTCATAGCGTGAAGGCTTTGGACATTTCCATGAGAATTTAAGCTTTGAGGTCGGGCTTCGCCCTTTTAGGTGTGAGGTCGCAGCAGAGCTGCTTAGAGGTATCGAATTGATTTCGTACCTCATACCTCAAAACGAACGAAGTGAGTGACCTCACTCCTCATACCCGGATAAAAGAGACTATGGCAGATTCTGTAACATTAGTTGTTGACGTAGGAAACACCCACACGGTTCTTGGCATTTTCAAGGGAACCAAGGTGGTGGATTACTGGCGTCTGACAACCCGTAAGGAAACCACTTCCGACGAGGTGATGAACCGTATCGGAGGTCTTCTCCGCTTTTCTAAGATTAATCCGGAAGAGATTACCCATGTGGGTCTTTCGACGGTGGTGCCCGCTCTTGAGCGCCCCTGGATCAAGGCTCTGGATTCTCTGCTGAAAAAGCACGTTCAGGTTGTCAATTCCAAGAACTGCCTCGGTTTGAAAATTGATTACCAGAATCCTTCCATGGCTGGTGCCGACCGCCTCTGCAATGTGATTGCGCTCCGTGAAGAAGGCCTGAAAAACGGTGTGGTGGTGGATATGGGAACTGCAACCACCTTTGATGTCATGAAGGATGGCGCTTTTGTCGGGGGCGTGATTATCCCCGGTATTAACGCTAGCCTGGATGCCCTTACCGAAAAGGCTGCCCGCTTGCTTCCGGTAACTATCGAATGGCCCGAAAACGTGGTGGCTGACAATACGGATGATGCTATTCGAGCTGGTCTTCTTTATGGCTTCCTGGCTCAGCTGGAAGTGCTGATCGGTAAGATCAAGAAGGAAGTGGGCTGCGAAGACCTGCCTGTCTATGCGACGGGCGGTTGGGGCAAGACCATTGCCCGCCGGACAACCCTTATTGACAAGTATGACCCTTTCCTAACTTTGCGAGGAATCCGTCTGGTGGCTGTCAAGGGAAATTCCGTTGCAGAAGTGGAACGGGATACCGAAGAAGAATAGCCAGAACATCTGTTTTTGAAAGCCTTATCCTGAGGAATAGGGCTTTTTTTATGGGAAAAAAGCAGAAATGTGCTTATCGTAAATTAAACTTATTATATTATTACATAAGTTAAGAAGGTGAAAATCGTGCTGGCAAAATTCCTTAAGACGTTATCGCAGAACAGAACGTTGATCTTTTTGGTCATGTGTCTGTTTGTCCATATATTCAACGCAATCTATTTTTATTCCATTGGCTTAACTCCGCTGGTGGTGCTGAATATTGGTAGTTCTTGTCTGTATGTCTTGTTCCTGACCTTGTTCAAGAAGAATAGCGACCTGCAGATTGTATTTGCCTATTTCGAAATAATCATATTCTCGTTCTTGAGTGAAGTTGTGGCCGGCGGTCACTTTAGCTATGTGAACTTTATTATCGGCATGGTGGCTGTGGTGTTCTTTCTGCTGCCCTTTAGGAACAAGAAGAAACATATTTACCAGTTCATTGGTGCGGTGTCGGCCATTGGCGTAAGCCAAATTACGGTGTTCGAATATTCCATGTTCCCGGAATACTTACCTATTGTTCTTGAACATAAAGTATTCATTTCCTGTCTGAATCTTATCATTACCTTGTTTACCCTTTTCTATGTTTCCAACCTTTATTTGGTAGAGCTGAACGAGGCCAGGGCCAAACTGGATTATTCAAGTAATCATGACGTGCTGACCGGTCTTTATAACCGCCGCTTTTTTGAAGGCATCATGAAACGCAGCAAGGAAGAAAACGAGAATGCCTTTTCTGTGGCCATGGTGGATGTGGACGACTTTAAGCATATTAACGATACTTACGGTCACGAGGCCGGCGACAAGGTTCTGGAACGGGTGAGCCACCTGCTGGCCGATGTGCTTCCCAAGAATGCCATTGCCGTCCGTTGGGGTGGCGAGGAATTCGTGCTTTACCTGCCCATGATGAGTGTGGACAGTGCCCGTGGAGTCCTGGAAAATTTCATTACGAGACTTCGCGAAAGTTCCGTTATTTACCGGAATCAGGAAATCAGGATTTCTGCGACAATCGGCGTGTGTACCGGTGACAGTATTTCGGAATATGAGAATTACATCCGCCAGGCAGACGAAAAACTCTACTGGGGAAAGAAACACGGCAAAAACCAGATTGTGAGTTAGAAGTGTTCTACTCGTAAGTTTTGAAAACTTCAAAAAAAGTTATATTATCGGTGATTAAATATTGGAGCGTGTATGCGTTGTTTAGTTACCGGTGGTGCTGGATTTTTGGGTAGCCATCTCTGTGAACGTCTTCTGAATGATGGTCACGAGGTTATTTGTCTTGATAATTATTTCACTGGCCGAATGGCTAATGTGGCCCACCTCCGCGACAACAGGTGCTTCGAGCTGATCCGTCACGATGTAACGGAACCGATTCTTCTTGAAGTGGATCGTATTTTTAACTTGGCATGCCCTGCCAGCCCTGTGCATTACCAGTATAATCCGGTAAAGACCATCAAGACCAGCGTCATGGGTGCGATCAATATGCTGGGACTAGCCAAGCGTGTGAAAGCCCGCATTCTTCAGGCCAGCACCAGCGAAGTTTATGGCGACCCTGCTGTGCATCCGCAAACAGAAGACTATTGGGGAAACGTGAACCCCATCGGTATCCGTAGCTGTTACGACGAAGGCAAGCGTGTTGCCGAAACCCTCTTTATGGATTATCACCGTCAGAACAATGTGGATATCCGCATCGTTCGAATTTTCAATACTTACGGCCCTCGCATGCTTCCTAATGATGGTCGCGTCGTTAGCAACTTTATTGTGCAGGCCTTGAAGGGCGATGATATTACCATTTATGGTGATGGGTCCCAGACCCGTAGCTTCTGCTATGTAGACGACCTTATTGAAGGCTTTGTCCGCATGATGAGCCAGGACAAGATTATCGGACCGGTAAATATCGGCAATCCCGGTGAATTTACCATGCTGGAACTTGCAAGGGAAGTTCTGGACTTGACCGGTTCCAAGAGCAAGATTGTCTTCCAGCCGCTGCCGGGTGACGATCCCAAGATGCGCAGACCTAACATTGACCTGGCCAAGAGTGCCCTGGGTTGGGAACCGACGATTCCCTTGCGTCAGGGGCTTGAAAAGACTATCGTCTATTTTGATGAACTGCTGAAAGAATAAAGCAAACTTTTAAAGGCGAGCGGAAACGCTCGCTTATTTTGTTTTGCAACCGATGGTGCTGCAAATGGGACATTGATCCACTTTGTGTCCCATGGCCTTGCAGTAGGTTCGTCCGAAGAGAATTATTTGCAGATGCTTTCGTTCCCAGGATTCGGGAGGAAAGATTTTCTTTAAGTCTGCTTCAGTACGTTCTACGGAACTTCCGTCGCTTAAGCCCCAGCGGGCGGCCAGTCGATGGATGTGGGTGTCTACAGGAAAGGCCGGTATCTTGAAGGCGTGAATCATCATGACGCTGGCGGTCTTGTGGCCGACGCCAGGGAGGGCTTCTAGTTCTTCAAAGGTCTGCGGGACTTTGCCGTTGTATTTTTCAACGAGAATCTGGGACAGCTTGAAAATGTTCCTGCTTTTATTCTGGTAGAGTCCGCAGGGTTTGATGTATTCCGCAATTTTATCCACGCCGAGGGCTACCATTTTTGCGGGAGTGTCGGCAACTTTGAAGAGCTCTGCGGTCACCAGGTTTACTCGGGCGTCGGTACATTGGGCACTCAAGGCTACCGCGACTAACAAGGTGAAAGGATCGCGGTAGTTTAAGGGAATCGGCGGGTTTGGAAACAACTCGTCCAACTTCTGGTTGATGAATGTGATGCGATCTTTTTTGGTCATGCGTCGCGGGTGAAGTCCTGCTCCATGTTGAAGCTGGGCATTTCATCGTGGGGACGACCAACTTGAACGGCAGGCACTCCAGCGTACGTTGTGTGTGCAGGAACGTCGCTGACCACAACGGCACCCGCACCAATCTTGGCACCGTCGCCAATATGGATGTTTCCCAGAAGCTGTGCATGGGCGCCCAACATGACACCGTTACCAACCTTCGGATGACGGTCGCCGATTTCGTTACCAGTACCGCCTAAGGTGACTCCATGAAGGAAGGAAACGTTGTTGCCGACGACAGCGGTTTCGCCAATGACAATGTTTGTAGCGTGGTCAACAAGAATTCCGTATCCAATGTTTGCTGCAGGATGAATGTCCATGCCGAACTTGCGGCTGATGATGCTCTGCAACATTTTTGCGGGGAAGGTGCGTCCTTCGCTCCACAAAATGTGGGCGGCACGGAATGCCTGTAATCCTTGGAAACCCTTGAAGAACAGCAACGGCTCCAGATAGCTGGTGCAGGCGGGGTCACGGAGCACGGTGGCGTGCAAGTCCTTGGCGGCGCTCATCAGAAGTTCGGGGTACTTGCTGTAAAGCCCGCTGAACATCTTTTCCAGTTCAACTCTGTCGATGACTTCGCCTGCCAGCTGACAGGAAAGGGTGACACCCAACATTTCGCAGAAACTGTTACGACATAGAATTTGTTCGTTCAGCATCAATACAGAGAGGGGCTCCTTCTGTACCAGAATTTCGGCTTCGTCACGAATTGATTTTTCTATGTCTGCAATATTCATTTTTTATCCTTAGAGGGCTCGTCGTCGTCGAGGGTGGGAATAACCTTGTTTTCCTGGCAAAGGTTTTCTTCGCGGATTTTAAAGGTAAAGTCAACCAGATTGTTTTCGAACATTTTCTGGTAAGGCTTCTTCTTCTGCACGCTCTGCAGGGCGCAGGTACAGTAATTTATGCGCTGGATGAGGATGTTGTCGTTACGGGGAGCGCCCTGGGCGAACACGCATTCGTGCATGATGGCGTATTCCATGGCGCGGTCGTAACGGTACTTGCACTTGTTTGGCAGATCAGGTTGGGCAGCAACTCTTTCGATTGTTCCCTTGGCAGGAACGTTGTGCATAATGCTGCTAGTGATGAATCCAGCGACAAATACCAGGAAGCATCCTACTAGGAGCAACAGGAACTTCTTGCCGCGGCTAATGTTGTTGTAGCTTCTGCCTACCGCCTCAAAGGCTTGGGTGGCGTGTAACTTGACGTCATCTAAATCTTTGTTTTTTGCCATATTACTCTCTCTTCACCTAATCCAAAACTAAACTTCTATCAGTGTCCAGACCTCGGGCAATGTTCTGTAGTCTTCGTTAAAGTCTAGTCCGTATCCCACGACGAATTCGTTGGCTATCTCGAATCCGACATAATCGGCGTGGAAATCAACAGTTCGACGTTCTTCCTTATTCATAAGAACGCAAGTACGTAACTCTGTAATTCCTGCTTCCTTTAACATGCCTACCAAGGTGAACATGGTGTTGCCTGTATCCAGGATGTCGTCCACAACCAGTACTCGCTTGCCCTTTAGTTCCTGCAAGTCCAGACCACTCACCTTCAGCTTGCCGCTGGATTCCATTCCGGAACCATAGCTAGAAGCCTTGATGAACTTAATCTGATGCTTGGGGTTGGCCATGGCGCGAACCAGGTCCGTGGTGAACATGAACGCTCCGGTGAGAGCCGAAAGGACAATGTCGAATTCAAAGGATCCGCCGATTTCTGTAGCCAGCTCCTTGACGCGGGTCTGGAGCTGCTGTGCAGAAATCATGGGCTTTGCGGACATCTTGTACATTTACACCTCAAAGTTCAGCCAGCTGAACATGGGCTTCAGGGCGGCAAGCTTGCCTTCGGGATTCTTGTTGTATTCCTGGAAGAAGGGGAATACCTTGTTCTCGAGGCTTGTCTTGTCGATGCCCAGACGGAGCCAGTCGGCCACGGTAATGAGGCCGGTGATGTGGCTGACGGACTTCTTATCCAGTTTGACGGAGACTGCATCAATCAGTTCCACCAACTTGGCGTGGAACATACGTCCGGTACCGCCGAAGGAGAAGTGGGTGTTCAATGCAGTAGCTTCTTCAACCAGGTCGTGGATTTCGTCAAAGACCTTCTTGTCGTCGGTTTCCATATAGGAAAGGGCGAGGTGGTGGATCTTGGAGTTGATTTCCAGAGACAGGATCTTGCGCATGGTGTCGGGCAGGGTATGGTCGGGGTCGGCCATGCTGTCGATGGAAAGACCATGGGACAAGGCGAAACTGCTGAAGGATTCCGTAAGACCGGAAAGGTACTTGCGGGTAGAAATCTGGTTGATACGCTTCAGGGAGTCGCTCATGAGGTTGCGCATGCGGACCACATAGGCGGTGGGGTACATTTCCTGGAGCTGTTCGGTTCCCATATTGGGATCTTCTACGAACTTAAGACCGTTCTGTTCGTTTTCGCCATCGGCAACCACCAGGTTGATTCGGCCCAACTGGTCGGTAATGGCAAGAACGGAGGATACTCGGGATTCGCCGACGAACTTGTCGTTGAATTCTGCACGGACCAGAGTCTGACGACGGCGGGAAGCAATCTTTGTCGCAGTGATGCGGGCATCCTTGTTGTCGTAACCGTCTTCCAGGTCCAGGTGGAAGATGGCGGCACGTTCTGCCATTTCCTTGACAACCACGGGAACCTGTTCTTCGGCATAGCGGGTAAAGACTTCGGCACCGTTCCACTTGTGTTCGTTACTGGTGGCGCGGGCGAGGATGCTAATGAACTCGTTACGGATATGGTGGCCGTAGGGCAGGAACGGTTCCAGCAGTTCCATGGCGCGGAGGGCGTAACGCATGTTCTGCACCGGTTCCAGACCTTCGATATCGTTGAAGAACCAACCGCAGCTGGTGAAGCTGAACAGGCAGAACTTCTGGATTTCGAGAAGGCGGATGGCGCGGGCGCACTGTGCTTCGTTGGAGGGGTTCTTTACTGTAGCTTTCAGGAAGGCTTCCACGCGGGATTTGTCTTCGGGAGCGACCAAGGTCTGTACGTAGTTGTTACGTGCGTCCCAGGGGTTTACGTCGGAAATCTTTTCGAATTCGCGGACAAAAACGTCGTCTGCCAGTTTCTTCAGGTGGTTGAAGGCGTCGCGGAGAGGACCGCGCCACTTCTGGTTCCAATCGGGGCCACCGCCAGTGCAGCAACCGCAATCGCGGTACCAGCGGCCAACGCCGTGGGCGCAACTCCAGGCGCAACCTTCGCTATGGAAATTCTTCAGAAGGACTTCGTGCTGGGGTGGGAACTTTTCCAGGAACCAACCGTAGTTCACGGGAACCATGTTGTTCTCGGGTGCAAAGTGGTTATAGAGCCAGGCAGCGCACATGTCGCCGAACGGTTCGTGGTGTCCGTAGGATTCGCCATCGGTACCGATGCTTACCAACTGTGCGTCTTTGCGATTTTCATCCCAGGCGCTCTTGATCTTGTTGCCGAAGGTGCCTGCGTCACGGAGCAGGTGTTCGAAACCCACTGCAGAAGAAAGCCAGGGGTTGTAGAAAAATACATCCAGGTAGCCGTCGCACACCAGGTTGCCTTCCTTGTCGCGGGGGTAGATGCGGTAGGGGCGGGTGGTGTCGATATCGGTGTTGGAGCAACCTTGCCATTCTTCGCTGCCCAACTTGCGGAAGCTATCTGCCTGGGTGGGGGAGAGAATGGTGAACTTGATGCCGGCCTTGATGAGGGCCACAACCGTTTTGAAGTTGATGGCTGTTTCTGCCAGCCACATGGCTTCGGGCATACGTCCGAAATGGAACTTAAAGTCTTCGATACCCCATTCAATCTGGGTCTTCTTGTCTTGTTCGGAAGCAAGAGGCATGATGATGTGGTTGTACACCTGGGCGATGGCGTTACCGTGGCCCAAACGTTCAATGCTTCTCTTGTCAGCTTCCTGAATGCGCTTGTAGGTATCGGGAGTGTTGGTGCGGATCCAGCCCATCAGGGTGGGACCCATGTTGAAGCTCATGAAATCGTAGTTGTTGACGATATCTACGATGCGGCCGTTGGGGGAAAGAATACGGCTTGCGGAGTTGGGGCTATAGCACTGACTTGCAATGCGGTCATTCCAGTCGTGGAACGGACGGGCGCTGGGCTGGTTTTCGATGACTCCGGTCCAGGGGTTTTCACGGGGCGGCTGATAAAAGTGGCCGTGGATTGTAAAATACAGAGGATGTTTTTCAGACATAATTACACACCAAAAACGTTTTGGCGAAAGATAGAAATTTGCCATATGCAGCGTGGCTGCGTGGGCGTGTTGTAGGGGCTTTCAGATACGAAAAAACGCAGCGGTTAGGCTGCGTTGATTTGGGGTTCGCTTAAAAGGAATCGCTAATTGTTTTTATTTCAGCTTGATGACTCTGGAAACACTGTATTTTCCGGCAGATGCGCGGAGTACATAGCTTCCATGGGCCAGTGCACTCAGGTCAAAACGATGGCTTCCGGCAACGAGATTGCCTTGGGCAAGAGTTGCAATGCGATGGCCCATCATGTCGAACAGCGCCACCGTTCCTCGGCCTGCCTGGGGAATGTACAAAGACAAAGTTTTTTCTTGAACGGATGCCGTTATGTTGTTTGCGAAAGGTACGGTGTTGCGAATGGAACTGGGGGCGACGATGGCGCCTGCGCTATTGGTGTCTGCAACCACATTGTCCCAGCCCGGCATATTGTCCAAGGCGATTACTCGTTCGTCATCCAGGTTGCGCTTCCACATATCGGCGGGAGTCTTTTCCAGGAAGTTTCCGCTCCATGTCTGACTCCAGGTCATCCAATAGCTCCAATATGACTTGTCTTCGGCGATGCTGTCGATGTCGGGAATGGCGCCGTTTTCGCTGAGGGCGATCATCTTATTGGTGCCCACTTCATCGATAATCTTGTTCCAGTAATCGGCTGCAGAATAATGGTTGTTCAGCGGGTCGTAAATGTCGACGGCAACGATATCCACGTATTCGTCTCCCGGATACCATTCTCCATTGAGGGCAGAATAGTCGTAACCAAACTTAGGATCGGTATTGATGTTCCAGACCCAGATCAGGTTCCTGTTCTTGTTTACGTTAACCATGCGGTTGAATACAAGATGCCACAGCTGAACATAACATTCCGGAGAACCGACGCCCCACCAGAACCAGCCGCCACTTGCTTCGTGGAGAGGACGCCAAAGAACGGCAATACCCTTTTCTTCTAGCTGCTTGAAGTAACCGGAAACAATATCTACATCGGCAATGATGTCCTTGTATACCTCGGAAGTGGGGTCGGCGTCAAGGCATACTGTCTTGGTTGCTTTGCATTCGTTTTTGGTGGAGTCCATATCCGTACATACGGATTCCGTCTTGAATGCCTTGGTGTAGTTGAAACAGGTGTTGTTTTCTGCGGTTCCAGCAACGTCTTCGGTACAGCCTGCATTCTTGAAACCCTGCATCTGGGTGTAGAAAACGGTGTCTTCGCCCACCTTCCAATGCCAGGTGTATGTGGGGATGCCGCCCATGCTCCACAGGTCTTCGGTCATGACCAGATTGTTTTCTGTATAGCCCCGGAACCATCCTTCTTCGTGATGCCCGCCTGCAGCGAAGAGCATGTCAAAACCACCGATAGCAGGATAGTGGCCGGAACGCTTGTAAAATTCGTCGATGTCGGTCTGGCCTTTCCAGGTATCTTCACCATTCAAGAACTTACAGGAGTCTGCAGGAGTGCATTCTGCGGCGGAAAGCAACTTCATGTTGCCGTAATCATAGTTGAAATTCTGGTCGCTGATCATCATGCCGCTGATAGTCTTCTTCATGAAGTTGTCGCGGAGGAAGGTCTTGACCTTCATGGCGCTTTCGGTGGCGCCGGGAGTTACGGGCAATGCACTAATCTTGAATTCCGGATCAGGAACCCGTTCCACGATAATGTAGTCTACGCCGATGGAGGCATTGCCGACGGTAACCGTATTCTCGCCAGCCTTCATCTTAGAAGTGGCGGATACGACGTAGGCGGAATCGCAGTTGCGGGGTGTGGTCAATTCAGAACCAGCCTGCTCCCCATTGACCATGATTTTGGAGGTGGTCCAGTCGTACTGTTTAATCAGAACCTGGGTGGTCACCTTATAGATGGCAGTTTCGTCAACCTTGATGGAGAACGTCATTCCGTCAGAACCGGGAACCGCATACTTGCCACCAGAAAAACTGGCGTCTTCCTTGATGTCGGCGGCTGTTACGCCGGGCTGATCTTCGGCTTCATACTTGGTGGCGGTGGTTGCTGCAAAGCTTGCTGTGGCGAGCCCCATGAAGGCAACGAAAGAGAATGCGCTCTTGATAGCGCTGTTAAAATGTAATCCCATAAACACTCCTTAATTAAACCGCCTTAAATCTATATTTGAAAACCGAATTTTTAAATGGAAGATCGCCTCGAAAAGCTTAAATCGTTGAAAAGTTCGCATCAATTGATGCTTTTTTTTAATAAAGATTGCAGAAAAGGCCGCGTTTTTCGCGGCCTTCGATCGTCTAATTTTACAAGGAATTAGTTATTGGGAAATTTCTTTCCTGTAAGGTCAAAAATTTGGGGTTGATCCTTGTTTTGATCGACCTTGTGGACCTGAACTTTATTTCCCTTGATTATGAGTCTTGTTCCTGCAGATTTAAAGTTCGTTTTGGTCTCTTGCTTACCCTTAAGGCTTGCAATTTCAGACACGTCTGCCAATTCGTACTTGTCCCAACCCGGCATATCTTCCAGGGTGATTACGAAGTCGTTGTTCATGACGGTCTTCCAGGTTTCTGCCGTATTGTCGTTTGCCCAGCCTTCCATGGCGTAGTCACCGTACCAGGGCATGAACCAGCTCCAGTTGGCTCCATCGGCCTTCATTTCGTCGGGGAAGGGAACAGAACCATTTTCACTTAAGGCGATAATCTTCTTGCCGCCGTAAATATCCTTCACGGTTTCAAAACTGCCCACCAGGCTGGAGTGGTTTGCTTCGCGAGGATAGTAATAGTAATCGCGGCCCACAACGTCTACGTATTCGTCGCCAGGGTACCAATCGATGGCGTCCTTGGCTTCGTCGGTGGTCCAGACCCAAATGAGATTATGCAGGTCTTTCTTGTTGACGAAAATATCGAACATCAAACGATAAAGGGCGACGCAGGCTTCGGCACCATCGGTACCCCACCAGAACCACTTACCGGCGGCTTCGTGAAGGGGGCGCCACAATACGGCAACACCGGCTTCCTGTAAAGTGTGAAGGCTGTCGGCAATCATTTCCAGATCGCGGACAATGGCCTTGTATTCGTCGGATTCTGTTTTCCACTTTTTGGTAGTCAGGTCGTAAGCCTTGGTGACGCTGAATGTGGTGAATGGATCGTTTCCGCTGGACTCGGTGTAGAAGGCTTCCACATCCCACATGGGGTCTTTCCAGTGCCAGTTAAATTGAGGGATGCCTCCCTGCTTCCAGACGTACTTTGCCATTTCCAGGGTGGCGTGGGTGTAGCCCTGATGCCACATGCCGTCGGAGCCGCTGCCGCTGGCGTGCAAGAAGTCAAAACCTACCAGCACCACGTTCTTGCCGGAGGCATCTGCGATGTACTTCAATTCAGTCTGAGTTTCGTAAGTCTGAGGCGTGTACCTACCGTCATTTTCGAAGGGACGTTCCGTCATGACGCCGCTAATGACTCGCTTTCCAAAATTTGTCAGCAGGAAGTTATAGAGCTTCTGTGCGCTTTCGGTAGGTTCCGGTGTCACGGGACTTGCGCTCAGACTGAATGGGGCCGCTTCGTATTCGGTAAGCTCGATGTAGTCCAGATTCACCCAGCCCCAGGAATGTACAATACCGATGGTGTTGTCGCCCTTGTTCAGCTTGATTTTTCCTGCACCCTTGATGGTGGAAAACTCGTCGTTCATGCCGAAGGAAATTTGACCTGCGGAGATTCCGTTGATAGTCAAGTTCTGAATTTTGTCAGTCCCGTCGGTAGGGAGCATGTAATTGGCCCACAGGGTGTAATAACCTGTTTCAGGAACGTTCACCTTGAATTCCAAATTGCCCTCTTTCATAGCCACATAAGAGCCTCCAGAAACGCCTGCCTTGGAAACAACTTCAACTTTATGGTCGTCGGCGAGAACGGCGTCTTCGGCTTCTAGGCGAATTGCTGCGGCGTTGGCCGAAACCAGGGCGGCCAATCCAAAAAACGGGGCTTGTTTAAACATGTTCATTCCAAAACTCCATGTATACATATTCTTTTAGAAAAAAACGCCGCGGTGTCCCGCGACGTTTTCCCACACATCAAACTTGATGAATTACTTGATGATGATCGGCTGGGTTGCGGTGATGCCTGCGCCCTTGACGCGTACGATGTACTGACCCTTGGACATGTCGGTCATATCGAATGCGTGGGTGCCTGCAGACAGGGTTCCGCGATAGAGGGTGGCGACGCGCTTGCCGTTCATACCGAACACATCTACGTTAACCAGGCCCGCGGAAGCGGCAGTGAACATGATGCTGTTTCCGTTTACAGACATCTTTGTAGCAGGTGCTGCTGCGGTAGCCTTGATTGCTGTCGTTGCCGGAGTTCCGTCAAAGTAAGTTTCCACCTTGGTAATGGTAGCCTGTTCCGGGGAGAATGTGTCGAATTCTGTATCGAAGTTGTTGATGACGATTGCGCCGTCGTCAACAACGACATTGTCGATTAGAACTTCGCCGCTGAAGGCATCCGTAGTCATCTTGATAATGACTTGGCTGAGGTTGCCTAGATTGCTGGTGATGGGGAAGTCGTCTTCCCAGTAGGCGAACTTGTCGATGGGGAAGGTGCAAGTTGCGGTTTCGCCTGCTGCTACGTCGCAGTAACTGTTGGCATTGTACCAGCCCCATGCGGTATGAGTGTCGCTGGCGTTAGTCTTCAATGCCATGGTATACTGAAGATCGCTGGTAGAGCTGTTCTTTACGGTGAAGGTAATAGCCTTTGCTGTTCCCAGGTTGGTTGCAAAGTTATAAGTCAGGTTTGCACCTTCGGAAGCATCAACGCCTGCGTAGGTGACTTTCATCCAGCCGTTTTGTCCGCTAGCGGATGCTGCAAAGTCAGAGAGCTTGACCTTGCTGGAATCTAACTTGTAGATGGTGGTTAGTGCTTCTGCGGAATTGGCGAGGCTCCAGATGGCGTTCAGGTAGAAACTGTTGCCGGCTTCTTCATGGAGTGTCCAGCCCATGGCGCCGGAATAGCCGTTCTTGAATGCGTAGGTGTAAGCATCTGCAATGGTCATCTGGCGAGATCCAGCAGGGTCGCTGCTGAGGTTGCCACCACTGGTGTTCACGTTCACCCAGTCAGCACCCGGGAGCTCGCCTACCACCATGGGCTTGTCCAGCATGTAGTAGCTGTATGGGTTGTGGAAGGGACTTGCGCTGTTGGGATTCCATTCGGGATAGTAGTGAACTTGGTAGAAGTCCAGGGTTCCCTTGGGGTACTTGTTTTCGCCGGCGGCCAACAGCATGGCGTCGGTGTAGTAGTTCTTGCCGCATTTGTCGCTAGTCATGGTGAAGCGGGCGCTACCGTTAGAAACCAGGTTGTTGGGGGCTTCTTTATGGATGGCGTCTGCGGTCATGTTGATGACGCGCTGGATATACTTGATATCCACCAGTTCGGTGCCCCAGCCGTTACCGAAGTTTTCGGTACTAGTCATACCTTCCGGTTCGTTAAACACTTCCCAGGCGAGGAGTGCGGGATGATTCTTGTATGCCTTTACCAGCGGAAGCACAGCCTTGTCAATGAAAGCCTGTGTTGCGGCTTCTTCCTTAAGAATCAATTCGTTGGCGGTAAAGTCAAAACGACCGCCCCAACTTGTTGTGCTTTCGTAGTCCTTCTTCATCATGTCGAAGGAAAGAAGGCAGAGGTCTACCACGATGCCGTATTCTTCGGCGATATCCAGAACCATACCGACGTTCTTGATGGTCTGTTCTTCGATGCCTGTGGCGTAATGGGTGGTGGGATCAAAGCTTGGGTCCATGGTGTTGTTGGTGAAAAGCCACCAACGAATGGAGTTACCGCCTGCAGCGCGAAGATCCTTCAAATCCTTACGGACTGCATTTTCGTCGATGGTCATCAGCTTGCCGTTGGCGTCCTTACCAACGTCCTGGCTGAAGTTCCACCAGGCGATATTCATACCGTTGAGAAATACTTCATTGCCGTTGTAGCAGAGCTTGCTCTTGTCGTTTGCGCAAATGCTCATTTTATAACCATCGCCGTTTGCGGCCATGGCTGAAGTTGCGAAAAAGGCGCCGCCCACCAGGGAAAGCGCTAAAGCTTTTTTTAAAATTTTGTTCATAAGTATACTCCAAACAAGCGTCTTCAGAGACGCAAAAATACCAAACAACAGAGTTAATATAATTTATTTTGGTAGTTTAAATCAAAGTGTTCTTTTTTTTTTATCAAAACAAAAAATGCTTCGGAATTTTATCCCGAAGCATAAACTTTTACCTTTGTAGAAAAAGGGATTACTGTGCGCCACCGATAATGGTTGCGTCCATGAACTGTCCTTCCTGGACTTCAACTGTGGCGGGTTTGTTGAAATCGCTCAAAGCTGTTCCGTCGTCTGCGACAACATCGTCGTAGAAAATCGTTCCGTTTACACCCGGGGTGGAAATTTCCAGGAGGATTGTGGAAACGTCTGCGAGATAGGCTGTCAGTTCTTCACCTTCAAGAACGGTCTGGTTTGCGGCTGTTGTTGCAAGATCAATTTCACAGGCTTCCTTGGCGCCGCCGTTAATCCAGCAGCCGTCGGGCTGAGCCCATTTCCACTTGGAGTCCATGAAGGCGATGGTGAACCACAGACCGTCTCCGTTATTGGAATTGTCAACATTGAATGTGAGCTTGGTTGCCTTGGACAGGTCGACGACGGAACCTCCGTGGAGGACTACGTTGCCGCGAACGGTGTCTTCTGGAGAACTTGCTGTCATGACAACCTGCAAGTATCCATTGGTGGCGATGTCTTCAGGAAGCACGAGGGGTGCCTTTTCAACGGCGGTATCCAGGTCTGCAAGGGCGTATCCGACGACGCATGCTGCTGCAGGAGCGTTGCTGATGGTGTAATTGTCCCAACCGGGCATGTCTTCCAGGGCGAATACGCAAGGATCTGCCAGGTTTGCTGCCCAGACGGTGTTCTTGGTCTTGCTGACGTACTTGCCGTCCCAGCTTTCATACCAAGGCATGTTCCAGCTCCAGACGGCGTTGTCGGCGTGCATCAGGGATGCGTCAGGGATAGGACCATTTTCAGAGAGTGCGATGATCTTGTCGCCATGAATAGTCTTCATGTTGCTGAATACAGCTGCGTTGCTCTGATAGTCATAGGACTTGTTGTAGATGTCTACGGAGAACACGTCGTAATAGGCACTACCCGGATCCCACGTTGCATCGCTGAAGATTGTCTTTTCTGCATTCCACACCCATACCAGGTTCTTTACGCCGTTGACCTTGACCATGCGGTCATAAACGAGACGATAGAGGGCTGCGTATTCTGCGCCCTGGTGCATCTTGTCGGTGGCGCTCCACCAGAACCAGGCTCCACCGGATTCATGAAGGGGACGGAAGATTGCAGCTACGCCCTGTTCCTGAAGCTGGAGGAAGTATTCAGAAATTTCATCAATGTCGGCGACAATCTGCTGGTAGGCTTCGGATGTTTCGTCCCATTCGGTGGTTCCTGCCTTAAAACCTGCAGCGTAGTCAAAAGTGGTAAATTCGCTGGCGTTACCCTTCTTGGTGTAGAAGGCGTCGATAGCGTGGCTGGGGTCCTTCCAGTGCCAGGAGAAGGCCGGAATACCGCCCTGCTTCCAAAGGTCCGCTGCTGCTTCCACAGCCATCTTTGTATAACTCTTGTACCATGCATCTCCGGCATTGACACCGTTTGCGAACAGGAAGTCAAAACCCACCAGCGCGGGATATTTGCCTGCGGCTTCGTATACGGCCTTGACGTCGATCATTTCCTTGACGGTGGCTGTGTTGACGTCACCGGTCTGAACACCGGAAACTGTACGAGAACCGAAGTTGGTGGCGAGGAAGTTGTAAAGCTTCTGGGCGCTAGCAGTAGCTCCTTCTGTAACCGGAGCGTAGCTGAAGGTTCCGGGCACGTTGGTAATCGGAGTGTTGTTTCCTTCGTTTCCGTTGTCAGATACTGCAGTGGTATCGATGGTCGTGTTAGATGTGTCGGTAGGAGTGCCAGAAGGTGTGCCGGTGCTGTCGCTAGGTGTGGCGGCGGGATCATCTCCCACAACGGTAGTCTGTTCTTCAGGACCGCTGCTAGAATCGTCTGAGCATGCTGTTGTCAGAATAGCTGCAGTTGCAGCCAAGCCAAATGCCAAGAGGGATTTCTTGATATTCATAAACACTCCATACAAAAAGATTTACTTGACTAAAATTATATTCCTGAGAGGAGAAAATTCTTTTTTTGATGTTCTATGTTGTAATAACGTTGAATGGAACACAACAAACTTTTTAATGAAAAAAATGGCGTTTTCTTTCGAAAAAAGCCATTTTCTTTAAGTGTGTTGCGAAATAGAAAAGCTATTTCTCAATAAAGTTGAAGCCGAACTCAAAAGTGCGGGATTCGCCCGGAGGAATCACGATGAGACCGCGGTGATGGTTCAGGGCATCCGGTTCCGTGGTCATGGGCTCGATGGCGATGCTCATGCGGTCGGGGGGAGTGTACATCTGGATGGCGTTATACTGTTCGATACCGGCGCGCTGCCAGATGTCCAGCAGGTACTTCTCGCTTTCCAGCAAAACGTGTGCGTTGTTGATGAAATCTGCATCGGCGGGAGTCTGGGCGAATTCCTTGCCCAGGCAGAAACAGTCATTGATGAATTCATCGGAAATCTTGCGAGACGGGACGAAACGGGTGTCTTCCTTGAAGTTGCCGGTGGGGAGGTCTGCGGAATCCAGCACGGCCAGATTTGTCACAGGCATGGAGAGGGTTAGTTCGTCAATCTTTTCGCCCAGGCTGAAGTAGGGGTGCCAACCTTCGGAATAGGGCATGTCCTTCTGGCCCAGGTTTTCGACCTTGGAGTAGATGGTCACCTTTTCACCTGTGTAGATGATGGTGTTGGTGGCGCGGAAGGGGAAGGGGAAGCCGGCGTAGGCGCCAGACCAGTCGCAAGTGAATACTGCTGTGCAGCAGTCGTTATCGCTTTCAAAACTCTGGAAAGTCCATTCCCTGTTCTGCAAGAAACCATGAAGGGCGTGGGGAGCCCAGCTAACGTTGTTTTCCAGCTGGTATTCGTTGCCGTTCCAGTTGAATTTGGCAAAACCGGTTCTTCCCGGGAAGGGGGTCAGTCGGCAGCCGGCGTTGGTATCAGGGCCCACCTGGTGGATGGTGGAACCGTCGCGGTAACCGAACAATAGATCAAGCAGTTCGCCGTGTTTTTCGTTTACGGGTACGCGCCAGGCGTTAAGGCCTCCACCGTAGCCGCTAAGGATTTCGAATTCTGCACCGTCATCGCGCTGCAATACATAACACTGGACAGTACCCAGGGGGCGAGAAATAATCTTGAACTGACTCATATGTAGGGAATCTAGATAATAAAATCAGCATTCCAATAGTGAATATAGCCGAGTAATAAAAATGTATTAGTCTTGCCAATTTGTGGAAGTTTTTTGTAAGCATGATTTGCCGTAAATCACAGTTAACACAATTCCGTCAATGGTCCATTTTGTTGTATTGGACAGAGAAAAATGAATTTCTATTTTTCACACCATGGAAAAACAGACTATTGTAGCCCCGATGACCCCCAACGGCGTAAGTGCCGTGGCTGCCATTCGTGTCAGCGGCCCCCAGGTGAAATCCGTGGTGAAGACCCTCTTTGGTGAAAAGGCCGTGGCTGGGCTTAAATCCCACATGGCAAAACTGGGTACAGCCAAGTGGCCAGCTTCTGTTGAAGGTGGATGCCGTGCCGGGGCTGTGATTGATAGTCTGCTGTACTTGTATTTTGAAGGTCCCAATTCTTATACTGGCGAAGATGTCCTGGAACTTTACCCCCATGGCAATCCCCTAATTGTCCGTGACCTGCTTCAGGCTTGCCGAATGGTAGAGGGGGTGCGCCTGGCTGAACCGGGTGAATATACCCGTCGAGCTTTTTTGAACGGGAAGATGGACTTGACCCAGGCGGAGTCTGTGGCTGACGTGATTCACAGCGCAAACCGTTCCGAATTGGAAAACGCCCACCGTTTGCTGGGAGGCGCCCTTTCTAAAAAGGTTTCTGCCCTCACCGAGCAGGTGAAGGATATTTCTGCCCGCATGGAACTGGATGTGGATTTCGCCGAAGAAGAGGCGGATCCGGATTACGCTGGCTGGGAAACCCGCTTTGTGGCCATTCGCCAGTCGGTTCAGGGAATTCTGGATAGTTTCCGCGGCAAGGCTGAAGTGGGCCGCTTGCCTCTGGTGGTCTTGTATGGAGCCCCTAATGCAGGTAAGTCCAGCTTGGTAAATGCATTGCTAGGTGAAGACCGTATTCTTGTCAGTGACATTGCGGGAACCACCCGCGACTTCGTGGAAGTCCGTCTGTTCCTGGATGGTGGCGAAATCCGTCTGGTGGATACCGCTGGCCTTGCCGAAAAGGCTGCCGACGCTCTGGATGCCTTAAGCATGGAAAAGAGTAAGCAAATTTTGGCTGAAGCGGATATGAAAATCTTGTTAGTTGATGGAACAACTAGCGTCATCCTGAACCCCGAAGGGGTGAAGGATCCAGTAGGCATGAATGTTCATCCGGATCTTGTTCTGCAAACGAAGGCTGACCTTTCTAGGGATGTCGCTCTGAACTCGGTTCAGGGGCAACTTGCCATATCTTCAAAAACAGGCGCAGGTCTCGCTGAACTTAAATCCGCTCTCAACGCCCGCCTTTTCAAGAATCGCGAAAATTCCGAAGACCTCTGGATCACAAGCGAACGCGAAAAGGCCTGCCTCGAAGATGCTCTTGCCGGCATCGATCGCGTGCTTCTACAGTTGCGTTCCAATCCCGCAGTAGAACTGCTGGCCTTTGAAATGCAAATCGTTCGCCGCGCCCTCCAGAGCATTACCGGCGAAATCTCATCTGAAGACGTTTTACAATCCATCTTTGCGGGGTTCTGCATTGGGAAATAGTTATATTGGCGCGCTGCTCGCCATTTTCATATTTGGCTCCTACATGGTGCCGCTGAAGAAATGGTCTTCCTATTCTTCCTGGTCCTTCCTTTCCATGATGACCACGGGGGCGTTAATTTGTTCCCTGGTGATTGCCTTTGTGACAGGATCTTTCAACTTGAACCCCATGGGCCTGCTTTGCGGTCTTTTGTGGGTGGCAGGCGGGGCTTTCAGCTTCTGGGCGGTTCAAGCCGAGGCTGACCTTGCTGGAGCAGGTGTCCGTGCCATGGGAGTGAGCATCCTGGCTTCCTTCCTTTCCGGTGTTCTGCTGTTTGGTGAACCTTCCAACTTTGCGTTGTCCATCCCGGCGATTGTATGCTTTCTGGTGGGCCTGTCCCGCTTGACGCCTTCCTCAGGAGGCTCCGTTTTTAAGAACTGGCGTTCTTTTTTGGGCGGTTTTGTTTTCGGTACTTACCTCATACCTTTCAAAATAGCGACTGCCCATGGCCTTCAGCTTTCCGACCTGGAATTTATGTGCCCCCTTTCTATCGGCATCTTTGTGGGAAGCCAGATTCTGGTGGGCATCCTCATGCTCAAACGTAAGAAGGCTTTTGATTTCCCGCTGGTGCCCAGCCTCATTTGCGTGGGTACAGGTGCCCTTTGGACTTTTGGCATGCACGGTTGCTTCTGGGCTATCGCTCCTATTGCTGCAGGCGGTTCCTTGGGATATGCCGTTGGCTATCCCTTGACTCAGCTTAATTTGCTGGTGAACCTTTGCTGGGGTGTGATTGTCTTTGGCGAATACAAGACTGCCAAGGAACGCATCAAACTTCTGCTGGCGACATTTGTAATTCTCGCCGGCGCAGTGCTCTTGACCCTTTCCAAGGGGTAATTGAATCTTGGATGTACGCGAAAAAGGCGGTGGAAAACCATTGTTTGAAGCTCTTTCCACTGCCTTTTCTTTATTTTGTGTGTAAAAATCCTACGCGAATTTGGACCGTAGCGGTGAAAATTGCTCCTTTGGGAGCTTTTTTTGTATGTGTTTTACCTTATTTTGTGGATAACATAATAAAAAGGCGGTGGATTTCTCCTGTCTAGGACTCTTTCCACTGCCTTTTTGAGTGAGTACTCTTGAGCGACCTTACTTGACGGCAATCTTCTTTACGGTATTACCTACCTTCACCATATAAACGCCGCTCTTCAGAGTCTGCAGGTTCAGAGTGGCATGGCCTGCAACTGCCGGCTGGTTCATGACTTTGCGGCCCTTCAAGTCTGTCAACTGGATACTAGAAGACTTTGCATTCTGCAGGTTTACAATCAGGGTTCGGCCATTCAGGCTCATGTTGAAGCCTGTTGCGATTTGAGTAACGATTCCGTCCTTTGCGCCTGTTGCTTCTCGAGTCACTTCGTCATAGCGGGTGGCTAGTGCCATCAGGTACCAAGTGCTGTGGGGGAGCCACTGTTCAATCCAACGCCAGTTGTCCCAAGATTTTCCGTTAATGGCGTTGACGTCGTCCCACACGATTCCGCTACCGTCTGTGTTCAATCCGGAAATGCCGTTGGCGATACCGCCTTCGAGGGTGGCGTCGTAATTGGAAGATCCATCATAGATGGCGGGATTCTTCTTTCCCTTCTTGTACATCATGCACACGCCGTAAGGGTTCTTTCCCAAAATCCAGTCCAGCTGATCGGTAGCGTACTTGTTGATTTCTTTTTTGTTCGGGGTGTCTCCTAGAACTTTTGTTGCGTATACGGCTGCGGCAGAAAGGCTGGCCAATCGAGCGTCTTCGCCTTGCCACCAGTAATTACTTTCGTTATCGTGGGGGATAAAGAAGGTGTTCTTGATGGTGTTTTGTGTCTTGGCGGTTTGACGTGCGTAACCGAAGGGATTGCCCACTTCGTTTGTAACGGAGATAAGCCAGTTTAGATGCTTGCTGATAGCGTCTTTAACCACGGGAAGTTCGCGGGAGGCGCAACCGCCACCGGGGCACAAGTCCATTTCGTGTGCTAACTCTGCAAAACGGCATAGCGCGACTAGAGGAAGCCCTGCGTCGCTGGCGTGCCAGAAGGGACGAGTCTTAGCGTCATCGCTCCAGAAGAATCCTTCATCACTGAGTCGGTCAATCAGGTGTTCTGCGCGTTTGAGGGCTTCGTTGTAGTAGTCATGTTTTTCCGATGAAGCACCTGCGCTATATAGTTCCATTGCTGCCAACAGCGCGGTGTAATCGTCGATGATATTTTCCTTGCCGTCGTCGCAATAGGCGCAGCTTCCACCAATAGACTGCTTGGACTGCAAATGTTCAAAGCCCTTCTTTGCTGCGGCCAGGTATTGTTCGCTGGTGTAGTCGCCGTTCTTCTTCAGCATAGAGGCTCGGGCAAGGCCTGCAATCGCCATGCCGCCACCTTCGCGGAATGCGGTCTGGTACTTGGAACTTCTTGTGCCTTCGCTTCCGCTAAAGGCGCAGACGCTACGGTCGGCTTGTCCCCAGCTATCGAATACGGTCATGTAGAAGTAGCCTTCCTCGCTCAGCATGCGGACTAGGAAGTCTGCGCCGTAGATGGCTTCATCCACTGCGGTAACGGTAGACGGATTGGCGCTCAATGCGGCGGGCATTTTTTCTGCGGCGAATGCCAAGGCCCACACCGTTAGCGGAATTTGCTGCGGGTTCAAATAGTTTGCATAAGACAGGTGGCTAAGGTACTTACTCACGTCGCCGCTGGCGTCATACCAACCGCCGTGAACGTCCACCTTGGTGCCGCTCCCTTCCAGAGGAACGCTCTTGTCCCAGCCCACGATAGGATCCTTGTCGGCGCGATCCTTGTAGAAGTAATCCATCACGGACTTCAAGGTGTTGGCGGCCAGGGCGTTTTCTGCAACCACGAAATAATCTGATGTAGAAGGGGAGCCCTCGTTGACGCTGACGTAGTATGTGCCTGCTTTAAGGGAATCGCCCAAGTCGATGACATAGTATTTGCCGTTCTTGCTCCAGTTATCCGGATTGACGCCTGCGCCAAAAGTTCCGCCCTTGATGCTGCCGCCCAGCGTTCCATCGGAACCGCCGCCGAACAAAGTCCAGTTGACCCCTTCCAGGTTCTTGTCGCTTTCCACGATAACGGAAACGGGCTGACCTACGTCATAACCCACCTGGTTGTAGTAAAAGGCGTTGTCTGCGTTGGCGATGGAGGCCAGCGCTGCTAAAGTCGATACGGTAAAAATCTTTGTTCTCATGAGATAAAATTTAATTCCGTAGTTCAAGAAGATTAAAAGGGCATGGATGGACATCGGGAGAACAAAGCTAACCTTTTAGATTAATAATTACGCAAAAGTTGCGTTAAAATAAAGATGGGTTGGCCCGTCATAGGCTTGTCGACCTTGATGGATTCTATGGATTGTGTTGAAAATGAGGTGATTTTATGCTTTTGTAATGTCCTGAATACCATCAAAAATAGGGTGTTAGGGTGTTATTAACGCAAAAAATGCGTTTAAAATGCATAAAGTTCTTCTCTAGGTTAGCTGTCCCCTTGTGCGAACCCACCTATTAATCTACCTTTACCCTCATAAGAAATCGGGCCGCAGGCCCTTTAACTTTTACACTTTAACCTTTAACCTATAAGCTACTATGTACTACGAAAGCATTAAGGTTCTCGACTGCACCATCCGCGACGGTGGTCTCGTCAACAAGCACGACTTCTCCCTGGAATTCGTCCGTCGTCTTTACACCCTCCTGTCCGCCGCTGGCGTCGACTACATGGAAATGGGTTACAAGAACTCTCCGGAACTGTTCGACCCCAAGGAATACGGTCCGTGGAAGTTCTGCGATGACGATCTGCTGTGGAAGGTGAAGGACGGCATCGATTCCAAGATGAAGATGGCCGTGATGGCTGACGTGGGCCGCGTGAACATGGACGCTGTGAAGCCCGCTGACCAAAGCCCCTACCAGATGTTCCGCGTTGCTTCTTACGTGAAGAACATCGACAAGGGTATCGAAATGGTGAACGCCTTCAACCAGATGGGTTACGAAACCACTCTGAACATCATGGCTGTTAGCCGTGACCGCGGTCCGGAACTGGATGAAGCTCTGCACCAGGTGAACGAAGAATGTAAGGCTGACGTTCTGTACCTCGTAGACAGCTTCGGCGCCTTCTACCAGGAAGACATCGATAAGGAAATGGCTCGCTACCGTGGCATCGTGAAGAACAAGCAGTTCGGCTTCCATGGTCATAACAACCAGCAGCTGGCTTTCTCTAACACCATTCAGGCTATCATCAACCACGTTGACTTCCTGGACGGTTCCGTTTCCGGTATGGGCCGTGGCGCTGGCAACTGCACCACCGAACTTCTCCTTGGCTTCCTGAAGAACCCCAAGTACGATCTCCGTCCGGTTCTCGATGCTTACCAGGAACTGTTCCTCCCGCTCCAGGCCAAGTACGAATGGGGCTACATCATTCCGCAGATGATCACTGGTATGCTGAACCGTCACCCGCAGGATGCAATCGCCGTCCGCAAGACCGAAGACAAGGACAACTACTCCAAGTTCTACAACCATATGATGAACGACTAAAGAGTTTTGGTGCGCAGGCAAGTAAACTTGCCTGGATAACAAAACCTTTGGCCGTAGACTCGCAGCCCGCGGGGCAAGAGTCCCACGATTAAGAGCCGAGAGTCGCTTCATAAAAAATCCCGAGTTCCGTTTTCACGGACTCGGGATTTTTTGTTAGAAGGAGTAGATGAATTCTTGATTACTGCAGCTGCCACTGCTTCAGGAATGCCCAGGCAGATTTGCCGTCAGCATAGGAGTGGCCTGCGTTAGGATCGTTGCGGAATACAACCTTCACGCCGTCCATGCAGTTGGAGTATTCCTTCACGGTGACGTTGCCGTCTCGGGTTTCTGTGGGGTTGCCGGTACAGCCATTCTTCTGGCCCCAGAAGGTGAAGTTCTTTTCGGCGCCGAGGAAGTTCAGGCCGTCGCCGCGACCGCTGTCGCCACCCTGATAGACGCAGACGCCATCGCTAGTGCTGCGGTACATGATAATGGGAATGGGGCGAGCCGGGTTGCAGGATGCGCTGTTGACGGTATTCAGGTCCATTGCGGAAGGTGCCACGGCGGCCAGTTCATCGGCCAAGTTGCAAGCCAGATGATTGGTCATGCCTCCGCCCATAGAGAAGCCGCTGGCGTACACGCGCTTCTTGTCGATGCAGGCGGATTCGCTGGCCGCCTTGATCATTTCGCGGGTGAACTTTACGTCGTCTGCGGTAGAGCAGCAGGGGCCTACGTTCCAGGCTGCGCTTGCTCCGTCGGGGTACAGGGAGATGACGCCTTCAGGATCAGTCTGAGCCCTCAATTGGGTTCCGCCCATCTGTCCCCGACCATTACCGCCGATACCGTGGAAGTCAATGACCAGAGGGACTGCCTTGTCGCCCTTGTAGGCGCTGGGAACGTGCATGATGAAGGTTCGGGTCTGTCCATCTACGTTTACGCTCATGGTCTGATCGCCGGCCTTTGCAGTCTTGCTGGCGCAATTTACAATCAGTTCGACGCTGGAGCTGGATCTTGCTGTGGAGGCGGAACTCTGGGATGCGGAACTTGCCGGTCCCCAAGTCATAGAAGAAGAGCTAGGCTGCTCCCAAGTCATAGAAGAACTGGATGCTGTCAAGTCCTGCTTTTCCAAGGTAAAGACTTTTCCAGTTTCCTTCTCTTCGGCCATGGTATAGCTGAAAATCTTGTATCCGGTAAGAGAGAATGCCAAGTAGGGCAGAGGGTCGCCAGCCTTCATCAAGGCACCGCGACTTACGATGTAGTTGTCGTTTACGCTATTGCTGGACACCTTCAGAATCATGAATTTCTGACCAGCGAATTTCTGAATGTCGATGGAGGTGTTCTGTGAATTGAACTCCTGCTGCATCATCATCTTGCCAAGAGCGTCCATCATAGAAACCTTGAAGGAATTACCGCTGGGGTTGGCAATGCTCAAGACGTTTCCATTTTTGGCTACGGCAATTTTGTTTTGAATAGAGGCGTCTGCAATTGCAGTCGTTATTTCATCGCCGATGGAAAATCTTCCTTGGGCGTCGCTTGTTGCGGTGTAGCCACCATAGTTGTAGCAGGTGATGTTAACGCCTTCCAGAGGCTCGTTGTCTGTGTTGACCACGGTACCGTCAAGGTTCCACGCGGAAGCTGCAATTGCGGTGACAAGAACGCCACCCAGGGCATGCTTCAAAAACATAAAATCTCCTTTAGAGTTTTATCCCGAACACACCTTGATTTACAAAACCAAACTCAAGTTAGAATAATTACGCAGAGAATCCCCTGGAAAAAGATGATAAATAAAACTGACATTAAGAAAAAACGGGGTGATTGTTCTCGTTTGCGTTTCCTTCGGGAATAATGTTCCCGAATAATAAAAAAGTCTCCGCCGTAGCGAAGACTTTCTCTCTCTCTCTTGCCGCGCAGATCCTGGTCTGCGTGGGATTATTTCTTCTTGCGTTTTCCCGGAGGGCCAGGCATAAAGGGGCTGCTTGCCTTTTCCTTTTCGGCCTTGACTTCGGTCTCGATTTTCTGGCCGGTAATCACGACGTCACCAACGCTTAGACCCTTCAGGATTTCCACGTTCACGCCGTCGCTAATGCCAATCTTGATGGGGCGGGGGGCAGCCTTCCCGTTGACGCTGACCCAGACCATGTTTCTGCCTTTCTGCTTGCCGGGCTTACGCTTTCCGCCAAAGCCACCCTTGCCGAATCCGCCAGGACCGCCGGGACCCATTCCCGGGGGAGGGCCGCCAGCACCAGGACCGCCAGGAGGAGGACCATCCATTCCCGGGGGCGGCGGGGGCATTTCGCCTTCCTTGAATCCTGGCGGCGGGCCGAAACCTTCGGGAGGCATAGGCGGGCGTGGCATATCCTTGAAGTCCGCCATGGGAGTGCTTTCGTTGGGTGTAAACTTCAATGCCTTTGCCGGAATGGAAATGGCGTCCTGAACTTCCTTCGTTACGATGGTACAGGTGGCGGTCATGCCCGGCAGCAATTTCTGATCCGGATTGTCGGCGGTAATGACCACGGTGTAAGTCACCACGTTGCTTGTGGTGGTGGGGTTCAGGCGTACTTCCTGAACCTTGCCGCTGAACTTGTCGTCCTGGAATGCGTCCACTGTAAATTCAACACGCTGGCCGGCTTTTACCTGTCCGATATCCGCTTCGTCTACGTCGGCCATAACCTTCATTTGGCTCAAGTCCTTTGCGATAATGAACAGGGTGGGGGTGCTCATGGAGGCGGCCACGGTCTGGCCCACGTCTACGGCGCGCTTCAAAACTACGCCGCTAATGGGGCTCTTGATGGTGGCGTAACTGAGATTCAGGCGGGCCTGGGCCACTTCGTTCTTGCGCTGTTCCATGGTGAACTTGGCGGCATTTACGCTGTACTCGGCAGATTCCAGTTCCACGGCGCTGGCGCTGTTGCTTTCGGCCAACTTCTTGGTACGTTCAAAAGTTTTTGTCTTGTAGTTAAAATCGTTTTCGGCTGACTTGTAGGCGATTTCGGCCTGGTTCAAGGTGGCCTGTAACTTGGACTTGTCCAGCTCCGCAATGACCTGTCCCTTTTTGACCTTGGAATTGAAATCCACGAAAAGCTTGCTGATATCGCCAGAAACCTGGGTGCCCACTTCCACCTGGTCTACGGGTTCCAGGGAACCTGTTGCAGAAATAGTGGTAGAAATGGTGGCCAGGGTAACTTCCGAAGTGACCAAGGTGGCAATCTTCGCTTCGGCCCCCTTGTCAAACACAAACGTCTTGACTCCATAGCCAACGCCCGCCAAAATGGCGATTACAATTAAGAATTTCAATAGCTTCATCATACTTTACGGAGAAAATTTAGAAAGTATTAGACTTTTTACAGCTATTTAGATGCGCTAGCAAGGGGATTCGTTGCAAAGAAAGACGCTGGCGGGAGACGCTTAATTGTCCTCTGAGGAACTAATTTGAAACATGCCCGGTGTTTCCTCCTTTTGATGCGCAATTGCACAGATGCAAACCCGTGTAAAAGTTCTGCAAATTCACTATTGCACTTATGCATTGCCATGTATTCATGGGTTGAACCCGCTATTGCGTACACGTATACCCTGGTATTTATGGCTAGAAAGCAGATACGAGATACAAGATATGAAGTGTCATCTAGAGCGAAGCGAAGGATCTAGATATCGGATATGAGTTTTCATAATCGTGCCGGAGGCGCCCTTACCAGCGGTGAGTTTTCAGTTGTGAGCTATGAGTTTTTATAGTCGCGCCAAAGGCGCCTTACTTTTAGCTCACTACTCACTACTCATCACTCATAACTAAACTGCTCAAGGTCTCGCGCGTTTATGAGATTCTGAAACAAGTTCAGAATGACTGTTTGTGAATGTTCAGAATGACAGTTTGCGAATGTTCAGGACGACACCCCACTATCCACTGTTCACTCATATCTACCCCGCAGTTTATGTCCTTCCTTTCCCCTTAGTCCTAGTCTTTTTTTGAACAGGTTGCTAAATTAGGGGTATGACTCGCATCGTTAAGCAAGATGACAGCGCCGAAGTGCGCCATGTGACCTGGGTTGGCCTGGGTTGGAACGTGGCTCTGTCTGTGGGCAAGTTCTTCGCCGGTTTTATCGGTGGTTCTCAGGCCTTGATTGCCGATGCTATTCATAGTGCGTCTGACTTTTTGACGGATATTGCCGTTATTGCGGGTTCCAAGTTGTGGAACTGTCCGCCGGATGCTAACCACCCTTATGGCCACCGCCGTTTCGAGACCCTGATTTCTGTGGGGATCGGTGTGGCGGTTTGCGCTGTTGGCTTGGGGCTTGGGTACGATGCCATTCAGACCCTGCGGTTGGGAGAAGAGGGCGCGTCTCATCCGGAATGGATTGCTGCTGTTATGGCGGCACTCTCCATTGCCATTAAAGAGGGCTTGTTCCGTTATACGCGCAAGGCGGGCAAGAACATCCGCAGTCAGGCTCTCGAAGCCAACGCCTGGCACCATCGCAGCGATGCCTACAGTTCTATTCCCGTGTTGATTGCGGTGGGGATCGGCATCCTGTTCCCGGAACTTTGGTTTGCGGATTCCGTGGGCGCTCTGATTGTGGCTTGCTTTATTCTGCATTCGGGCTACGAAATTGCCTGGCCTGGAATTCACCAGGTGGCAGATATTGGTGCCCCTGAGGAAACGGCGACGAAATTAAAAACGTTAGCCCTTGAAACTCCCGGCGTCATTAGTATCCATGGTTTCAGGACCCGCTTTGTGGGTAGTGACCTTCATGTGGACCTGCATATTGTGGTTCCTGCCGATATGACCCTCCTGGCTGCCCATGATCTTTCCGAAGAAGTGGAGCGCCGAATCCTGGAAGCGGGCGAAAATGTGGTGGATGCCATGGTCCACGTAGACCCCTTCGACCCCAAGAAGGCCTTCAAGTAAAAAATTTTTCTGTGCAAATTGCATATTGCCCCGAAATGGTATAGATTTCTCTAGAAAACTTGCCTTCAAAGGAGTCGTGCATGGTTTTAGATGAAGTTTTCAAACTGAGCAATGGTGCCCGTATTCCGAAAGTTGCCCTTGGCACTTGGCAAACCCCGAACGATGTTGCAGCCGACGCTGTTGTGGCCGCCATCGATGCAGGTTATAAGCATATCGATACCGCCGTTGTTTATGGTAACGAGGCTGGGGTTGGCGCCGGATTGAAGGCTGCCCTCGAAAAGACGGGAATCCACCGCGAAAGTATTTTCTTGACCACAAAGGTGCCCGCCGAAGTCAAGAGCTACAAGGGGGCGGAACAGTCTATTCAAGAAAGCTATGAACGTTTGGCTACGCCCCATATCGACATGATGCTGATCCATTGGCCCAAACCCTGGATCGAAATGAAGGACCCGAATGCGCCTTCTTACAATGCCGAGAATCTGGAAGTGTGGCGCGCCATGGAAGCCGCCTACGACGTGGGCAAAATCCGCTGCCTCGGTGTTTCTAACTTCAGCATTGACGATATCAAGAACATCCAGGATAACTGCAAGGTCCAGCCGGTGGTGAACCAGATTCGCGTTCACATTGGCCATGTGCCTCTGGAACTGATCGAGTATTGCCGCTACAACGGAATCCGCGTGGAGGCTTATTCGCCCAATGCGACGGGCCGCCTGATGAACGTTCCTGCGGTGTGCGAGATGGCCAAGAAGTATGGCGTGTCTGTGCCCCAGCTGGCAAACCGTTTCTGCCTGCAGTTGAACCTGGTGACGCTTCCCAAGTCTACCCACGCCGAACGCATCCGCGAAAACGGCGCCCTGGACTTTGAAATCAGTGCCGCCGATATGGAACAGCTGCTGGAAATGCCTGAAATTTAAAGAAACATCTTAACTTTTTCGGGATTTCAGTAAGTCGATATAATCCTCGGAATTGATTTTTGCTTCAAAGAATGGCATGCTGAGTATGCTATCATGGTCAAGGATTCTCAAGGGAATAAGCTTGGTTATGTTCCCCGGAAAAATAATGTTGTGGTGGCCAATTTGATGGATGCGGGAAAGATGGTTTATGCGTCTGTTCATGAAAATCGTTGGTACGCCATGACTCCGGATGTAACTATTGATTTGTATATGGAAGATTAGGGGGTATCTCTTTGGCGTATTCAATCAAAAATGCTATCTTCGGGGTATGAAGTTTTCGTTCAAGAATTTTGCCGTGTGCGCAGCCTTGGCTTGCTGCGTGTCCAGTGCTTTTGCCGAAGTGAATCTTGCCGTGCATAAGGAAGTTTTGCCTAACGGTCTGACGGTTCTTTTGCACCCCAATAAGCAGGCTCCTACGGTGAGCTGCCGCCTGTTCTATGTGACGGGTTCTGTCCACGAGGTTCCGGGAAAGTCTGGCCTGGCTCACCTGCTGGAACATGAACTGTTCAAGGGAACCAAAAAGGTAGGCATTACGGATAGCATCGCCGATGTCCGCTTTATGGAACTGCAGGATAGTCTGCAGGCCTTGATTCGTCCGGCAAAGAATGCAGGTGATACGGCCACGGTCCGCAAGTTGACTGCGGAGCACGATTCCATTGTGAACGAACACCGCAAGATTTTTGTGAAGGATGAATTGTGGGGCGCTTACCAGGCCGCCGGCGGTACTGGGCTGAACGCCTTTACCACGGACTTGATGACGGCTTACATTGTGACCTTGCCCAAGAACAAGATCGAACTGTTCATGTGGCTGGAAGCCGACCGTATGCAGAATGCGGTGCTCCGTGAATTCTATTCCGAACGTGATGTGGTCCGCGAAGAACGCCGCATGCGTTACGACGACAAGCCCACGGGCCGCTACTACGAAAGTCTGAATTCCCTGATTTACGAGGCCTTCCCCTATCGCGTGCCTACCATTGGCTGGCCCAGTGATATTGCCAACCTGACCCGCGAAATGGCCGACGAACATTACCGCAAGTATTACAAGCCCCGCAATGCCATCTTGGTGTTGGCTGGCGACCTGGATACCACCTCTACCATGGAAATGGTGAAGAAGTATTTTGCGGATATTCCTGCCGGCGAAGCTTTTCCGCCTTTGACCATCCGCGATCCGGAACAGGCTGGCGAAAAGCGCCTGACGGTAAAGCGCCCCGATGCTCCCAACTTGTTTACTCTGGTGTTCAAGACTCCCGAAGTGGGCGACCCGATTCTTTACCCTCTGGATATTGCCGAGGGCGTGCTGAATGGTCGCAGCGGCAAACTTTACAAGCGTCTGGTGGAACAGGAAAAGCTGGCGGTGAATGCTGGCGCAAGCAACAGCCCCAACAAGTATGTGTCTGAATTCAGCGTCACCGTGAACATGCGCCCCGATGCCGACCCCGCCAAGGTGGAAGCTATCGTTTGGGAAGAACTGGAAAAACTGAAGACTGAAACGGTTAGCGAACGTGAATTCCAGAAGGTGAAGAACCGTGCCTACGCTGGCCTGGTCCGTAGCCTTACCGACATGGAAAACGTGGCAACCAATCTGGCCTGGTATGAAATGTTCGGCGACTATCGCATGTACCTCACCTGGGCCGACGAACTGAACAAGGTTAGCGCCGCCTCTGTGCAGGAAGCCGCCCAGAAGACCTTCGTCCGCGATCACAGCGTTGCAGGCCTGCTGCTGAAAGAAAAGCCTGTGGCTGCAAAGCCAGCAGAAACGGCTGTGAAAACTGCAGAACCCACTGCTGTAAAAACGGCGGAACCTGCAGCAAAGGCTGCAAAAAAATCTGACAAAAAATAAAATGGGTTAAGTCGGAAATTAAAACCGCAAACCTGAAATAAAAAAGAGGAAGTTCCTTGGGAACTTCCTCTTTTTCGCATTAAAGACCGCGTTGAATTACTTCAGCTCTTCAAGAGCTTTCTGGTTCTTAGCGATGATATCTTGCTGGGTTGCGAGCTTCACGCGTTCGGCGTTGACCACGGCTTCCGGGGCACCGCTAACAAACTTCTCATTGGAAAGTTTGCGTTCGATAGATGCGGCAAAGCTCTTGGCCTTTTCGATTTCCTTTTCGAGGCGTGCGATTTCTGCAGCCGGGTCAAGGATGCCTTCCAGCGGGATGAAGAGTTCGCCACCGGGCACAACGGCGCTGGCGCTGAACTTGGGCTTTGCGGCCTTCACTCCAACGGTAATGCTTTCGATGCCACCAAGTTCGGTGATGATGGCGAGGCATGCATTCACGGAAGCTTCGGTTGCTGCGTCGTCCACAGAAACAACGGCCTTCAGCTTGGTTGCCGGAGAAACGCTGTAACGGCCACGGACACCGCGAACGGCTTCCACCACGGCGAATGCCTGGTCGAAGGCAACTTCGATGTCCTTGTTGATGAGAGATTCATCAGCGGTGGGCCAGGGGCGGCTGATCACCATTTCGGAACCCTGGAACAGGATGCTGTTCAGTTCTTCAGTGATGAAGGGCATTACCGGGTGGAGAAGGTCAAGAACATTCTTCAGCACGTAGCTGAGGATTGCCATAGCGTTCTTCTTTTCGGCGTCCAAAGTTTCACGGTTGATCACAGCCTTCTTGATTTGCGCAAGCGCCAAATGCTAGCCTCGGTCATGGACAAATATATTTGTCCGCGACACTCGGCTTGTGCATTTGTCAAGGTACTGGCTGCAAACGTCATCCCACACGAAGAATTTTGTTTTTATGGGCGTTCCCTTGCCTACGCAAGGCCGGGCTATATTTTAGGGGCTGCCGTCTGCGCTTCGCTTATCGCCAACCTCCTAAAACGGAGCCTTGCATCGCAAGTCTCCGCCCCAAGGGGTCACTATCCCTAACGCATTTTTTTTTATTTTAAATATAAGTGCAATCTAAAAGTGGAACGTTCTTATGCCGTTTACTGATGATATAGAAAATCTGTTTGTTTTAAGCGATTATAAAAGAAATACGCCGGATGAAGACCTTATTGCCGATGTAAAGAAAGTTGCCATACAACTAGAAAAAAATACAGTAACGATAGCAGAATATGAGCTGTATGGAACGTTCCATCCAAGTACGCTACAAAGAAGATTTGGTTCCTGGTTTAAAGTTATGGAAGTGTGTAATTTAGATGCTAGTCGGAGTTGTTTGAACATTTCAGAAGAAAAATTATTTTCGAATTTAGAGAAGGTTTGGACTAGTTTAGGACGACAACCGAAATATTGTGAAATGAGAAAACCTCTTTCAGAATATTCTGTCGGCACATATGAAAAAAGGTTTGGCAGTTTTCGAAGTGCTTTGAAGCAATTTGTGGAATATGTGTCTAGCGGAATTGAAAATAAATCTAAAGATAACGAATCTAACTGCAAAGTTAAGAAACTTTCAAAAGAAAATGAAGAAGTTGTTCATAAAACGAAAAGAAATATTTCTGATAGATTACGTTTTCAGATATTGATGAGAGATGGTTTTACTTGTAAAACTTGTGGTCGAAGTCCTGTAACAGAATTGGGGGTAAAATTACATGTAGACCATATAATTCCGTGGTCGAAGGGGGGAGAAACCATTGCCGATAATTTGGAGACGAAATGCGAACAATGCAATCTTGGCAAAGGAAATGCTTTTGATTGCTGAGAATTCAACTGTTTTTTTGTGAATAAAAGAAGAGTCCTGTTTATAGGACTCTTCTTTTATCAAATGGATTATACCTTAAGTAGCTTTCTTGACCCTTAAGGTTTTTGTCTAGAAAATTATCGCAAGTCCTGCAGAGCAGTTTGTACATTCGCTACGCTCATGTACCAAGTACTAGCCTCGGTCATGGACAAATGAATTTGTCCGCGACACTCGGCTTACGTACTTGTCATTCTTACTTCAACTCAGCTAGAGCCTTCTCGTTTTTGGCAATGATATCTTGCTGGGTTGCGAGCTTCACGCGTTCGGCGTTGACCACGGCTTCCGGGGCACCGCTAACAAACTTCTCATTGGAAAGTTTGCGTTCGATAGATGCGGCAAAGCTCTTGGCCTTTTCGATTTCCTTTTCGAGGCGTGCGATTTCTGCAGCCGGGTCAAGGATGCCTTCCAGCGGGATGAAGAGTTCGCCACCGGGCACAACGGCGCTGGCGCTGAACTTGGGCTTTTCAGCCTTAACGCCAACGGTAATGCTTTCAATGCCGCCCAGTTCGGTGATGATGGCGAGGCATGCATTCACGGAAGCTTCGGTTGCTGCGTCGTCCACAGAAACAACAGCCTTCAGCTTGGTAGCGGGAGAAACGCTGTAGCGGCCTCGGACACCACGAACGGCTTCCACAACGGCGAAGGCCTGGTCGAAGGCGGCTTCAATGTCCTTGTTGATGAGAGATTCATCAGCGGTGGGCCAGGGGCGGCTGATCACCATTTCGGAGCCCTGGAACAGGATGCTGTTCAGTTCTTCAGTGATGAAGGGCATTACCGGGTGGAGAAGGTCAAGGACGTTCTTCAGCACGTAGCTGAGAATGGCCATAGCATTCTTCTTTTCGGCGGTGAGGGTTTCGCTGTTGATCACAGCCTTCTTGATTTCCAGGTACTGGCTGCAAACGTCATCCCACACGAAGCGGTAGAGGAAGCCGGCAAGTTCTGCGAAGTGGTATTCTTCCAGCATGCGGGTGGCATCCTTGATGGTGGTCTGCAGGCGAGAAAGGATCCACTTGTCTTCCAGTGCGAACAAATTCTTGTCCATGGGAAGTTCGGCGGCAAGGGCTCCAGCCTGTTCCAGCTGCGGGTAGAGGAAGCGGCAAGCGTTCCAAATCTTGTTAGAGAAGTTACGACCGATTTCGAACTTTTCGGAAGTGTTGATTTCGGTACCGTCTTCCTGCTTTTCCTTCTTCACCGGCAGACGAACGTCCTGGTTGTCGGTGCAGAGGCTGGCCATCACGAAGCGGAGCGCGTCAGTGCCGTACTTCTTTTCGATGTCCATGGGGTCCACGCCGTTACCCTTGGACTTACTCATGGTCATGCCATTGCCGTCCAGGATCTTCGGGTGGATGTAAACGGTGTGGAACGGGATCGTACCCATGTTTTCCTGGCTGAACAGCACCATGCGAGCCACCCAGAGGGTGATGATGTCGCGGCTGGTCACCAGCACGGAAGTGGGGTAGTACTTCTTAAGAGTGTCGGTGTTTTCCGGCCAACCCATGGTAGAGTGGGGCCAGAGACCACTGGAGAACCAGGTGTCCAGAACGTCGTCTTCCTGCTTGAGAACGTGGCCCGGAACTGCGTCTTCTGCCAGGTTTTCTTCCTGAGAGCAGACCAGGTAGCCACCATTTTCAGCCTTGTAGAAGAAGATGTCTTCGCGGTTGCCAAATACGGCCTTCAGTTCTTCTTCGGTAGCGTCGGTGTGCCAGATAGGAATGCGGTGGCCCCACCAGAGCTGACGGCTGATGCACCAGTCGCGCTTTTCGCCAAGCCAATCCAAGTACTTGTTGGCGTAGCGTTCCGGAATAATCTTGATTTCGCCTGACTTCACAGCGTTCATTGCGTTTTCTGCAAGAACGTCCATCTTCACGAACCACTGGTCGCTGAGGTACGGTTCAATAACAGTCTTGGAACGGTCAGAGTGGCCCACGTCCATTTCGTGGTCTTCCACCTTGATGAGGAGGCCGAGTTCTTCGAGACCTGCAACCACAGCTTCACGAGCTGCCTGGCCCTTAAGGCCCTGGAACTTGCCAGCGTTTTCGTTCAAGGTTCCGTCGTCGTTCATGATGTTGATCATGGGGAGCTTATGACGGAGACCGGTAGCATAGTCGTTGGGGTCGTGAGCCGGGGTCACCTTCACGGAACCGGTACCAAAGTCCTTGTCCACGAGAATTGCGTCTGCGATCACCGGAATTTCACGGTCAACGAAAGGAACCTTCAGAGTCTTGCCGATGAACTGTGCATAGCGTTCGTCGCTGGGGTGCACGGCAAGAGCGGTATCGCCCATGATGGTTTCCGGACGGGTGGTGGAAACGGGAATGAAACCCGAACCATCGGCCAGAGGATACTTGAAGGTCCAGAAGTGACCCTTCACATGTTCGTAATAGATTTCGTCGTCGGCAACGGCAGTCTGGAGCTTGGTGTCCCAGTTCACCAGACGCTTACCGCGGTAGATCAAACCCTTCTTGAACAGGTTGAAGAAGGCGTGGCGAACAGCCTTGGCGCAGATGGGGTCCAAGGTGAAGCGCTGACGGCTCCAGTCGCAGCTCACGCCAAGGCTCTTCAGCTGCTTGGTGATGCGAGCTTCATATTCTTCCTTCCACTTCCAGATGCGTTCCACCAAGGCGTCGCGGCCGATGTCGTGACGGGTCTTGTGTTCGTCCTGGAACAGGCGTTTTTCCACAACAGCCTGGGTTGCGATACCGGCGTGGTCCGTACCCGGAATCCACAGGGTGTCGCGACCGGTCTTACGGCGGTAGCGTACCAAAATATCCTGAAGGGTGTCGTTCAAGGCGTGGCCCAGGTGCAGGGCGCCGGTTACGTTAGGAGGCGGAATGACGACAGAGAACGGTTCGCCCTTACCGCTAGGTGCAAAGCTATTTTTTTCAGCCCAGGTCTCATGCCAGCGGGCTTCAACTTCTGAAGAATTATAACGTGTTTCCATGATTTATTACTTCCACAAATAATTTCTTAATGCGGGCAAATTTAGAAAAAAACAGTGAACTTCACGAACGAGATGTTTTTGAACAGGACGAACTCTTGTCTTTTTTTGCCTGATAAGTACTTTGGGCTTCGCAGGCGCAGAGGGCTTTTTGACTTGTTAGAATGGCCATGGCGTCTGTGGAATCCCGCAGGATGCGAAGCAGGTTGTCCATGGAGCGGCTCTGTGTTACGGTTCCTTTTTCATACTTGGCAAAGGCCTTCGGTCCGCCACCTACGATTTCTGCAAATTCTTCCTGGGAGTAACCGAACTTCTTGCGAATTTCTACGATTTCCTGGGGCTGCAATAAGCCCTCCGCTTCCCTGTAGAGAGCATCTAGCTTTTTGTTGATGGGACCGACGCGTTCCTCGTCAATGAATTCCTCTCCACATCCGGTACAATGGAAAATTGGAAGGTTGTTTACTGTGATGGATTTACCCTTGTAGGTGTAGGTTTCTTTTACTTTTTTTCGGTTCACTTTTGCGCTGCAAATGGGACATTCTTTGATAATCATTTATAGCTCCTTGAACGAAATGACAACTCCGTTTCCATTTTTTGTTATTTGAATTTTGATGTACAACTTTACGCAAGAACCATCTGCTTTTGTGTCGACTGAATGATATACATCTTGCCAAAGAGTTGTGTCAGCGTCGGTTGTCATAGTGTGCTTTGCCGAGGTGTTCCATTCAGAATGCCTCCTCAAAAGCAGAAGAATCTGTTACAATGAAAATATAGATATAAAAGTACCATAATGGTACTATCTGCGAGCGGTATTTTGGTCATTTAGCCTCCTGTCGCTACATGCTGAAAAGCGACGGTTTTGTGCTACGGTTTTATTTATCAAAAAATGGTTTAAGTTCGGCGAAACATTTGCCTAAGCTTTGTAAGCGGCTTTCTTTTCGGCCACGGCAAGTTTGCGGGTAACCTTTCTCTTTGTAGGAACTTTAGGAACCGCGATCATTTGAACATTTAGTGCGTTCAATACGCGTAAAATGGTGTCAAAACGGGGGTGAGCATCTTCATTCAGCGCCTTGTAAAGACTTTCTCTGCCGAGGCCTGTTGCTTTTGCAATTTGTGCGATGCCGCGAGCTTTGGCTACGTATCCAATGGTCCTCAACAAAACGGTGCTGTCGTTTGACTGCAATGCGTCGCTGATGACTCCCGCGATAACCTCCTCGTTATCCAAAAGCTCTGATAAATCCAGCTTACTTGTTTTCATTTTGAATCGTCCTCCACATTTCCTTTGCCTTTTCAATGTCTCGCCGTTGTGTTGATTTGTCTCCACCACATAGGAGAATGATTACAACCTGTCCCCGTATGGCGTAGTAGAGCCTATATCCAGGTCCAACATCGAATCGCATTTCGGATATCCCGTCGCCAATGTTTTTGACATCACCAAGATTTCCTAGTTCAACTCTCAATAATCGAGAGAATATTCTCTGCTTTGCCTGATTGTCCTTAAGGTTCGCGTACCATTTAGAGAAAGTTTCAGTTTTCTCTATTGAAAACATCTTACCCTCCCAAATGTATCTAATCGGATACAAAGTGTCAAGTGCATTACATGTGTACTCATCGTTCCTCCTGTCGCTACATGCTGAAAAGCGACGGCTTTGTGCATCAGTTTTGCTTATCTAAAAATCAGAAATCGGTTTGAAATCTGCGCGAATTTCGCCGCAATCAAATGTACACACAAATTCTTGTCACAAAGTGTCAAAATGAAGCGGAGAACCGCATTTCTCCGTGAAAGATTACCAAAATTTTCAAGTTTTTTGCCGTTTTTGGCAAAAATACTTGACATTGTTTTTTTTTGTTTACATTTAGGTGTAAGTAAATAAAAAGATGAGGTTTGTATGGCTTATCAAATTGAATGTGTTATTCAAGAAGTTGGTTTGGCTGTGAATGGTTGTGTATCGTCCCTTAAGGTAAAGGGAACGGAAGGCTATCTGTTAAAACAGGGTAGCGACGAGTATAATGTGTTTTGCCCTGAAAAAATGCTGGAAAAAAATGAATCTTGTGATGATGGAAAAATTGAGAGTGGCAAACAGACTGTTTTATTGAATGTGAAGAACGATTTGAATTTTAAGACGACCATTTGTTACGGAATTGCGCAATCGCTCATTCAAGCAAAAATATCAAACACAAAAGTACGCCTGAAATTTGAAGAACCTCCCTCAAAGTCTAAATCTACTGCAGGTACTTCTGGTTGTGAAAAAATAGAAGCCAAGATAATCTCCATCACCCTCATCTAGCCTTATGAGCCAGCCTTCTACATGGTCGGAGACCCTCGTTTTTATTGGTGCCGGAGCTTCGGCCTTGCTTGGCATGCCCCAAACCAGTGAACAAACAAAATTTTTTCGAGAATTATCAAAATTCGGTGGTCGTAAGAGCCTGGCGAATTTCACGAATGATTTTGCGCAAAACGACCTGAATCGCCTTGAAGATTTTCTTATTCTGCTTGGGGACGACAAAACAGACGAAGATTGCTGGCTAGAAATTACAAATGGTGAGCTAGCCGCAGCGCGCAGGGCCTATGGTTCCGCAGGTGTAACTCCACCAGACGAAATCCTGAAAAAAAGGATTCTGGAACTTCGCCATTCATACGACTGGCTGGCCCTTAAGCAGATCATTTCCATTTGCCCTTGTGACGAAGGAAACGACAACCTGATTCGTGATGTCTATACCCTGCTCGATAAAAAGATGAACGCCAAGCAGGGCATCAAGGTTCGTGCGGCGATCGGCGATAAGGATGAAATTGTCATAGACTACAGCAGGCTTAAGGGGGCGTACGCCTGCGTTATCTGTTTTACGGTAATCCTTTTCGCAAAATCTTGGAAAAATCTTGCAGAAGGCGAAAAGGCTGAGATGTTTTCTAGCTACAAAAAGTTTGCAGAAACATTCGCTCGCCTGATGCAAAAGGAAAGTTTTGCTTTTGCCGAAAAATACCCGGACCTGACAAGCCGCGAATTTTACCAGTTCAGTACCTCTTTTGTCTCCTTCAATTTCGAAACCGTTTTCATGTGGCTCCTGTTCAATGCGAACCGCGAAGTGAACCACTTTGATAAGTATTTGAAGACGGCTCAAAAGGTGGAGCAGTGGCTGGATTTTGGATTCCAGACCAAGAGCCGAAAAATTTCAAGTAAACCAGAAGATCGAAAGTCCGAAAAGTTCTCCTATTCCTACGACGAAGTGGTTGCCTTTAGGCAGAATGAATGCAAGGCTTCCGGGTCACCTGTTGGGCGTATAGGCAAGTTCTTTTTTGCCCACGGCAGTTCCAACTGGCGTGAATGCCCCGCCTGCGGGCGTATGATGTATTACCTTGGCGACGAGTGGGGCTATGGCTCAAAACATTTGAACCCACCTTTGCCTGTGCCTCTGTTTGAAAACGATAATTTTAACCGCACAGAAAACGAAAAACGCTGGCGTAACGAATCATTGCAATCGGATGCCCTAGAGTGTGTTTCCTGTGGGGCAAAGACTTTTGCCAGTAATTCGCCCATGATTATGCAGACCATGATCAAGGGAACGCCGACATCGTTCCTTGAAGAAGTCCAGCGCGAAGTTCGCGTGGGCCTTGAAAAATGCCGGCATGTGGTTCTGCTGGGGTACTCCTTGCCTGTAGATGATGTTGTGTGGATACAGACTTTTACAGAGGCCATTCGTTGCCGAATAAACTCCGAAGAAAAGGCGTATTGTAGCGTGGTTGTGGGGTATAAAGGTGAAAAACGATGGATGTATGGCGAAGAACTGAAATGTTATGCAGATGCCCATCGTTACGAAAAGGAAGCCGATGCGTATGGGGCTAAGGCTATAGAAAGTGTAATATCCATTTTCGGTGCCGAGAATGTTCGTGCGTACTGCGGTGGAATCCCTCAGGTCTGGGGTGACGCAACCGAAAATGAATTGAAGGAAATTCTCTATCCGCAGAGCTGGAATGCGGATATGTGGAAAGGAACGAGATTGGAAAAATAAAAGGTGAATGTCATGACAATAACCAAAGAAAAACATTCCTTCAATTTTGTTGGAGGAGATAAACTTAGTAGTATGGGTGCGACATGGTTTGTCCTGTATCATTACTATAAAACATCGGATTCTTCCTATGATAAGTGGAAGGAAAAAAGTGAAAACAGTGCAAAGATTCGATTGAGCACTTATGAAAAAGAAGTTGGAAAAAGACTCTCTGATTACGGAAAGGAGAGCGAGTGTGCAATGGAATTTGGAGATTGCAGCATTGTAGAATATTGGCTTGAAAAAATACAAGAAATGGATGACTGTAACTTGGACAAGTCTAATTTCAATGTAACCCCAGAGGAAGTGAAAAGGCTTTGTTCTTTAATGCTTTCGCAAATGCGGTTTGGCATTGTATGTGTTGTGAAATCTATTTCTATGGGGATGCAGTTTGAATTTGAAATTCTGGGCTGTGAAAATTATTTGCATAGAATCACTGAGAAAAATAATGAACGTTGTTTGAATTACTTTGTGAAAGGTGACAAAACATCAGCTCTTATGCTTGATTCAAAAACGAAATTCGTTCTAGATCAAGAATCTCCACTAGTCAAAATGTTCGTTGCTGGTTTTGAAAGTAACCGAAAGATTGAAATGACCTTTAGAGGTGCCGCTTTCAAAAATGTATGTAGCAAATTGTTCGGTGAATTTGTGAACGTAGAAGAACTCATTTGCGAAGTTAAACTGTATTAAGGAAATGGCAAAAGTCCTTAAATCTAAACGGAGAAAAAATGAAAAAAGAAATGATTATGGGAAAAATTCTTGTGACCGTAGTCTTGTTAGCTACATTTTCTATGGCGGGAACCATGAAGGATTCCCGCGATGGCAAAACATACAAGACCGTGAAAATCGGCGACCAAGTATGGATGGCAGAAAACTTGAACTATAAGACCAGCGGCAGCATGTGTTATGACAATAAACTCTCCAATTGCAAAAAATATGGTCGCCTGTACGCTTGGGAGGACGCAAAGGCTGCTTGTCCAACCGGCTGGCACTTGCCCAGTACGGAGGAATTTGAGACTCTTTTGAGTAATGTTGGATCTTCAAGTAAGGAACGACGTGAAAATTTGCGTGCTGCTAGTTGGGAAAACGGAGCTGATGAGTTCGGTTTTTCCGCTCTCCCTGCTGGCGACTACAGCAGCAGCCTCAAGCGGTTCATCAACCTTGGCGACTACGCCAGCTTTTGGTCTTCTACGGAGCACAGATTCAACAGCGCCTACGCCAACTTCCTGAACATCAATGACCGCCACGCGGGCGTCTACGACCGCAGCGAGAAGCTCGGCGGCTACTCGGTGCGTTGTCTCCAGGACTCTAACTAGGCTTCCACCGAAGGTGGGAAGCCTAGCCAAGGCTTAGCGAAGCAAAGCCTTGAAACTCCCCGAAGAACAACGCAGCGCAGCTGCGAAAGTTCTTCGGGGAGAAATTTTTTGTTTGGTTATAAATATTGCTTATAGACGAAATTTACACCGTGGAAAGCGACAACGAATCAAGCATTCACTTGATTCGTGATCGTAAGTTTTTCCAGGCGTACGAAAGGTCCGCATTCCGTTTTGTAAAATTTCTCCGTGAGTACAAGGTTCACCATAAGTTCGTGAAGAAAATCGGTGCCGATGTCGTGTATCTCGGCTTCCCTGATTCTGTTCTTGATGGTTTGAGGGCCGAGGCTCAGGATGCCGGCTACGAGTGGAAAATTATTTCCGATGATCGGCATATAGAAATCAGTGGCTTGCCAGAATTAGAATCGTACGATGCCTGGAAAACCGGTATTGTTCAGTCTGTAGGCAATGCCTCCACGAATGTTTCAAAGCTTTCTTCAACTGTGGAAACAGTCGTTCCCTTGAAAAAGCTCTTTGTCATCTACCGTGAGTTCTATGACCTCACATTGTACCTTTGTCGTTTAACTAGCAAGTTTCATCGAAATTTTAAGTTCGGTCTGGGAGATAAATTGCGGGAGGAATGTGTATCTGTTCTGGCCGACTTGCAATGTGTCGTCCAGTCAAAAATTGCATTTGAATACGTTCGCCTTGAACGATTTTTGGTTACGTTGCAAATCCGGCTGCGTTTGCTTCTGGATTTAAAGCAGGTCACCGAGAAGCAGTGGATTTTTGTAAATCAGGCTATAGTCAAACTTCAAAACCTTTTAGGGCGGAATCCGGTAAATCAAGGTTTGCCGGAGTGTCCCGTTTCAGAGTCCAGCAGTCCGCTTGCCTAAAACACGTTTTGTGTGAGGGCGAGTAGAAAAACGGCGGTGGAATCTTGCAAGGTCAACTGGATTTGTTCGGCGATTGCAACCTTCTGCAACCTCTTAATAGCGACTGCGTTCAAACGGCTTGTGGTTCCGCTCTCCCTGCTGGCAACTACAACAGCAACAACAAGAAGTTCAACAACCTTGGCAACAACGCCAACTTTTGGTCTTCTACGGCTGATGGCGGCGAAGCCTATCGTTTGAATCTGTTTGTTGATGTCGCGGAGCCAAATATTGAGGGATGTAGCGTGGATAATGGATTCTCTGTTCGTTGTCTCCGGGACTCTAACTAGGCACCCACTGAAGATGGGCCGCCAAGCCTAGGCCTAGCGAAGTAAAACCTTAAAATAAACGCCCCAGGGATCTTTTTCCTTGGGGCTTTCTTTTTTACTCCATAATCGGAGCTGCGTATAAGGGAATGTTTGTCAGTTGGCTTTGCTGTTTGTATGGCAACATGGAAAAACGTACGGCTCGCATGTCTGGAGTTTTTGCGAGGAGCATGCTCAATGAGTTGGCGCGAACATTTCTGCCGGCCTTCACTTCGATAGGAAGCATTTTCCCTTTGTATTGAACGATAAAGTCCACCTCAAGTCTGGAATCATCGGTTGTGTGGTAGTATGTCGGAGTGTTTAGTTCGCACTTGATTTGCTGATAAATAAACTGCTCCGTTACGCCGCCCTTGTATTCCGTAAATACACTGTCGTCGATAAGAACCTGTGACGCTTCGGTATTTACCATGGCTCCCAGGAGTCCGATGTCGAGCATGTAAAGCTTGAAGGCGCTCAGTTCCTCGTAGATTGCAAGGGGGAGCTCCAGCTTGGCCTGCACCGTGCCGACTATTATCAGCCCTGGAACATCCTGGACGACCCTTCGTACGAGCAGGGGGCCGAGAGTGGGTATGTGCTGGCGAAGGGGGTGGCGCTCCTTGACGAAGATGGCGGGCTGCTGAACGACTGGAGCTGCCATGACGACGGAAAAACCGCCGAACGGCCTAAGCCCTCGGTGCGTGTTCTTGCCAAAGATTTGTCTTGGGAGCTGAACAGGAGGAACGAGGTGCAGGTAGTTGTCGAAAATGACGGCACCGTCGCTGTCGATGGTTTCGAAGTCCTGTATTACTATCGCGATGCCCAGGGCGACGTGGCCGACCCGGAATACTACGATACCACCTTCGCGAAGGCATCCCATGTTGCGGCCGGCGGCGACCTTTACTACATTTCGTTTATGTATAAAAATGTTGTCTTGAATCCGGGTGAACGCAATGCGTTCGGCAATGGCGCGAAGTTCGCTTTGCACAACTCCGACTGGGGTGACGGATTCAATGCAAATGACGACCCGTCGCACCATGGCCTGGGCAGGGATTTTGCCGTGGCCGACTCCATAGTGGTGCTCGACAGGAACGGGAACCTGCTCTACGGCGGCGTTCCGCAGCCCCGATTTGCGGACAGCGTGGTAGTGAAAAATGTTTCGGAGAGCCGCGTGACCCGCGTGGGCGACGTAGTCTATGTGGAAATCGACGCCGAGGGCTACTACACCCTTGAAATTGAGAATGCAGTCGGCGCCCCGCAGGCGAAACTGTTCGAAGGCAAGTGGGGCGAGGGCACCCACATGGTGGTGATCCCTGCCGACAAACTCAAGCAGGGCGGCTACCTGGTGCTGCGCAACGGCAACGTGATTCTCAACTGGCAGATTTTCAAATAAAAAAAGATGGATCGAGATGAAACTTAAGTTGGTTTGTCTATTCTCAATTTTGCTTGCGGCCTTTTCCCTTACCTCTTGCATATTCGACGACGAGGGTGAAAGCTGGAGCGCCGAGAAGGTGTGCCCCGACATCGGCACGAACGCCTACGGCATGCCGAACCGCGGCACTTTCACCGACGAACGCGACGGCCGCGTTTACAAGTACACGACCATCGGAGACCAGGTGTGGATGGCCGAAAATTTAAAGTACGAACTGCCTTATCCGTACAGCATGTGTTATGGCAAAAAGACGTGTTATTGGAAACAGCGTTTTCAGTTTGATGATATTGGTGATACAGTATGTGTTGAAGATACATCCAAGCTCGCCGAAATCGGCCAACGCATGAACACCACCTGCACAACAAACGAATGCATCGCCGACGAATTCTGCGAACGATTTGGGAGGTATTATAACCTTTATGAAAATGGGGAAAAGGAGGGGTTCTTGGACAGGGTTCTGTTGGATACGATATGTCCGCAGGGGTGGCGTGTGCCGTCCAAAGCAGAATGGGAAGTTTTGATGGAATCTGTTCAAAATGATGAGTTGAGACTTTTAGAAGAAGAATCCTATGATAGACTTGATTCGGAAACGAAAAAATGGTATAAAAGGCCAGATAATTCTTGTGGCTATTCGGTGCCACTTAATGGATACCTTTTTATGAATGGCGCAATGCAGCGATTTTCAATTACATCTGCATTTGCAACAACGACGGCTAAAAACGAACTTTATGCGTGGAATATGATTATGGAATTTGGGAATATGGCTTTTACATCGCATAATTTTATCTCCATCCGTTGCCTCAAGGATTGATCATGCCAAAATTTTTGCTATCCATCCTTCTTTTTTCCGTTTCCTCCTTCGCTCTTACCCTTGACCAGGTGCGTGCCGACCTTAAGTCCCGCGCCCTCTCGCAGGATTCTGTGGAAATGAGCATCCGCACCACGGTGAACACGCCGGCAGGCAGGTGGTTTCCATTTACATGGTTCAGAAGGGCCGTTCCAAGACCTACACCGAGATGAAGACGTCGTTCATGAACCAGCGCAGCATCGTAAACGGCTCTCGTATGAAGGTCATTGACTTGAACACGAATAAGTTCCAGATTTTGCCGTACAACGGAGAGGCTTTGGAGGCCCAGAAGTACACGAACTTCAACCCCCTCGACGCCGGCGAATGGAAATCCCCGGTGAGAGTGTCCGAAAACTTATACAAGATCGAGGGTGCCGAGGGTGCGCTTTACTACAATTCCCAGAAAAAACGCATCGAAAAGCTTGAAAACGATGATGCAGAAAAGTCCGTGCATACGACGTTCGCCTACGATTCCGAGAATAACCTGAAATCCATGGTGGTCTCCGTGATGGTTTCGGGTATCGAGACGAAGGTGGTAACGAAAATCCTCGCGCTCCGCAGCTCCGCCAAGTTTCCGGATAAGTTGTTTGAATTCTAGGAAACTGAAAAAAGGAAACTCTTATGAAAAAGGTAATGGCTTCGCTTTTGTTCGCCTTGCTGGCACTGTTTTTCTCTTCTTGCCTCACTGACTCCGACGAGGCATGGAGCGCCGAGAAGGTGTGCCCCGACATCGGCACGAACGCCTATGGCATGCCGAACCGCGGCACTTTCACCGACGAACGCGACGGCCGCGTTTACAAGTACACGACCATCGGAGACCAGGTGTGGATGGCCGAGAATCTGAATTACAAGACTGAGGCATGGAGCGTATGCTACTTTGAAGAGGATGGCTGTAATACTGTGGGGCGTTTTTACCTGTATGACAGTGCAAGCTGCCCACTTGGCTGGCATTTGCCATCTATGGATGAATGGCAGATTCTTGGGAAAAGTGTTGATGGATCAGGGAATGCCGCCTTGCATTTGAAAAGTGTGTCTGGCTGGATTCCTTTGAACCCTGGAGACTCTGCTAATGGGTATGATGATTGCGGTTTTAATATGCAACCATCTCTCGCCAAGAGAAGGGATGATGGCTTGTATGCGTACTTTTTGACGTCAACATTGGATTCTTCGATTCGAACAAATGACGTTCCCAATCACGTTTGGCGAGCGGTTTTTGCTTCTCAACGAACGTCTCTTCACTTTGGCTCAGTTCTACGTGAAGGCGATGTCTCCAATGTCCGTTGCGTAAAGGATTGACCTTTATTACATTTTTCTCATGAAAACAATAGAAGTTGTGGCCGGTGTTATTTGCGACGAATCCGCCGGGACGAAAAAGTTCTTTGCAACCCAGCGTGGCTACGGCGATCAAAAGGGCGGGTGGGAATTCCCGGGTGGAAAAATGGAACCTGGCGAAACTCCTGAGCAGGCCTTGGCCCGAGAGCTAAAAGAGGAACTGGCCGTTGATGTGGAGGTGGGGCAGTTCATTACCACGGTGGAATATGATTACCCTAAATTTCACTTGACCATGCATTGCTATTTCTGTTCCATTGTGAATGGAAGTGTTACTTTATTAGAACACCAAGCGTCTCGTTGGTTGGGGCCCCAGGAGCTTCATGGTCTGGATTGGCTTCCTGCGGATGTGGGGGTGGTGAAGGCCATATTGGCATTGTAGTACCTTAAGACAGGCGCATAAATATTCTATATTTTCCCCCATAATGAAGTTACCTATCGTATGTATTATTGGACGCCCCAACGTAGGCAAGTCCTCCCTGTTTAACCGCATTCTCGGCCGTCGTGCCGCCGTGGTTAGTGACCGTGATGGCGTCACCCGCGACCGTCATTACCAGAATGCCCGTTTCAAGGGTCATGAATTTACCGTGGTGGATACTGGCGGATTCCTGCCCGACGACACCATCGATGTGCTGGCCGATAGCGTCCGCACCCAGATTTTTAATGCAGTCAATGAATCCGACTTGGTGCTGTTCATGGTGGATGTCCGTGTGGGCATTACCAAGCTGGACCAGCAGTTCGCACGCCTGATCCGCAAGCTGGACAAGAAGGTGATTCTTGTGGCCAACAAGAGCGAAAACGGTGGCGACCGTCAGGAAAGCTATGAATTCCTGAAGCTGGGTTTTGGTCAGCCCCGCACTATCAGTGCCCTGACCGGTTACGCCTGCCTTTCCCTTCTCGATGAAATCATCGCTGTGCTTCCGACTCCGGTTCGCGGTGAACGTCGTGAAGAACGCCCCATCAAGTTTGCCATTCTCGGTCGACCCAACGCCGGCAAGAGCACCTTGCTCAACCGCCTGCTGAACGAAGAACGTGCCGTGGTCAGCGATATTCCGGGTACCACCCGCGATTCCATTGACTGCGACTTTGTTGTAGATGGCAAGAAGTTTGTTGTTACCGACACCGCTGGCCTCCGCAAGAAGGCCAAGGTCGACGACGAAGTGGAAATCTTCAGTAACATGCGCACTCTGGAAAGCATTCGCCGTTCCGACGTGTCTGTGCTGATGGTGGACTGCACCCGCGGTCTCGAAATTCAGGATTTCCGCATCATCACCGAAATTCGCAAGGCTGGCAAGGGCCTGGTCCTGTTGCTGAACAAGTGGGACATTCTCCCCAACAAGACCGAAAAGTCCTTTGACCACATGGTTAAGGAAATGATGGAACGCGAACCCATGCTGGAATACGTTCCCATTCTCTCTATCAGTGCCAAGGAAGGCCAGCGCATCAACCGCGTCATTCAGGCTATCCAGACCGTGTATGCCAACTGCCGCCGAGTTCTTGGCCGCGACAATGTTGCCCAGGCTTTCGCTAAGTTCATCGAAGAAAATCCGGTGCCTAGCCAGAACGCCCGTACGGTTCAGCTGACCCGTGCCTGCCAGATCATGGTGGAACCCCCTGTAATCGCTATCGAGACCCGCACCCCTGATTTGGTGGCCGAGTCTTACAAGCGCTACCTGATGAAGAAGTTCTTTGAGGAATTCCAGCTGCAAGGCGCTCCTCTCCGTTTGAACTTCGATATGAAATTAACCCTTAGAAAGGATGAAGAACTTGAACAGTTTACTGAGTCTTCCAATAGCGTACTTGCTGGGGTCGATACCCAGCGCCATATGGATCGCAAAAATCGCGAAAGGTAAGGACTTCGATATCCGCGAATACGGATCGAAGAATGCCGGCCTTACAAATACATTCCGCGTCTTGGGCTGGAAGCCCGCCCTGCCGGTTGTGTTCATGGACTTGCTGAAGGGTTTCTTTGGACCTTTCATTGCCGCTCTCATGTGCAAGGCCCAGGTTGAAGCCGGTGGTGCCGACTGGTCTAGCTGGGTTCCCCTGGTTGCTGGTCTTCTGGTGATTCTTGGCCATAGCTTCACTTGTTTTGCCGGTTTCCGCGGCGGTAAGGGTGTTCTGGCTGCACTGGGTGTGTTCCTTGCCATTAGCCCCATTACCGTGCTTATCGGTTTTGCCACCTGGATTATCCTGACCTTCTCTACAAAGTATGTGTCTGTGGGGAGCATTGGCGGCTGCGCCGTTCTGGGTCTTCTGTCTGTGTACGGCTACCTGGTTCCCGAACATTATCTGGAATCCATCAATCTCGGTCAGATGATTCTTGCCGTGATTGTTGCTGTCTTTGTGATTGTAAAGCATAAGTCCAACATCAAACGTTTGATGAATGGTACCGAAAACGGTTTTGGTAGCAAGCGCAAGACTCCCAAACAATAAACGTTAATTTTGTAGATTGTTTTGTAAACGAGGTTTTTATTATGAAAGTTACAGTTTTGGGTACCGGCGGCTGGGGTCTTACCCTGGGCCAGGTGATTTACGAAAATAAGAACGACATTACTTTTTGGACCAATTCCCAGGCTGAAGTCGATCTGCTTTCTACTGAACATCAGTACAAGGATAAGCTTCCCGGTGTAATTTTCCCCGCTGACTTTAAGTATACCACCGACATGAATGCCGCCCTCGAAGGCGCAGAAATGGTGATGATCGTGGTGCCTTCCCAGTTCATGGGCGGTGTTGCCAAGAATCTTGGTCAGTGGACCCCTGAAAAGGGTAAGGAACCGGTGGTGGTTTGCGCTACCAAGGGTATTCTCGAAGGTACCAATCAGCTCATGAGCGAAGTCCTTCTTGAAAATGTTCCTTGGCTCACCGACGACAAGATGGTTGCCTTTAGCGGTCCGTCTCACGCCGAAGAAGTTAGCCGCCATGTGCTGACTGCAATCGTTGCCGCTTCTACTAGCGAAGAGTCTGCAAAGCTGGTGCAGAAGGCTATGAGCTGCTCCTACCTCCGCGTGTACACCTCTACCGATATTATCGGTGTGGAACTTTGCGGTTCCGTGAAGAACGTGATTGCCATCGCTTCTGGTGTGCTTTATGGTGTTGGCGCTGGCGACAATACTCGTGCAGCCCTCCTCACTCGCGGTCAGGCAGAAATGTGCCGCCTGGGTCGTGCCATGGGTGCCAATCCCGAAACCTTCGCTGGCCTTGCCGGTATGGGTGACTTGATTGTGACTTGCCTTTCTCAGCATAGCCGTAACCGTTATGTGGGTGAACACATCGGTAAGGGAGAAACTATTGATCAGGTTCTCGGCGGCATGAAGATGATTGCCGAAGGCGTCCCCACTTGCCGTAGCACCAAGGCTCTGGCCGACAAGCTTGGCGTCGAAATGCCTATCGTGAATGCTGTTTACGACTTGCTCTTTGGTGGCAAGACCGTGAAGGAAGTTTTCGACGAAATTTGGGGCCGTGACCTGAAGGCCGAAAACTGGAACTAACTTCCACCCTAAAGCTTAAGCAAAAAGTCCTGGTGAAATACCAGGACTTTTTTGCTTTGTTATGAATTACGAGTTATAAAACCAGGCGCCTCCGGCGCGATTATTTGTTCCCTTTGAGGACTGCAAATGCTACAGCCCCCTGCACGGCCTGGAAAATCATGGGGATGTAGCCGATCAGGGCCGCGGCCAGGACGATGTCTGCGGGAATTCCCAGCAGACCTGTAAACAGGCTGACGTTCACACTTTCGCGAAGTCCTATCCCATTGATGGAAATGGGCAACATGGAAACCGTTATGGTGATGGTCATGAATATGGTTATGGTGGCCAAGTCAACAGGGGAGCCTACGGCCTGGAAGTAGGCGTAGTGGATTAGAATCGAAGAAATCTGCAGCCAGATGGAATCCACACCCGAAAGGATGAAGGCTTTCTTGTAACCGCGGTAAATGCTGAAGGCGTTTTGCAGTTTCAGGAGGAATGGAATCTTCTGGCCTAGTGTGTCGGGAATCTTTATTTTGTCTGAAAATAGCCCGGCCGTAATGATCAGGATGCTGAGGAGGGCCACTCCGCAAACCGCTCCCGTGTAAATGGCGGGAATTTGCAGTCTGGTAATGACAAAGGGGAACATGGCGAAGAAGCAGAGGAACATGGCCAAAAGCCCCATCACTCTCGATATGACGACGGCGGCGACGGAATTTGCCGTGTTGCCGAAACGCTTGCCGAAGGCGATTGTCTTTACGGCATCCCCGCCAAATCCGCTGGGAAGCAAGTTGTTGAAGAAATAGCCCAGGGCGATGTAACCGTAAAAAATTCTGAAGGGGACTTTCTTGCCTTCGTCAAGAAGCAGACAACGCCATCGGTTGGCTTGGATTGCCATGCTAAAAACGGTGCAGATCAGGATAAGTCCAATCCAGGGGAGAGCCTGTTCCGTCCAATGGCTGCAGACCTTTGCGAAGGGAACCTTGTAAAAGATAAAGCCAAGGCCGCCCACACTTACAACGACCTTCAGCAGGTTCAGCAGTTTTTTCTTTAGGTTGGATTGGCTCTGCATGGATTATTTCCCTGCGACTTCTGCGGCAATTTCTGCAAGTTCCCTGGCGCTCTTTTCCCAGGTAAACTGGCTCACCCAGGCATCAATCTTGTCGTCAAACATTCCCTTGGAGTCAATGGATTTTTCGAGAGCCTGTGCTACGCTGGAAGGATCCTTGGGGTCAAAATAGGTGGCCACGTCACCGCCAACTTCAGGCAGCGAAGATGTGTTGGAACAGGCGACCGGAGTACCGCAGGCGAATGCCTCCAGAACGGGAAGGCCGAAACCTTCATACAGGGAGGGGAGCACAAAAAGGTCTGCCAGGTTGTACAGATTTACCAGGTCGTCCTGGCTTACCATGCCTGCGTGAATTGTCAGGTCAGCGATTCCCAAGTCAGATTCCTTGGTGGCGTTGGTGCGCCCGGCAAAGGCCTTGCCTACGAGAACGAGACGGCAATCTTCCTTGCCCTTCATCTGGGCGAAACCGTCAAGGAGTCCGTTCAAATTCTTGTGAGGAAGAAGGTTGCCTACATACAGGAGAATCTTCTTGTCGCGGGGAATGTTGAACTTTTCGTAAAGGTATTCCACGTCTTCCTTGGGCTTGCGGATGAATTCCTTACCGGCTGCCAGAAGAACCTTAGTAATCTTGCTTGTGTCTGCGTTGTAGAAACGGACCAGGTCGTTCTTTGTGCTTTCGGAATCGACAATGATACGGTTGGCGCGCTTGCAGACAAACCAGAAAATAAATTTAAAGTAGAGGTGGACAATTTTTGAGGGCAGGAATTCTGGATAGACCAGGTGGGTCAAATCGTGAATGGTGACCATCATTTTGCCGCGGTAGAACAGGGGCACATTGCAATGGGGAATGTGCAGGACGTCTGGCTTTTCACGGCGAAGTTTGCAATAGGGGAACTTCAACTGTTCCTTGTACCCGTAAATGCCGCTGATGAAAGGGATGTGCTTTGGAACTTCAGGATATTCTGCAAGTTCCTTGGGGTCGCCCAGAGCGATTTTGTAGCCGACGTCCTTCAGCCAATGCTGAATGCAGGTGCCAATGCCGGAACGGCTGACCATGCGTGCGTCAATTGCGATTTTAGGCATTTCTTTCATTGTCAAACATCCACTTCAAAGTTTCTTGGATGGGAGTGCCGCGCCAGTAGCCTGCGTTTACAATGCGGCTGTTATCCGCACATTGGTAGGGCATGTCGACGGGGCGCATCCTTTCGGGATCCTGTTCTACGTTGATCTTGACCGTTGCAAAACTCACGATGGTCTGTAGCAAGTCCTCGACCTTATGGGCCTTTCCGGACCCCACGTTATAGGTGTGGAATTCGTTCTTGTTTTCAAGAAGCAGACGGTAGGTTCGAACCACGTCGCGGACATCGGAAAAATCTCTGTAGGCGCTTAGGTTGCCCACCTTGATGGTTCCTTCCCGGCCGCTTTTTTCGATGCGGGCAGCCTGTCCGACGAAGCTAGGAATGGCGAAGGCTTCTACCTGTCCTACGCCAGTGTGGTTAAAGGAACGGGTACAGATAATCTGCATTCCGTATTTCTTGCGAAAAAGGTCTGCAAAATTTTCCTGGGCAATCTTGGAAATTCCATAGGGGTTTGATGCCTGCAGGGAATCGCTTTCCTTGAGGGGGGATTCCTGTTGGGCGTATTCCTCGGCGCTTCCGATCAGGAGGGTCTTGGCGTGGGGGGCCAGTTCCTGGATTGCTTCCAACAAGTACAGCGTACCTTTAACATTGACGTCCATTGTCAAGGTCGGATTTTTCCAGGAGGCACCAACAGAACTGATGGCGGCCAAGTTTACGATGTAGTCGGGATTGCTCTTGCGGATGGCAGCTTCTAGGCTGGCCTTGTCAAGAAGGTTGATTTCGGGCATGTCCGTTGGAAAAACAGTGTGCCCGGCTTCTTCCAGTTCGCGGGTCAGGTATTTGCCCACGAAACCTGCTGCTCCGACAATGAGAGCCCTGCCCATTAAATTTTACCTTCGGCCAAAAGCTTGATGTCGCTTGCGACCATGCGGGAAACCAGGTCTTCGTAGCTGATTTCGGGTTTCCAACCGAGAACCTTGCGGGCCTTGCTGGAATCGCCGATGAGAAGGTCTACTTCTGCGGGGCGGAAGAACTGAGGGTTGACCTTGACCACGACCTTGCCGTTGTCTTTGCGGGTGGCGAATTCGTCGACGCCCTGTCCGTGCCAGGTCAATTCCATACCGGCAGCCTTGAAGGCCATAGTCACAAATTCGCGAACCGTATGAGTTACGCCCGAAGAAACGACGAAGTCGTCTGCAGTGGGCTGCTGGAGCATAAGCCACATGGCGCGTACATAGTCTGCGGAATGACCCCAGTCGCGGCTGGCGTCCATATTGCCCAATTCGACGCAATCCTGAAGGCCTGCCTTGATCTTGGCAACGGCGATGGTAATCTTACGGGTTACGAATTCGGCTCCGCGGCGTTCGGATTCGTGGTTGAAGAGAATGCCGGAGCAGGCGAACATTCCGTAGCTTTCGCGGTAGTTCTTGATAATCCAGTGTCCGTACAGCTTGGATACGCCATAAGGGCTGCGGGGGTAGAACGGCGTTTCTTCGTTTTGCGGAATGGCCTGGACCTTTCCGAACATTTCGCTGGTGCTTGCCTGGTACACGCGGGTGTCGGGCTTGCACAGACGTACCGCTTCCAGAAGCTTTGTAACACCGATGGCATTGATGTCTGCGGTAGAGAGGGGCGTTTCCCAGGATGTAGTCACGAAGGACTGTGCTGCCAGATTGTAGATTTCGTCGGGCTTGGCGATTTCCATGGCTCTCAGCAGGGAGGCGGAATCGGTCATATCACCGAAGATAAACGTTACCTTACCCTGGAGGTGCTCGGCGTTGTTAAAGTCCAGTTTGCTCTTGCGACGGACTAAACCGAAGACTTCGTAGCCTTTCTCCAAAAGAAACTCCGCCAAATAGGAGCCATCCTGGCCAGTAATACCTGTAATCAATGCTCTTTTCATAGTTTTAAAGATAGTAATATTCGGCGAATTCCTTCGCGAAAGGGGAGGCTGCTTTTTTTATATTGCGGCTATGGCTTTTGTACATCTTCAGACCCATTCCGAATTTTCTGTTCTTCAGGCATCTGCCCGTCTTGATGATATTCTTGCTGCCGCAGCAAAAGATAACGCACCGGCTATCGCCCTTACCGACCATGGTGCCATGTTTGGTATTCTGGAATTCCAGACTCGTGGACAGGGGCTTAACAAAAAACGCAAGGGTGACGGCCAGCCTCCTCTGAAAACTCTGTACGGATGCCATGTCTATATTGATACCCCCAGCGCAACCAGCAAGGATAACCTGACATATGAACGCCTGACCCTTCTGGTTGAAAATGAAAAAGGGTATTATAACCTGCTCCGTATCGTCAGTTACCGTTACGAAGATGGTGACCGCTGGGCTGAAATTCCTTCTGTTCCCCTAGAGACGGTGGAAGAGTTCAAGGAAGGTATCATTGCCATCGCAGGTGACTTTTTCAGTAAGTACGGTCAAAGTGTTGCCGCAGGTCGTAATTCCGTTGCCCGCGAATACATGGAAAGTCTCGATAAGATTTTCGATCACGACCATCTGTATTTCGGGGTGTGCGATAACGGTGTTCCTCAACAAAAATTGGTAAACGATTTTACGGTTCAGCTGGCAAATGAATTAGGCCGTGAGGTTGTGGCCGTAGGTGATGTCCACTACATCAACAAGGAAGATGCCCAGGCTCATAAAATCCTTCGTTGCATTTCTACAAAGACGACTTTGAATGATGCCGGTGACAAGAGATTCCCTACCGATGGATTCTACTATCAGACCGAAGAAGAAATGGTGGCCAAGTTTGGCCATATTCCCGGTGCCATCGAAAATACCGTAAAGATTGCAGAACGTTGTAACTATACCGTCAAGACCGGTATCGGTGATGAATTCTGGCCTCGATTTGCCATTCCCAAGGACTTCCTGGAAGGTGAAGAATATCAGAACATCAAGGCCATCATGAAAGCCGAATACGATGCGGAATATCCCGTAGTTCGTGAACGCGAATTGAAGGGCGTCATCAAGGACAAGAAGAAAAAAGTCCAGGAACAGTATTGTGCCGAAAAGGGAATCGAACCTGACGCTCTAACTGATGATGACAAGGCTGAAATTGATCGTCTGTCGGCTCCCGAATTCTTTAACGAAGATGATAACAAGGCTTGGGACAAGGCTGTTCATCGCTGGTGTAAGCCGGGCTCTGACTCTGACATTTATATCATCCATCTTTGTAATGGCTTCTTGAAGTGGCGCTTCCCCGAAGAAAATTTCAAGTTCCCCGAACATACGACGGACGTGGGCGCCCGTATGTACAAGGAGCTGAACTGTATCCGAAACATGAACGTGGCTGGCTACCTGCTCATTGTGTGGGACTTCATTAACTGGGCCCGTAACAACGGTATTCCCGTGGGCCCGGGTCGTGGTTCTGCTGCAGGTTCTCTTGTTACCTACATCATCGGTATTACGGACATTGACCCTCTAAAGTTTGACTTGCTCTTTGAACGATTCCTGAATCCGGAACGTGTGTCCATGCCCGATATCGATACGGACTTTGCCGACCGTGACCGTGGCCGCGTGATTGATTACGTGACCCAGAAGTACGGCAAGGAATGCGTGGGCCAGATTATTACTTACGGTATGCTGAAGTCCAAGGCGGTAATTACGGACGTGGCCCGTGTTCTTGGAATTGCTCCTGCCGATGCCAAGGCGGTTACGAAACTGTTCCCCCAGCGTACTTTGAACTTCAGTTTGAAGCAAGCCTGGACCGGTAAGGACAAGAAGGGTAACAACCTGGAAGATGATTATAGCCCGGAACCGCTGCAGGCTCTGATCAAGTCCCGCGCCATGTATCAGACCCTTTGGGATACGGCTCTGATGTTGGAAGATTTGCCCCGTCAGACAGGCGTTCACGCTTGCGGCGTTGTGATTACGCCGACCCCCATTTATAACTTGGCTCCCCTTTATCGCGCCGCCCCCGAAGATACTCCGGTGGTGATGTACGATAAGCATTACGCAGAAGACATCGGCCTTCTGAAAATGGACTTCCTTGGTCTGATCAACTTGTCCATCATTCAGGATACGGTCCGAATGGTCAAGCAGAATCGCCAGATTGAAGTGGACATGAGCCATATCCCTCTGGATGACAAGGCGACCTTCGACCTTTTGAGTAAGGGTATGACCACTACGGTGTTCCAGTTCGAATCTCCGGGTATGCAGAAATACCTCCGTGAACTGAAGCCCAACCGTATCGGTGACTTGATCGCTATGAACGCCCTGTATCGTCCGGGCCCTATCGATCAGATTCCCCACTTTATTGCCCGTAAGCTGGGTAACGAAGAAATCGACTGTTACCATCCGGACTTGGAAGAAGTTCTGGGTGAAACTTACGGCGTTATCGTGTATCAGGAACAGGTGATGAAGCTTGCCCAGATTCTGGGTGGCTACACGCTGGGTGGCGCTGACAATATCCGCCGTATCATGGCCAAGAAGATGCCCGAGAAGATGGCTAAACTTGAACCGGAATTCTTCGAAAAGTGCGTTAACAAGGGCTACGACAAGGCCATGATTCAGAAGGTCTGGAACGCCGTGCTTCCCTTCTGCGGATACGCCTTTAACAAGAGCCATGCTGCTGCCTACGCTTACGTTGCCTATCAGACCGCTTACCTGAAGACCCATTACGGCCCCGAATACATGGCCGCATCCATGACTTCCAAGATGGGTAAGACCGAAGATATCGTGACCATCATTTTGGAATGTAAACGCCTGGATATTGAAGTGGTTTCGCCTAATATCAACGCTTCTGTGGGTGAATTTATCGCTAATGAAAAAGGTCAAATTTTATTTGGCCTTGCAGGTATCCGCAATGTGGGTTCCGCTGTTGTGGAAGACATCGTTGCAGAACGTGAACGTGGCGGCAAGTATACCGATCTGTTCAGTTTCTGCAAACGCGTTGTAGAATATCAGGCTTCCCAGAAAGAAAAACGCCCGCCCATGAACAAACGCCTGATTGAAAGCCTTGTGATGGCTGGTGCGTTGGACGATTTCCCTGGAAGCCGCGCCGCCTTGATGGCCTCTGTAGACAAAGCTATGGACGTGGCTGCGAAAAAGCAGGAAGACCGTGACCGCGGTCAGATTTCCCTGTTCGATATGGGCGGTGGCGAACCGGCTATGGATAGTTCCGCCGAAGTTCTTGAAGAAGCGGAAGAATGGACCGCCATGGAAATGCTCAACAAGGAACGGGATATTCTGGGCTTGTTCCTGTCGGGCCACCCGCTGGATGAATTCCGTCCGGAACTTCAGGGCTTTAGCACCTGTTCCCTGGCTGAAGATGAGCTGAGCCATCATGTGGGTGATGCCGCCGTGGCCGTTGGCGGTGTGGTCATCAAGTTGAAGTCCATCGAAACGAAGAAGGGCGATACCATTGGTGTTGGCACCATTCAGGATTTCCACGGAGACCTGGATGTCTTCTTCAAGAAGGATATGTGGGAACAGTTCCGCGATACCGTGACCATCGATGACCGCGTTCTGATGAAAGGCTCCCTGGAACCGCAACGAATGTCTGATGGCCTCCAGCTTGTTGTGCAGGAAGTCATTCAGTTGGATCGTGTCCGCTTCGATATGGTGAAATACATCCATATGGCCATTCTCTCGAACATGGTGGATGAAGAATTTGCCGAGAAACTGCAGGACTTGATGGAACGTAACGCCCCCTTCGTAGAAGAAGGAGAACGGGGTTGTGACCTGATTTGTCATGTGGAATCTGAATCTGGCAACGTGCATGTGCTTGCTCTTAAAAAGAGCAAGGTGGTTTATTCTCCGGAACTTCTTGGAAAACTTCGTAAAGAACTCGGCGCTATCAAGGTGTGGGTTTCTAGCAATGCAAGAAGGTAAACCGTACATCCTCTTTTGTGCGGGTGAAGATTCTGGAGACTGCATTGGTGAAAGCCTAGTCTCTGCCTTTTTCAAAAAAGGGGCGCATCAGTTTGATGCCTTGGGCTCAGGTGGCCCCCGCATGCAAGGGGCGGGTCTGCGCGCTCTTGTGGAATATGAGGATTTGCCGGTATCCGGTTTTGGCGATGTGCTTCCTAAGTATCTGAAACTTCGTCGAGACTATAAGACTCTGGAAACGGTGTTGGCTAATCCTGCCTGCAAGGGGCTGGTGGCCATTGACTATCCCGGGTTCAACATGAAGCTAGTCCAGCTGGCGGGGCGTCTCGGAAAACCAAGCCTTTATGTGGCGCCGCCCCAGGTGTGGGCCTGGAAGGCGAAACGTGCCAAGCAGTTGGCGGTTGTTCCTCAGACACGACTGGCTGTGTTTTTTGAATTTGAGAAAGCCCCTTATGAGATGGAAGGATGCTCCGTTTCTCGTTTGCGACACCCTTTTGCAGAATCCACCCATGAAGAAGTGACGAACTCTTCCGAACAAAAAAATCTTCACGAAAAAATCCTGCTGATGCCGGGTAGCCGTAAGGGGCAGACTCTGCGCAATATTCCTGTTTTCCTGAAGATTGCATCGAAGTTCCAGGATCAAAATTTTGCTTTCGTCGCGGCCCGAAAAAGTTTGGTGGCCCTTATTCAAGACTGCCTAAACCGTTATTTCCACGGAAAGGTTCCCTCCTGGATTCAGGTGGTCGAGGCTCCCTCTCTGCCCCAGGAACGGTGTGCTTTCTATAGAAATTCCCAGGGGGCGATTTCTGCTCCGGGAACGGCTACCTTGGAACTTGCCTTGTCCGGGGTTCCCCTGGTCGTCTGTACCAAGCCGGATGCATTGACCTATGCCCTAGGGAAACGTCTTGTCAGGACGTCCTATTTTTCTCTCCCTAATATTGTTTTATCGCAAGCGAGTACTGCTGAATTTATAAAGTACCGTTGGAATGATTCGTCTTACGAACAGGCCGCCGAAGCCTTAAAGTCGGCCATGTCATTACGCGAAAAAAAATCCGCAAAACTGGAATCAGAATTGCGGAATAATTTGTCTGAAGGACTGTCGTCAGAACAGTTAATGTCTGAATTTCTTGCTCAGTTCTTCTAATGTCAAACGCATCAGGGTCGGCGTTCCGTAGGGGGATTTCAACGGTTCGTCGGTGGTCATGAGCTGGCCCATCAATGTGGCCATTTCTTCTGGTTTCAACTTGTCTCCTGCCTGGTAGGCGTTGGTCTTTGCCCAGGCCTTGGCGATAATGTCTTGCACCTTTACCATGTCGCCTTCGCTGTTGCCGTCGATGCTGTCCAGAAAGTCTCGTACCGCCTTGATGGCTCGTGACAGCGGCAATGCGCTGGGGATAGAACGGATCTGGTAAGTGTCTCCGCCAAAGTGTTCGATGTAAAAGCCCAACTGCTGGAACTGGCTTTCGACAGAACTGAGAACCTGGGCCTCGATCTTGCTGAGTTCCAGATGTTCCGGGAACAGAAGTTCCTGGCTGTCCAGGGCGGAACCGTTTCGCAAAGTCTCCAGAGCCTGTTCGTACAGGATGCGGGAATGGGCGGCATGCTGGTCGATGATGAGCAAACCGTTGACGTCTTCGCCGGCAATGTAGGTGTTGGCGATCTGGAAAAAGGCAGGGGGATTCCAGACGGGAGGAGCCTTGACCTCGGCCTTCTTCTCTGTTTCCAGGGAGATGACCTTTCCTGCTTCGGGGGTGCTGAACAAGTCCTGGTTCAAGTCGTCTTCGCGCTGTTGCTTTACCGGCTTAGGAGAAATCCAGGACTTGCTGAACGAAGGGGGCGTGTAAGAGGGCGTGTAAGGCTGCTTAGGGCCAGGATCCTTGAAACTTGTAGGGGGTGTGGGTTCGCTGACAGGTGCCGCAAACTGTAAGGGAGGGGCAAAGGAACTGGTCGGTGCCGCAGTCTCCGCAAACGAAGACGCTGCGGGGGCGGGCGAACTCATTTCATCGCTCAAGTCGATAAACGGGGAATTTGCTTCCATGTCCTGCTTGAACGTTTCGCGGATGGCGTGGAGGACGACCAGAAAGACTAGGTTCCCGTTGGCAAAGCGGACTTCTCGCTTGGCCGGGTGAACGTTTACGTCGAACTCCATGTCGGGCATGTCCAGGAAGAGTACCGATACAGGTTTGCACTGGGCACCGTAAGGCTCGTAGGACTGGGTAACCGCCTTGCTGACCATCTTGCTTTCGATGGGGCGGTTGCGGATGAACAAATACTGGTTGTTGCGCTTGCCGTTTGTTTCGGTCGTGGGGGAGACAAAGCCTGTGACGTGGATGCCTGCTTCGGTGTAGTCCACGGGGAGCAGCGCCTTTGCAATTTTAGAACCGATGGCTTCGGCGATTCTGCTTCGGAGCTCTCCGGGGACGCCTGTAAATACGGATTTGCCTCCAACCTTATAATCGAAGCGGATCTCCGGGTGGGCGATCGCTGTCTTAAGGATGACGTCAAAAATTCGAGTGCTTTCTGAAGTTTCGCTACTCAGGAACGTTCGACGGACTGGAGTGTTGTAAAAAAGATCTTCTACCAGGAAGGTTGTTCCGCGACTTGCCTGAATATCCTGTTTTTCTACCAGTTCGCCTCCTTTAAGAATGAGACGTCCGCTTTCGCCATCGTCTGTGGCGCTGGTGATTGTCAGCTTAGAAATGGCGGCGATTGAAGCCACGGCTTCGCCTCGGAAACCGTTTGTTCTTAGATGAAAAAGATCGTCGGCATTGTTTAGTTTAGATGTAGTATGCCTCAGGTAGCAGATGTCCAGGTCGGCGCTGCTCATGCCCTTCCCGTTGTCCGAAACCTGGATTTTTTTCTTTCCGCCTTCTTCGATAGTGACTTGAATACGGGTGGCTCCCGCATCAATTGCGTTCTCGATGAGTTCCTTTACAGCGGATGCCGGACGCTCAATAACTTCACCTGCAGCGATTTTATTGATGATTTCGTCTGGCAAAAAGTGGATTTCGGCGGTTTTCATGCCCAAAATATAGCCATTTGTGTGATGAATCTTGTTTTTTTTGCTAATTTAGTGGAACCAACTGGAATTTTGTGCATCTAGTCGAAAGAAACCACTGGAGTGAGGTTAAAAGTGCTTTCAAATCTATTTTTGCAGTTTACTCATATCGAACTGTTGATTTCCTATCCTGTGAAGGATATTCTTACGCTCGTTAAGCGGGACTCTCGCTTTAACGTGAAGATGCTTAATGACATCTACTTTGAAGATTCCTTCGTAGATGAAAGTGCACATCGCCTGGTTATGAACAATGTGGTGAGCTGGCTGTACGAACGTGGTGAAAATCCGGATACCTTCGTTCAGCGCATCATCGACCGCTGCGCCGCCTTCGAAGCTGTTCCGGCTCGTAGCGTGCTCCGTTCCTACCTCCCGTACGTTTCCCAGTTCTACGCTACCGAAGATGTCCGTCAGCTCTGCCTCGACATCATTCCCAAGCGTTATCCGCTTTTGAACGAATCAAAGTTCCTGCGTCGTGAACTCGTTGATGGCAACCGCAAGGAATACTTCTCCTTCCGCTTTGACTCTCCGGGTGTTCTGGTGACCAACCCCATGCGCTGGTTTATCGGCCTCGTCCAGATTGGCCCCATCCTCCTGAACACTCCGGCTTACGAACACATTGAGTTCAAGGCTGCACAGACCTCCTTCATTGAAGCTCTTGAAAACCGTGCCACCGCAGAAATGCGCGATGATGGCTTTATCTACGTTTCTGGTATCAAGGTCGGTAAGTACATGACCTTTGGCGACTGCCTGTCCGAGTACGGACTGGAATGGGAAGTCGAAGCCGAAACTAAGATGGCTTGTATCAAGGCTATCGAAGACGTGGTGGACGAAAAGACTGGTGCTGTACTGATCCACAAGGACTGCTACTACGGCTGTCCGGCAAGTGTGGTCTTCCTTGACTATAAGGCAAACGTTGTTGCACCGGAGCCTTTCAACAAGCTGATGAGCGCTGTTGTTAAGCAGGAATTTGATTCCTGGCAGCCCATCCAGCGCGCTCAGGAACAGCTCCTGGAAGCCATGAACGACTCCGTGACCATTATCTACTACAAGAGCGATGATTCCATTTCTGTGAACAGCAAGCACTTGATGCGTAACGTTCCTGCTCGAATCCTCCGCAACTTGCTTCGCGAATATACTGCTACCGGTCGTGAAGAATACGAAAACCGTGAATTCAAGCGAGATCCGGCAATCTGCATGGATCCGCTGCGCCCCAACTTTGAAAGCCGTCTGAACCGCGTGATTGCTCACATTAACGGTTCTGATGATCCGGATAAGCCGACTGAAGGCGTTAAGAAGTTCTTCGAAATTGAACGTCATCGCCGCGGCGGTTTCCGCTTTGTTCCGAAGTGCAAGATTATTTTCCGCGAAGAATAATCCTGTAGCGTAAACGATTCTTAAAATAAGCCGTGTACGACTAGTTTGTTGGAAACGGCTTATTTTTTATTGCAGTAAAGATGACTGAAAAAATATGCTTATTCTTAATAATTTTATGTAATTAAAAGTAAGATAATTGGTAGTTCTCTACTGCATAAAGAATGGTATATTTAGAATCGTGAACGGGAGAAGGGTAAATCCTCAAACAACTCTATCATTGCTCCCCTCCTGGTAAGTTCAAGGTTCCGGATTCCGCTCATATTTTCTCCTTCTTAGGAAAGGGTTCCCGTTAGGGAGCCCTTTCTTTTTTGATGGGGCTTGTAGCCCCATCAAAAAAGCTAACCCTCGGCTCGGAAATGAAAATGAGCAAGCTCATTTTCGCTTCGCTCGCCTTGCGGGTTAGTCTTTAACAAGACTAAGGGCCCAAATGGCCGAACCCCTCCAAAACAAGCTTGTTCTTCGCCTCGGTGAGTCCGCAAGCGACCTCCCGCGACACTCGGCTGGTACGTATATTGGGAAATTTTTTAACATTGCACTCGTTTTTGTGTTTTTCTGGAAATGAATGTATTTTGGGTGCGTATAGGAGGATCATTATGCGAGTTTTTTTGTTCGCTTTTCTTTTTGTTTCGTTGGTTTTTGCTCATGAGCAGAATGCGGTTGGGAAGAATGGACCGTCTGTTTATCCCTCCGCAAAAGACACTTTGACGGATGAACAGTTGTTGGAACTCTCGCCAATGGACTGGAGCATTGATAGTACGGAAATTTATCGTCAGCTGGTTTTGAACGAAATTCCCGAAGCCCGCTATGGCCAGAATGTTTTTGGTATCTTTGGTTGCTTCTGTTCCGCTGTTGCTTGTTGGTGGCCCGATTTTAGGGTATAATATCTATTACTTGAATGAACATCGTGCTCATGCTAGACAACTTGATGAGTATTTGAAATCTGAAAATGCCTACAAGCGTCGTAGGGCTGCCGGAAATCCTAATGCAGTTAGTGTCAGTATTGTTCCTACCATAGACTTTGCTCATGCTGGTGGTGGAATGAATTTAATGGTGGCATTTTGATTCATCTATAGTGCGGTCTTTTTGCAACGTCTTTAGATAGAAAAGCCCCGGATTTTCTCCGAGGCTTCTTCAATTTTATTGTGTTGCGCGGAACCGGTCCGCGAAAAATTAGCGCTTTCTTAAAAGCATTTGCGCGACCTTCGACCGCGCCAATGGCTCCCGAAAACTAACGTTTTCTTGCAGCCATCTCTTTCTTCAGGATATCCATGACGGGGCCGATTTCGGCGGGAGCCTTGAAGATGGGGTTTGCGTACTTGCTGCAGATGCCTTCCAGCTTCTGTTCGTGGTAGCCCACCTTGAATTCGGTGAATTTCAGGCCGTGAGCGGTGCTGATGACAACAACGTCTTCGTCCTTGTCGATCTTGCCTGCAGCGCAGAGTTTTTCCAGGGCACCGAGAGCAACACCGGTGTGCGGGCAGCAGTAGAGACCGATGCGGTCGCCGCGGTGTGCTGCGTTTGCCAATTCTTCTTCGTTAACGCTAACGACCATGCCGTTAGTACTCTGGATTGCGCGGACTGCCTTGGGGTAGCTGACCGGGTTACCGATCTGGATTGCGGAAGCGAGAGTCTTCTTAGCCTGCATGGGAACCAGCTGGTCGAAGCCGCGTTCGTATGCCTGGTAGAACGGATTGGCGTTTTCTGCCTGAGCCACGATGATGCGAGGAATGCGGTCGATGAGGCCCATAGCCTTGCAGTCTTCGAAACCCTTGGCGAGAGCGGAAACGTTACCCAGGTTGCCGCCCGGAATAATCACGGTGTCGGGAACCTTCCAACCAAGTTCCTGGCAGATTTCCGGAGAGATGGTCTTCTGACCTTCCACGCGGAGGCTGTTCATGGAGTTGGCGAGGTAAATGCGATTGTCCTTGGTGACTTCCTGAACGATCTTCATGCAACCGTCGAAGTCGGTGTCCAAGGCGAGAACGATGCTACCGTTAGAGATGGGCTGGATCAGCTGGGCGACGCTAGTCTTGCCTGCGGGCAGGAACACGATAGAGGGAATGCCTGCCTTGGCGCAGTAAGCGGAAAGGGCTGCAGAAGTATCACCGGTAGAAGCGCAAGCGACGGCGTCAATCGGGTGAATGTTCTTCTTGATGATGTGGTTCACCTGGCTTACCAGAACGGTCATGCCCAGGTCCTTGAAGGAACCGGTGTGGGAGTTGCCGCAAAGCTTGACCTTCAGGCTCTTGATGCCCAGTTCCTTGGCGATGGGAGCGGCGTCGAACAGCGGGCTCCAACCTTCGCGCATGGTGACGATGTCTTCCACCGGCATATCGGGGAGAACCATTTCGCGCTTGCTCCAGATACCACTCTGGTCGGCCGGTTCAAAGCTCATGCGGCGTTCGGCAAACAGCTTCTTCCATTCTTCGGGGCTGCGTTCTGCCAGGGCCTTGCGGTCGTGTTCCACTTCCAGCAGGCTGTTGTCGACTTTGGAACGGTAAATAACGTCGGTTACCGGGTAGGTATCGTCGCCGTTGATGTTTCTAAAATGAGCGTTGAACTGAGTCATAATTTCCTCTAAATTTTAACGTATGCAAATTTAACAAATATTTGGTGCTGCGTACAGGATGTAGCCCCTTTATGGGTGCCTTGTATCGTTAGATGTTCTTATTTGCTTACCCTAAACTTGCTATATTTGGTCACGAAGTTTTAATAACCGATGTTATATAGATTGTATTCGGAGTTCCGAGTGAAAAAGAGAAAAAGCATTTTTGTTAGCGGATTGTTGGGTGTTCTTGCCCTTGTCTTGACGTCCTGCCTTTTTGAATCTGACGATAATGGGTTGAATAGCTGGTTGTCTGACCACGGAATGCCTTCTTCCTATAAGGTCAAGACTTTGAGCGTTGATGGCCTGTCCCCGGTGGCTTTCGAAACTTTTTTGGATACTTCTGCCCATTCAGCCAATACTTATGGCGTTCTGGGAAAACAGTCTAACCTGGTTCATGATCTGGTTTTTGATTTCGCTTTCCACAACAAGGAATTCTTTGCTGATTTGTATAAGTCGGATTCTGCAGCTTCCTTTATTGCGCTGTATCCCTTGCTTGAATTCTACAACAACAAGAATTTCCCGAAGGATTCCCTGCCGCTGAAGGAAAAATTGAACCTTGATGTCAGCTGGATTCTGCACAAGGGTTCTTCTGAAAAGTTTGTGGACAGCATCGGTGGAGTCTCTGCTTCCGTATGGTACGAAAACCTGGCCAGCTGGAATGCCGATACTACCGTCGACACGACTTATTCCATTTCTTTGGGCAAGAAGGATACCGTGTTGAAGATCGACCTGCCGATTGCCCTTGTGGAACGTCTGAAGAAGGTCGGCCCTGCCTGCCGCTTGCAGCTCCGTCTTTCTGCACCGGAAGCTTCCAGAATCTATCGTTTCTACGGTGCAAGCTCCTCTAAGCATGCTCCGATTTGGCGTATAAGGACCTTGTCTGATTCTGCATACAAGGATTTCTATCCCTTCCGAATGGCTTCTCTGATTTCTAACCTGGAAGATGAGGATGCCCTTGTGCTGCATGGCGGTGTTTTTGACTCGTTGGTGGTGGAATACCCCTCTACAGAAATTCTCAAGGCACTGTCTGAATTTTATGGTGACGAGTTCCCGTTTGTGACGGGGGACAGCAACGACGTCCGTCAAGCTGTTATTCTTGCCCGTATGACGTTCGCCCGTGATGACTCCAAGGGGAGCAGTGAACTAGGACTTCCTATTCAGGTTGTGGTTGGCTCCTATGTGGATAGTGCAGACGGCCAGGTTCGTCGAATGGAAGAATACCGTCTGGATTCTGCAACCATCAAGGACCGTGGTCACCAGAACTTGATTTTCCACGAAGGGGATTCCTTGACCTTGCAGATTTCCTATGGCGTTCGTGATTTCATCAATAAGGCCAGCGATGGCAGAACGCTCAAGATGATGATTCGTATGGGTTATCCGTTCCTGCAGGAAAAGGATCCCACTTACCTGGATTACTACAACAAGACTACAAAGGATACTTCCTTCAGGTATCTGCCTTACATGGATTACGCCCGCTACGATTTTGGAACTTCTATGAAGAGTCCTGCAACGCTGAAACTTTGGTTGGCTACTAAGCGGGGGGATGAATAATGAAAAAGCTTATTAGTACACTTTGCGTTTTGACAGGACTGTCCTTTGGTTCCATGATCGGTATGGATGCCCTGGGCGAAGAACAGGTTATGGGAGGAACAGCCTCCGCTGCTGGTCGTGGTTTTGCCGGCAATGCCAAAACGGGTGACGCCGAAGGCCTTTCTGTGGTGAACCCGGCCCGCCTTGCTTTCGATACCAAGGTTGTCTTCAACTTGAACTTCCTCCTGGAAATGGATGCCGCAAGTAACGACGGTGCCAGCTACATCGGCAGAAATCTTTCTATGCCCTCGTTCAATTTGTCTTTCCCCATGGGAGGCTTTGGCGCAATGGGCCTTTCTTTGTGGCAGCACTATGCCGCCACGATGAATGAAGAATATACGGATGATGATAAAAACACCGCGAAGATCGAGTACAAGGGTAGCGTGTATGAGCTGGTTCCCACTTATGCTCTTAGACTGCCTTTCCTGAGATCTATTTCTCTTGGTGGATCCGCTCACTTTGTTATGGGTAGCAACTCTCGCAGTCTAACCTTGAACACCGATACAGGTGACCTCGAAAAGAAGGATGTCTGGGGTGCTCGTGGTTATACCCTGACTGACTATGTCGAAGGCTCCTGGGAACTTAAGGATCATCCGGCCTATTACACGATGGCATTGCAGTATCGTGGTCGTGTCGCATCCTATTTCTTCTCTTATACGACCGGTTACACTTTGTCGAATGCATTGGAATATGATTTCAGATTCAATGAAAACGACACTTTGGCAACCACCCATTATACTCGCGAAATTGACGTGCCGGCTATGTTTGCCACGGGTATCAACTACCGTCTGAACAAGCGCCACAATGTCATGTTCGACCTGCAGTGGCGCGCCTGGGATAGCGAAATTGAAAATCTTGCTGGCGGTTGGGACATGACTAAGGTTACCGATACCCAGAGTGATTTTATGGCATCGGTAGGTTATCAGTGTGATGGAAGTCCCTTGTTCTATGACCCGTATTGGACACGTATCAATTATCGTGTAGGTGCATGGTACAAGAGCTGGTACATTAAGGATGTTTATGAAGCAGGGGGCTCTCTGGGAGCAGGTTTCCCCCTGGGCCGCAAGGGAACGACTTTAGATTTGGCGTTCCAGGGTGGCATGCGATTTGCTGACTCCAATAACGAATGGGACGAAACGTTCTTTGCCATTCGAATTGGATTGACCGGTATTGGAAACTGGGGTCAGACTCGCAGATAGAAGTGTTTATGAAGGAGGCCGAAAATGGCAATTAAGAAAGAAACAGAAGTAAAGTCTAAGATCAAGAGCGCTGTGAAGAGCGTTGCTGAAAAGACTGCTGAAGTAGTTAAGAAAACTCGTACGACCAAGAAGGCTGCAGGGGAAAAGGCTGCCTCCAAGGCTACCGTCGATACCCTGAAGGAAGCTGAAGCCAAGGCTGAAAAGGTCGTGGCAAAGGTTTCCAAGGTGGCAAAGGCTGCTGCAACTAAGGTGAAGGCTGTTAAGGCTTCCGTTAAGGCAGAAAAGACTGAAAAGACTGAAAAGGCTACCAAGACTACCAAGGCTGCAACCGCCAAGACCGCTGCAAAGACTACTAAGGCCACTGCAAAGACTGCTAAGGCAACTAAGGCTGCCGCAGAAAGTGTAAAGGCCAAGGCCGCTTCTGCAGAAGTTGAAAACGCTTCTGAAAAGTCTGCTGACGTTGCTTCCATGGCTCAGTCCTTTGACGCTGAATACCTGGTTCTCATGCAGAAGGATCCTAACTGGATGCATGCCTTCTGGGAAGTTTCCGAAAACCGTATCAAGCAGGCCAAGAAGGGCAAGAGAAAGCTGGTCCTCCGTTTGTTCGACATTGCTTCCGACCTGACTGTCCAGCGTAGCAAGAAGCGCAAGTTCCGCGATATCGAAGTTCCTGCTGATGCTCGCAGCTGGTACGTGGAAAATCCGTCCAACAAGTCCTGCGTCGCCGTTCTTGGCGCTGTTCAGGGCAACAACTTTATGCCTATCGTGGAATCTGCTCCGGTCATGACTTTCGACAAGTCTGCAGCAGCTCCCGCTTCTGATGATGCTTTTGCCAAGGCTTCCCTGGGCGGCAATACTCTGGGCAACTTCATGAGTTCCGGCTTCTCTAGCCAGACTGCTGAATCCTGGCTCAAGTCCTTGAGCGAAAACTTTGGTAGCTCCTCTGAATCCATGTTCTCTGGCGCACTTTCCAGTGCTGCCCTCCAGAGCAACGGTTCTCTTTCCATTGCCGCTCCTAAGGATTCCGTTAGCTACGGTAAGGATTTCTTCCTGTGGGTAAAGACTCGTCTCATCGTTTACGGTGGCACTCGTCCCGACGCCCATCTCCAGGTTCGCGGCGAAGACTTCCCCCTGAATCCGGATGGAACCTTCAGCTTTGAAGAAGACCTGCCCGATGTGACCAAGGTTATTCCTGTCTTTGCTACCGATAAGGATGGCGATTTCCCCACTACAATCGTTCCTATCGTTGTAAAGCGCACGGAGTAAGCCTGCGGCTTAATTATGAATTAAGAAGTACGAATTATGAGATTTGTAACGGTGGTTTAGCCGCCTTATAAGATCTCGTAATTCATAACTTATAACTCGTACTTGTCTATGTCTGCTCCTGGTAAAATCCTCTTCTTGATGCACGCTCATTTGCCCTACGTGCATCATCCTGAATACGATCGTTTTTTTGAAGAAAACTGGCTTTTTGAAGCTATGGCAGAAACGTATCTGCCATTGGTTCAGGCTATGCGTCGTCTTCTGGAAAAGGGGGTTCCCGGGACTTTGAACTTGAGTGTTTCGGCACCGCTGATCGAGATGCTTTCCAATGAACGTCTCATAGATAAGTTTTCGGAACATCTCAACAAGCAGTTGGAACTCATTCAGAAAGAAGTTCGCCTTAACGAAGGTAAACCCCAGGAATCGTTGTCGAAGTTCTATATGGAACGTCAGAAAACTTTGATTGATACGTGGGAACGCCGTATTAACCGTAACTTGCTGGGTGAATTTCTTGAACTGGAAAATGCGGGCAAACTGAATTTGCTGACCTGCGTAGGAACGCATCCGTTCCTGCCGGCATACCAGAGCGATCCTGAATCGATTCGTCTACAGTTAGATGTTTCTGTTAGATGTTTTGAAAGGGCCTTTGGCCGTAAGCCGCAGGGTGTATGGCTTCCGGAATGTGGTTATTTCCCGGGACTGGATAAGTACCTGGCTGAATTCGGTATCCGCTATTTCTTCCTGGAAACTCACGGTGCCCTGCTTGCTTCTCCGCCTCCTAAGTATGGCGTTTTTACTCCGCTTAAAACCACTCAGGGCCTGTATTGTATGGGCCGCGAGCAGAAGAGCTCCATGGAAGTGTGGAGTCGCCGAACTGGTTATCCGGGGCATCCTGAATACCGCGAATTTTTTAAGGATATCGCTCAGGAACGTCCGAAGGATTATCTCGGGGATTATTTCTTTGCCGGTGAAACACCCATTGATTCCGGTTTTAAGTACAATCGAATTACGGGTTCCGAAAACAAGGAACTTTATAGGCCTTGGAATGCCATGTGTCTGGCTCGCGATCACGCCCACCTTTTCGTAGTTAATCGCGAAGCCACAATTTCTGAGTTGCTGGTGAACATGGAAGGAAATAAGGCTTGCATGCTTTGCCCCTACGATGCTGAACTTTTTGGCCATTGGTGGTTTGAAGGTCCCTTGTTCCTTGAAGCGATGCTGGAACGTGCCGCCTCGTCTAATGTGATTGAGTTTGCTGGTGCTGATCAGGTGATGACTTCGTCTGCAGATCCCGAAGTTCATGAACCGGCTTTTTCTAGCTGGGGTGAAGGAGGCTTTGGTTCCGTATGGATTAACGGCGAAACGGATCAGTATTATCCGCAGTCCTATCGTCTTCGCGCCATGATTCAGCATTTGAAATCTATTCAGGAACGAATGGGTGCCCTTGGTAAGAAGAACGGCAAATTGATGAGCCGTTATATCAAGCAGATGGAACGTGAACTGATGCTGTTCCAGTCTTCTGACTGGGCTTTCATGATCCACAATCATTCTGCGGAAGGCTATGCCCGCCGCCGTCTTGATGAACATTACAACAATGGGCATGCCCTGTTTGCAGAAGCCTGCAAGGCTGTGCTCAAGAATTCTGATAAGCTGGCGCCTTCGTCTATCCTTCCCAAGTTGGAAAAGGATGACTGCATCTTTAGCTGGCTTTAATTAATAGATTATAATAAAATCCTTTGTTTTCCCGCTGTTTCCGACTCTAAAGCGGTAAACTCCTGGAGCCATCGACTCTCTCACTCGGGATTCCTCGAGGCAGAGTGTTGAACCTTCATATTTTTCTCGGGAAATCAGGTTTCCGCGACGATTGCGGATTTCTATGAAGTGCTTGTCGTGGGGGAGCGGGGTAAAGCACAGATAACCTTCTCGCCAGGGAACAGGATAGGCTCGCAGGGTAGAATCCTTGAGGACGGTGGGGAGGTACTCTTGACTATTGAAATTGCTAAAGATCCACGCGATAGAATCGATGCTTGAATTTGCCGAGGCTTGGGCGTAGAATAGATCTGCATCGTTGGTTGTCTTAAAATTCTCAATTTGAGCGGACTTTCCCTGGTAAGCGACTGCAGAAACCTGCCCCAGAAAATCTTCTAAAATGGGGGAGCCATTGCTGTAAAATTTATAGGCTAGGTCGTTGATCGCGGGCTTTACCGATTTGTTGTCGCCGTTGGTTTTTAACTGGATGTATGAGAATTCTGGCCACCTGGGTTCATCCTTGCAAATGAGTTCCGTGGAGTCTATGAATGTACTGCGGTTCCCTGCAAAAGAAAGTCTTGTCGCAAAGTCCTGAAACAAGGAATCTACAGAAAGTTTCTTTTGATCAATCACCGCTTTGAGCTGTTCGGGGAAAAGCTTGTTGGGATTTTTCTTGTAGTTTTCCCATATGGCCTTGTCAATTTTCTTGTCGACGAAATTATAGAGGTAAATCAGTAGAATGCCTGCGCCGTAGGGTTGGCCCATTTGGTTAAGTGGCGTTCCTACCTTGGTTGACATGGAGGAAAGGTAGCTGAAGTAATCATCGATATCGGGGTTGGCGATTTCTTCGATTCCCGATGCTGATGCTTCGAACCAAAAGGTTTCCTTTGTGAAAGGGTGATACCCGAGTTGTATGGCGTGGTACAGTTCATGAATGACGGTAACCCGGATGCCTTCTTTCCAATGTTCGGCATAGGAGTAACCGTGAGCCTTGTTTTCGAACTCGACGGTGGGACGGGGGTAGACGCAACTTTGATTGTCTTTTGAAATGGTGTCGTAAGCAACCTGGAGGGAAGGCTGATGACGGAAATCGTTTTCAATCATCAATTCGCTCTCGTTATTTTCTTCGGGAGAATATGTTGCTCCATAGCATTCATTACAGATTTGCCCGAAAACGGAATGTGAATTTCTCACAAGAGAAATGTCCAAAATTTCAACGGGATAGAGCCCCTCTTTTACGGGTTTCTGGTAATGATGCGTTTCTGAAATACCTTGAGGGGGTTGCATCCCCATTTTTTCGGTGTGAAATTTTCGTGCTTCTTCCACATAACTCGCCAAGTAATCTACAAAGGCGGCTGTTGTTTTGTGGGGGCCAGAAAGGGTGTAGAAAATCTGGAAGTGGTCTGTCGTTCTTGTATAGACGCTGTCGTAGAGGTCTTCGCTGTTGCAGAGTGAAATTGATGTTGATTGAACAGACGGTTTTGCAAGGCTTTGACCATGACGATTTTTGATCATCAATTCTGTTCCGCAGACACTACGAGAATATGCAGATGTACAAAGCACCATTGCAATAAACAGAAGTGTTGCGATGTATCTAGCAATCATGTTAGAGTTCCTGCTTAAGAATTTCAGCTGCACGTTTTTTTATTTCGTTGGGAATCGTCAGACTTTTTTGGTGATGAGGTTTTACTCGGGCGTCTACGATTATCGGCGCATGGCAACCCCAATGTTTATTTTGTATGAAACTTTGTAGGCCGAATATATCACGGGCCGGGTCTGAACGGGTGAACGTTAACCACAAGAAGTCGGGTAGCTTGCTTCCATCCAGACGTTCGTTGTCGATTTCGGATACCTGGTCGACAATTGAAATCCAGGGATAATTCTCTCTAAACTCCCATTTGTCCAGGGCGGATTCCAGTTGCATGAAAATGGCTTCTCTTTCATTTTCGTCAAACGCAGGCGCTTGAATGATAAGAACTCCTGCCATGGGCATCTTGATAAGATTTCTTGACGTCTTTCCTTGTGAATTGGTAAATGCATCCGGTAACTGCAGAAATTCTATGTCCTGCATATCATGGCGAAGATTCCTACGCTTTTCTCCGGCGGCAGCCATAATCAATTTGGAACCGTGGTTTAAACGTCCTCCTGTATAGTCCAATGTGTCGATTGTGGTGGCGGTCTGGAAATGCAGATCTCTGCTGAAATCCAGGCGCTCCAGCACATGGGCAAAGAAGGCGGGTACATCGTTGACGTTCAGGTTGGCGTTGTCTTCCTTGGCGGCGATTAAAAGGTATTTGCTGAGACTTGCCTGGTTGAACCCTAAAATGGCGTTGGCGGTTTTCAGCAGCTCCATGGGTTCCCGCTCCTTGGCGTAGGGCACGAATCGTTCGCTGGCCAATGCTAGGCAAAGGGGATGAACTCCGGCGTCATCTACAGCGTGAATGGCGTGAAGCCCCGGAATCGATGCGGGAACCATAGGCTTTGTTATCTGATGGATAAAGCTGCCGAAAAGAGTGTCTTCCTTGGGGGGCCTGCCTACGACGGTAAAGGGGTAGATGGCGTTCTTCTTGCAAAGGACTTTTTTTACCTTAAGACAGGGGAAATCATGTTTGTCGGAATAGTATCCGATATGGTCGCCGAAAGGTCCCTCGGGTTTCAGCTCCGGTTCCATTTCGCCAAGAATGCAGAAGTCGGCATCAGAAGAAATCAAGTAACCATCGTGAATGAAATACCGGAAACGTCTACCTCCCAGCATCCCTGCAAAAACCAGCTCAGAAAGGTTTTCGGGCATGGGCATGACTGCGGCTACAGTTTGCGCCGGAGTGCCGCCTATAAAGATGCTGACTTTAAGGGGGCGATTTTCTTCAATGGCATTCCGGTGGTGTCTGGCGATGTCGCGCTTGATTTGATAGTGAAGGCCGCATTCTTCGTTGGGAACGTACTCGTTTCCGGAAATCTGGATTCGGTACATGCCGACATTGGTGGTCATGACGCTTGCGTTTTCGCTAGGGCGGGTCGCTACCTGCGGTAACGTAATGAAGGCGCCGCCATCTAAAGGCCAGCTCTTGATTTGCGGAAGGTCCGCCAGGGTACATTCTTCAAAATCCTTGATGGATCCGCTGCGGCGGGGGAGGGCATTAATGCCTGTGCAGGCCGCTCTCAGCAATTTGACCGGATTGGGGTTCTTGAAGAACTGGACGGGGTTAGATTTGAACTGGACTGCCGTCTGGGTTCCCTTTATGGTTTTGCGGAATAGGAAGTCCAATCTTTCCTGGGTCCCGAAAATATTGCAGGCCGCTCTAAAAGGGCTTCCCTTGACCTTCTCAAAAAGAAGGGCGGGACCATTGTTTTCAAAAACCTGGCGGGCAATTTCTGCCATTTCTAGATTAGGGTCCACTTCCTGGTGGATGCGCTTCAACATGCCGGCCTTTTCTAAGTCCAGCAGAGCCTGCTCAAGGGATTTGTACATGGGAACCCCGATCTTCGGTATTAACCGGCGGTAGAGGATTGATTTAGTGCGCTGAAACTCTGGGTCTGCTTCTTGGCGACGATGGCTGCCTTGATGCTGATGGCTTCCTTGCGGCTAGCAACAGCATATACAAGGTTAGCCTTGTTTATCAGACCTGAAAAAACTTCTTCGGGACCGCCGATAAAACCCTGGAATTCAAAACTGTCGAAACAGCGGGTCAGACTTCCGTCTGCGACAAACTCATGCTTTGCCGTAAAACCACGGAAGGGACCGTTGCCCAGGCGAATCGTTAACTTGTTGTCGCTGAAGGCACTGATGAGGCCGGTCCAAGTGATTTTCTTGAATCCCACCATCATAGTGTACTTGACCACATCACCCTTTTCCAGAGTCTCGGGAAGGGTATAGTAGATGACAGGAGTGGTACCTACAGCCACTTTCATAGGGGCGCAACTAAGTGTCTCTAGCAGGTTTGCGAGAGAGTATTCTTGCCACGAAGTCTGACTGAATTGTACCATGACCCGTAATGTAGTAAATTTTTTGGCTCCGTTGGGAATTTCTCTTCAAAAAGCTATCTTGTACCTCCGAAATGAATTCTGTACAGACTGATCAAAAATTTTTACGTAAAAGTACCCTTTTTACCTTTGCCGGTTCCGCCTTGAAGGTTGCCGCTCCAGTCCTCACGATTGTGGTGGCACGAGTTTTTGGTAAGGAAATATTCGGAATATATGTTTCTACTCAGCTTTTGATCTTGAGCCTTAGTCGTGTTGCGGTGATTGGCCTTGATAAAGGCATGCTGCGATACATTCCGCAAAACAAGGTTTGCGGTCGTCCGGAGCATGAGGGTATTATTGAATCCTTGTGGCGTACGCTTTTCTTCGCCTTGGTGATTTCTGTGGTCATGTGGGGTGGTGCCGCCTTTGACCTGCAGCGGATTACCACGGGCCTGGCCATGCTTTCGTCGGCAGAAATCTCGCTTTATGTTCTTTCTATCATTCCCTACACGTCCTTGCTTTTGTTTGCTGCTTCATCCGAAGGGAACCGTCGTCCGCAATACAAGATTTTTATCAATGAGTTTGCTGTAACGACTCTCGCTCCTGTTATTGCCCTGGCTTTGCATTTTACCGGATTCCAGGATAAGCTGGCCCTGCCCTTGGGATTCTTTGTTTCTAACCTGTTTGGCGTTATAACCTACATCTTCCTGATCAATAGACAGTTTACCCAGATCCGCTGGTTTATCAAGGATAAGATTCCGTCGGAACTTCTGAAGTTTTCTATTCCCCTGGGTGTTACAGAAATTGTCGCTTCCTTCCTTTTGCGCATGGACTTGTGGATGGTGCTGGCCTTGATTGGACCTGAAGCCGCCGGTGTCTATGCGGTGATGGTTACCATTTCTAACGGCCTCAAGACAGTTCGCAGTAGTTACGATCCTATTTTGCAACCTGTGGTCGCGGGAATGTCCAAGGAACGCCTTGACACGGACTTAAAGCCGGTGTTTTCCTATTGCGTTTCCATGGTGACCTTGATCCAGTTGACCATTGGCTTTTTCATTGTGCTGTTCCCCGAGCAGACCATGATGATTGCGGGAAAGTCTTTTGTGACCGACGAAAACCCGGTTGCCGTACTTGGCATCCTGATTATCGGTAACTTGATAAATGGTTTCTTTGGCCTTACCGGATCTGTAATCAACGCCTTGGGCAAGAGCCGTTTTATGCTCTTCATGAATATGGTTTCCCTGGTGTTTGCCACGATCATGAACCGTATGTGTATTCCCATTTTTGGCATTGCTGGCGCCGCCATTTCTTCTATGGCCTATCAAATTCTGCAGAATGTCTGGATGTGTCTGTACCTGCGCAAAATGGGATATTGGCCCTTTAGGCTGAACCTGTTGATTCAGATTGCCTGGATCCTGCTCCTGATTATTTCTTACGTTGTCTTGAATACGGTCTGGGCTCCTTCCCTTTGGATAAAGGCCGCCATTTATGTAGGCATCATTCTTTTGATTGTGTTGACCTTCTTTAAACAGGGGCTTGCTGGCGAAATGGGGTCTCGTAAGAAAAAGAAATCTTAGTCCACCTCGTGAATTAGGTATATTGTTGATATGATTCCGAAAAAGATACATTACATTTGGCTTTCTAACGATCCGCTGCCTCCTCTTGCAAAACTTTGCCTTGATAGCTGGAAGCGCCGTTGTCCCGATTATGAAATCATCCATTGGGATATGGCTCGTTGCCAAAAGATTATTGATACGGTTCCTTTTGTTCGCGAAGCGGTTAGCATGTCTAAGTGGGCTTTCGCAAGTGACTACATTCGACTTTATGCGGTTTATACAGAAGGTGGCGTGTATCTGGATAGTGACGTTTTTGTCTACCAGAGCTTTGATGAATTTTTAAGTAACGGCTACTTTACCAATATTGAATTTACGTCTCATTTTAAGAGAAATAAGTCTTGGAAGATGCTGAACGAAGATGGCACGAAAAAGGATCCCAACAAGATTCCCCTTCCGGGACTTGCCTTGCAGGCTGCCATTTTTGGTGCCGAGGCCAATCATCCCTTCTTGAAGAAGGCCATGGCTTACTATGAACGAGAAAAGTTCATCTTGCCTAACGGAAAGCTGAACATCGAAAATATTGCACCTTATGTGTATGCCCATACGGCGCAAGATTTCGGTTTTGTGTACAAGGATAAGTTGCAGCAGCTTGAAAATAACATGATGATTTTGCCCAGCAAGGTCTTCTTGCCCAGCTGCGATGAAACGAATTTTAAACCGTATGCGATTCATGTAACCAGTGGTAGCTGGAGACCTTTCACTCATCGTATCGTGCGATTCTTTAGACGTTTGCCGATTATTATTTGCAAGATCGGTAAAAAGAATAAGTCTCTCGAAGAAACCCTGAATGATTACGAATCTAAGAGCCTGATCAAGTATTAAGTCTATGACAAAGTATCTTTTTGTTTTGACCAGTTCCGAGAAGGATTTCTTCTGCGAACAGACTTTGGTGGCCATTGCATCTTTGCGTGTTCACAACCCGGGAGCATTTGTTACGCTTCTGACTGACGACAGAACTGCAGCGACTCTCGTTGGCCCCCGAGCCGCCCTGAAAGAGGCTGTAGACGAACTGGTGGCTCTGGAAATCGATGAAAAATTTACTCCCATGATGCGTTCCCGTTATCTGAAGACGGTGATGCGTAACGTGGTGGATGGCGATTTCCTCTATATGGATTCTGACATCGCCATTGTGGGCGACCTTTCCATTCCTGATGAATGGCGCGGCGGAATTTATGCGGTGCTTGACTTCCACACCAATTTGCATAAGGCCATTAATCGCAAGAAGATTCTGAACAATGCCAAGATGCTGGGATTCTCTCCGATTCTGAACGATGAGATTTTCAACGGTGGCGTCATGTTTGCCAGCGATACGCCCGAGGCTCGAGCCTTCTTTGAAAAGTGGCATGAACTGTGGCTGTATTGCCTGACCAAGAACTTCCCCTATGACATGGCCTCTCTGGCCGAAGCCAACTTCAAGTTCAATTATGTCACCAAGAAAATGCCGGGTGAATGGAACTGCCAGATGGCTTATGCCCGCGATTACATTCCCACAGGAAAGGTGTTCCACTTTTTCGGATCTCGCATTATCAACACCTGTGGCCGTAAGGTTCCCGATAGCATGGACCTGTTCCTGCCCAAGATCCTGCGCAAGAACTTCTACACCGACCTGAAGAATATTCCCGTGAAGGTCAATGCCGACAAGAGCATTACCATCAACGAATATTACGATGACGTCATTGCCCATGCCAAGGATGCTTTCCTCTATCAGACAAAGCATGCCGGTAAATTGGGCGCCGATATTATCCGTTCCTACGCATTTGCCAAGTCTTTGGGTTTTGTGTACAAGAAGATGCCTTTTGTCTTGCCGTTGCTTTCCTTGATTGGTAAGATCCTATGAGTCTGCTTTTCAATCTGGAAGCGGTTCAGCCCATTCACAGCGCCAAGTTTCATGGCGGGGGCTCCTATGGCGAAGTGATTTTCTGGGCCATGGTGAATCGAGGTGCGAAATTCAGCTGTATTTATGACAGCCGTAAATACCTGTCTCCCGATATCCTTGCCGCCTGCGAATCTAATGGCGTTCCGCTTTATGATCTGAGCGTCAGCTCTCCTCAGCAGATTATCGACGAAAATAACATTACTGATTTTTACACTCCGCTCTATTCTCTGAGTCCGAAGTGGCAGGTGAATGTTAAACGTTTTGTGTTTACCTGGCACGGCGTTCGTGCATTGGAAATGCCTTACGAATGTCAGGGTGTCGCCTTTGCCAAGAAGTTGTCCCAGAAGGTAGAGGCCCTTTTCCGCTACCGTGAATGGTGGAAAAAGTACTACTATAAGCCTAAATATCAGGCCCTAGCTAAATGCATCGCCGAAGGCGGTGTCGATACCATAACCGTCAGCGAACACAGCCGTGCGTCTATCAAGTCCTTCTTCCCGGAACTGCTCCATAAGGAAATTCCCGTATTCTACAGCCCCATGACCGAATACGAACCGGAAGGATTCCTGCCGCCGAATGTTTTGCCCAAGAAGTATTTCTTGCTTACTAGTGGTGCCCGCTGGGAAAAGAATAACTTGCGTTCCGTAAAGGCTTTCGACCAGCTGGTTTCCATGATGGAATCGCAAGGGGAAGCTTTTGATTTCAAGCTTGTCATTACTGGAGCAACCAATCCTAAAGTCTATCTGAAAAATGTCAGGCACAAGGATCGCCTGGTACTCCTGGGTTACGTGGAATCCAAGGAACTGGAATTTTTACACAAGAATGCCTACGCCTTTATATTCCCCAGTTTGAACGAAGGCTTTGGCTATCCTCCCATGCAGTCTATGCGTTACGGCGTGCCTGTGGCAGCCAGCGGTTCTACGTCCATTCCCGAAATTTGCGACAATGCGGCTCTCTATTTCGATCCTTATTCTGTGAGCGAAATGAAAAACCGCATGATCCAACTTTTGGACGGATCCATTTACAGCCTTTATGCGGAGCGTGCCCTGAAGCGTTATGCCGAGGTGAGCAAACGTCAGAAAGATGATTTGCAAAAGGCTGTTTCCTGGATTTTGAAGTCAGAAACGTAAACCGCATACGGTAAAAAAGAACATAAAAAAGGAGCGCCCTAGGGCGCTCCCTTTACGTTTTATTTTCTGTATGCTTTATTCCTTGGGCTGCATCGTATCGTTGCGCAGCAGAGAACGTAAAACCTTGCTGGCTCCCACAGCTTTTGTTTTCCAGGCCAAATCGTTTTTGTCGGTGGTTTGTGCAAAGTGTTCCTTTTCGCCGCGATAAACTTCTTCGTTATCCAGGCCGCCCATAATCACATGGTCCCGGAATCCCAGATAGTAGGAGTTCTGGGAGAAGAACATAGACGGTTGATTTGCGGGGCGTTCCTGGGCCAGCAAATCGTAACCCCAGTAGTGGTTGGGCTTGCGAACTTGGGCCAAGTCCATAATGGTGGGGCCTACGTCATGTTGCGAGGCTACGTCTTCGCGAACGTTCAGACCCTGTACTAAGTTTGTGTCGGCAGAGAAAATTCCCATGAAAATTCGCGTGGTGGCAACGCCCAGAGGCTGGGGAACAGCGTAGTCAATGGAGTCCACCGGTGTGTCGTGGTCACCAAGAATGATTACGACGGTGTTTTCGTAATCCTCACGAGTTGCAAGCTTTTCAAAGAAACGTCCCAATTGCTGGTCGGTGTATCGCAAGGCGTTGCGGTAACGCTCCATGGCATCGTCAGGCTTCGGGGCGAATTCATCCGGGTAGCCAAAGAAGGGGATGTGGGTGGCGATGGTATTGAATGTCAGCAGCCAACGGGAATCTGTAGGAAGGCTGTCTAGAACTTCAATGGCCTTGTCTACGCCGAGGCTGTCTGTTGTTCCTGGGATTTTCGTGTCTTCGGGGAGTCTCCAGTTGTCGCCGAAGAATTTTTCTACAAAGGGTAGCGTGTGGTCAAAAACAGGGTTCGATACGGTGACGTAGTATCGGGTGTAGTTTTCCAGCAGTTCCGGGAATCCGGTAAAATGGTTTGAAGCGTAGAAACTGGGCAAGTCGCGGTTGGGGTGGGAGGGGAATCCCAGATAGGTTGCCATAGTTCCGCGAACGGTTGGGTAGCCGCCGCTAAAGGCGTTCTTGAACCAGAAACTACCGCGATTGGCGAGATCCCAGAGGCTTGGGGCGAGTGTTGTATCCCCTTCTAACATCTGGTTGATGATGCGGCCCTTGAAGGATTCGCCGAATATGAAAACGATGTTGTAGGGGTGCTGGGCCTTGTAGGCGTGGGCTGGCGTCTTTCTATAGCCGGGGAATTCTGCATCTTGACGTGACTTGCTGAAATCTGCCGGCAAAAAGGAATCCAGGTTATCGATGAGTTCGTCTGTAATGCTGTAGTTGTCGCGGACAAATTCAAAGGTTTCCACGGCGGCAATGTGAAGGATTGGTGCTGTTAATGTATGCTTGCCTAAGGTAAAGCGGATGTCCACCTTTGTATTGATGACGGGAATCGTGTATTCGCCGCGAGCCCCAGTCAGGAACAAGATGAGCGGTATAATCGAAAGAATCAGACCTGATGTAAGGAAACTGATAGGAAGTTTTTTTGTAAAACTGTATTCGACTAGCGTTCCCTGCTTCTTGGATTTCTTTCTTTTTAATGTTTCGTATATACAGTATGCGGTACCGCCCAGCACAATCAATAATAACAGACCTACCCACAGGATGGTTCCTTTTAGGTCGCCACCCAAGGTTGTGATTGTAGTTTCGTCAACGATGTTGGACAGGTGAAAATAAGTACGTATAAAGGAATAGGAAAGTCGCTGGTGTGAAAATCTGAAAACCTCGTAGTCGGCAATGGCTATGAAGAAATAGAACACGTAAAAGATCACCATTGCCCGGGGTTTCTTCAGGAAGGTGAAAATGGATGACATTACGAGAACGGCGCCAAATGCCATGCAAATCTGCCAAATGGTGCGACCCGAAAACATTTCCGAAAGGGAGAGTCCCAGCGGGTCGGGTAGGCTATAGAAAAGCACCAGCATGTAGCTCTGGATTACAAGAGCTATGGCTGTTATAATGACAAAGGGATTCAGTTTTTTCAAGTTAAATTCCATGTTCCAGAGAGTAGTCAGAAATTGTAATCAGGGAGTCCAGCATGGCTTTCAGTCTCGAAGTCGTCTGCGCTTCGGAATCGGCCAGGTTCTTTTCTTGATGGGTATCGCCTTCTGCAAAAAGGCCCTGTACGTCACCGGTGCCCAGGGGCAGTTTTTCGATAAGTCTGCGATTTTCGTAACCGACTGCAGCGACTCCTGCGTAGGCTCCAAGAGAAAGTCCGTCGCCGTAACCGCGAAGCAAGTTGTGTCCCATGAAAATATTTGGCGTTGCAATACCTGCCAATTCAAGAATGGTGGGGGCAATATCCATTTGTGCTGTCGTTGCCGTGTCTCTTGCCGGTTCGATGCCCTTGCCGTAAATGAGGAACGGAATCCAGGTGGCGTTAGAATAGGCTCCGCCATTCATTGTAGAAACTCCGTTTTCGCCTAGGGGGAATCCATGGTCTGCCATGATGATGACATAGGTGTTGTCGAACCAGGGTTGCTTTTCTACGGCACGCATAAAATGGGACAGCTGACGGTCGGCGTAGTTCATGGTGACGTTGATGCGCTCGGTTAGAGGCAGCTGCTTTTGTTCATCCGTCATACCCGCTGCAAAATTGAAGGGGTAGTGGTTGGATCGAGTCATCAATGTGGCCAGGAAGGGCTTCCCTTGTTTTGAAAGTGTGTCCAGAACGTATTCCGTGGCGTGATCAAAGAAGGTGGAGTCGTCTTCGCGGTTTCTGTCGTAATGCTGTGCTGTGTACCACTTAGACATCCATACGCCCAGATTATCCCAGGCCGGGTCGGCTGCCGAGAAATAATGGGTTGCGTATCCGGAATCCGTCAGGGTCGAGGCGAAGCTAGGCAAGGTGATGTGTGCCAGATCTGTTGCCTGTGCTAGCGTTGAATGGTGGGGAATGCCGATGTGGGTTGTCAGTACGCCACCTGTCGTGGGAAGCCCGCTGGTGTGCATTCTTTCCCAAATGCGGGAGTGCTGTGCCAGGGAATCGTAATAGGGGGTAGGGGATGTTTTTCCCTGGTTCAGGAAACCGGTATTCCAACCACGGTGAGATTCCATAAAGACCAAGATGAAGTTTGGCTTTTGGGCTCGCTGGGATTGCAACTTTTCACTTTGTAGAAGTTCGTTAGAAGGGGTGCGGTAAAGGGGATTGCCCTTTTCGTCATTTGTGAAATTCCAGAGGGAATCGCCTTCTACCTGTGTCCATAAATTTTGATAGAACCTGCTGTAGGCCTTGATGTCATTGTACGTCAAACCTTGATGATGGTCCGAAACGATTTCGTTATAAATCAAGGTTACAACGGGGCGAAGTTTTGTCATGCGGGCGTTTCCTGTCCATATGACATTGATGAACAGGGAGGACATAATAAAGAATATCACCATTCCGATGGAAATGCCCTTTACCTTTTGTTCTGCCTTACGGCCTAGTATTTTGTAGATGACAAAAATGAATGGGATGATGGCGAAGGGGAGAATGAATTGCAAAAAGGGAATGGAATAGTCGTTGGCGACATAGTCCCAGAGCATGACCAGCGAAGATGTGTCCTTGTAGGTATTTGCGATGCCGAAAGTCAGGTGGCATCCAAGGAATCGTTGAACTTCGTTATCAAATAATGTCAGGTCAAAAAGCAGGTACTGAAAAACTGCGTAGATAACTAGCAGAACGTTTGAAAAATTCTTTTGAGGCTTGATCGCCTTTAGGATTCCTGCAATAACAAGGAATATGACAAGGGCTTTGGAAATCCAGATAAAGTCCAGACAAACGGCATGGAAAATGTACCAGTCAGGCTTGCTAACAAAAGGGAATCCGTAGGGGTTACTTCTAAACAGAAGTAAAACGCGTAGAATGATGTGAGCCACCCAAAAAGCCAGAGACAGGAATACGAGATTCCTGTGACTCTGGATATGGCTCTTTATCTTATTCAGTAAAGAAATGATAATTGCCATTTTTTATGAATTAATATTCGAAATCGACAGCGCGGCGTTCTACAACAACCTTCTTCACAAAGCCTACGATAGCCTGGTGATCCGGATGACCCTGGTAGAAGTCCAGAGCTTCCTTGGTGCGGAAGGTGGTATCCAGTGCGATATCGTATTCAATGTCGCCGTTGCCCAGTTCGCTCTTGTTGAAGTTCAAACCGGATTCGATGCTGACGAGACCGGGAATCTTACCTTCAAGGGCGTGGAAGGCGGCAACAAGCTTTTCGCCGTTTTCCTTAGCGGTTGCACCTTCAGCTTCGGCCTTCAACTTCCACCAAACGATATGTCTGATCATGTTATTTCCTTTTTTTAGTTGTTCTTATTTGTTGAAATTTCTTTATACAGGTCCAACTGACGTTTAAAGCAATCGTTCCAACTGAATTTTTCTGCGTACTGACGGGCCTTGAGTTTCTTGTCTGTCAGGTCAGACTTGTAAAGTTTGATAATCGCCTGGGCCAGCGCGTGAGGCGTTCTTTCTTCAAGAATGATTCCCGCTCCGGATTCCTTTACGTGCTCGCAAGCGGCTCCTGTAGCGGCTCCAATCTGGGCGTTCCCGCTGGCCATACTTTCAAGAATCGAGAGACCGAAGGTTTCCCAGCCAGAAAGGGCTAGGCCTAAATCAACGCTTGCATAATGGCGGGCCATTTCGTCGATAGACTTGATAAATCCCACGTAACGGATATGGGGGTGGGTCTTGATCGCTTCCTGCACCTGCGGCAAGTAGGGCCCTGTTCCTGCGAGGATCAATTCCGGTTCCACACCAAGTTCTGCGGTCAATTCGTCATAGGCACCAAGTAAAAGTTCGATTCCCTTTTCTTCGCAAAAACGGTGTGGGAAGAATATGGTCAGACGATCGGAATTGCCGCCTTTAAAATCGGCAGCTAACGTAGCGTCATGCTTCTCGGGAGAGAACATCCGGATGTCGCAACCAAGAGGAACCCAGTAGGGGTGCGGCAGATGGTTTCGTTCCAGTCGTTCCATTACTTCCTTGCAAGAAACTTCTACTGCGTCAAAGCGTGTGAATTCGCGGCGGGCGTACCAGAAGGCAATCTTTTCTGCAACGGAACCTAAAGCCTTGCCCAGTTTATTTGCGACGGGGCGGCCCACATAGGTAACGGGGAAGTCCGCATGCCAGAAACTGAGAAGGGCTGCCTTGGGGCAAATCTTTTTTGCGGCGTGGCGAACGACGGTGGGCAGTATGTAGGGGCTGCCAACTTCGATGACCTGGGGCATGTACTTCTTGAGTACGGGCTGAATCTGGCTCTGTCTCCACATGAAGCGGTATTCCCAGTTGCCTGGGAATCTATAGGCTTCCACATGTTCGATAATCAGACTGTCGCTAACCTGTTCTGTATACGTTTTCCCATCGGGCATCACAAACACCAGAAGAACATCTTTCTGCTGCTTGTAGAATTCCATCTTCTGCAGATGGTAACGACGAACGCCGCCTCCCGAGGGACTCCAAAAGTTGTTGAAGTCGACTACAGTAAACACGGTTCCTCTTCCATACGGTTAGAAAGAGGGTCTATGTGCAGGTTGCCCTGATATAGCTTGTTGTTACCGAGACGCTTGGAATCCACACTCAGTACCATGTCTGCACCCTTCTCTTCCAGCCAGTAGGTCGCATCGGAATCGCGGAGGTATGCGCGAGGGCCAACCAGTTCGCCATCGGAATCGATCAGCTCGCCGCCAAGGAACATGGGAATGTCCAATGTCTTGTACAGGTCCAGAATGACGGAGGAACGTCTCTGGTAAATATCCGACAGGTCCATATGGGTAGAAACCTTCAGGTGATCGATGCCGTCGATGATGACTACCAGGTTCGGGTGTTCCTTTACTTCGTCCTTAAGGATGTCTGCCAACTCGATGTTGTCGAGGGTAGGCTGGTCTTCCCAGATTTCCAGACGGTTGTTGCGGACGAATCCCATCAAGTCTCGTGTGGCTTCCAGAATCTTCTGGTTAATAGCTTCGTCTTCGTTTTGCTTACGAACGGTAAGGACTGATTCGCCAATCATCATGGCCACCATGCGGTCAAAAATCTGGCGGCGGGGCGTTTCCAGGGCGATATAAATCAACTTCAAGTTGGGGTTGCTCTGGAGCAGGTCTAGACCGATGCTGGAAAGCAGGGTGGTCTTCAAACCGAAGGGCTTAGAAGAAACGTAGAAGCAACCGGACTGGATACCGTCGATTTCTCTCGTCAGCTTGGGGAAGGTATTCAGCGTGTAGCCGACGGAGACTTCCGGCGGGCAACCCATGGCAGTATCAAAGTTTTCCTTGATGTCCTGCAGGAGCATGGAACGACGGTGGGTATGGACCGTATCTTCTTCAGTCTGGTCCACAAGAGAGATGAGCTGGTCGGCACCGTTCTTGCGTACCACCTGGTCTACAGTTTCGCCTGCAGGAAGGACGATGGACTTGAACTTCAAATTCAGTTCTTCGGCCATCTTCAGATACTTTTGAATTCGGAATTCCTGTTCGCGACGGTCTTGCTCACGACGGAGGATAACCGTAACGGCATCCGCACCACAAGCCTTCAACTTATAGAGGTGGCTTAGGCTCAGTTCCTGGTACATGGTGGACACGACGCCCGGAATGCCGGCCAAGTCTGCAGTCAGCGCGTCAAAGAATCCTTCGACAATGACGGGCTTAGAAATTTCCGACTGGATGTTGAAAGGAATGTCGCTGGGACCCGAGGCGTAGGACACATACGGGTGAGTAGCCTCTGCATCATCAATCAGACGGCCATAAACAGAATGGATCAGACCCTTGGAGTTGCGGGCCGGAATCGTGATGCGGGGTTCGTGGTAGGCTTCCAGATTGTCCAGGTAGAAACTAATCTGGTGTCTTTCGATACCGGAGAGCATACAGTAGCTGATGAACGGTTCCGGGTCGCCACTATAGTAACCGATACCATAGAGCTGGGCCTGTCCGATACTCCAGCCGCGGGAAGCTAAAAATTCTGCAGAAGAGGGACTCTTGCAAGCGGCCCAGTGACAGTATCGAACGAAATTTTCCAGAACCTTGGATTTCTCGCCACCGATTTCCTTGATCCATGGGTGTTCATCAGGCTGGGTTTCGTGCTCCTGTTCCAACGTACCTAAAAAGTCTAGCGCTTCAGTTCTGGCGGCCTGCTCATCCAAACCGTTAAAGCGGCTGCGCATTACAAATTCAACAAGGTCTCCTTCGCTACCGCATTGCAGGCAACGATAACGCCAATAACCCAAGGCATCGTAAAAGAACAGGGATGTCTCTTCCGGAGAATGGAAGGGGCAACAGGCGATAAGGTTCCTGCCCCAACGAGACAGGGGAATTCCTAGCTGGCGGGGATGAGTTTTCGCCCGCATAATCATACCCATGCGTTCTTGATCGATAAGCATTGTATACCTCTTACTTTCTAGAAAGACAATCTAGATTTTTTTAACTTTCAAGACATGATTATCCTTGGGATTGACCCCGGTTCTATCACTACCGGCTATGCTTTTTTAGATTCAGACGGCAAAAACTTGAAAGTTCTGGAATATGGAGTGCTTCATGCGCCTGCAGACCACGAACTAGAAGACCGCCTTTTGCATATTGTCTCTAAACTGGAAGTTCTTCTAGACAAATATCGCCCCGATGCGTTGAGCATGGAAGGCGTATTCTTTGCGAAAAATGCCCGCAGTGCCCTTGTCCTCGGCCACATCCGTGGCGCAATTTTGGTGGCCTGCCGCAAGCGTGGACTTTCCTACAGTGAATACCCGCCCAAGGTGGTTAAACAGGCCGTTACCGGAGATGGAAGTGCCGCAAAGGAACAGGTCGCAAACATGATTTTTGCCCGCCTGGGAATCTCTGGAAGTGACCTTCCCCTGGATGCGTCCGATGCCCTGGCCATTGCCTGGACCCACGCCAATCCGAGCCCCATGTCTACGGCGATCCTGAGTGCCGGCGGCAAGAAGAAATCCCTGACCAGCCGAAAGAAAAAGGCGACTACCAAACAGTGGATGGACCTGATTGAGAAAATGGGAGGCACGATCCAATGAGTTGTAAAAATGAAAATTTAATTTGTTATGGATTACGTGAGGCCGGTTCGTCTGACTTTATAGAAATGGAAGGATACATGATGGATAAGAACGTCCTTCCCGCTTACAATAAATTAAAAGAAACTCTGGCGAAGGAAGGCTTTTTACTCCGGTTGGAATCCGCATACCGCCCCTTTGAACGTCAGCTCAGCATTTGGAACCGCAAGGCCTCTGGCGAATTAAAGCTGTTAGACGCCAACGGAATCCCCATGGAACGCCCCCAGGATGAAGAACAGCTGATGTATGCCATCTTGACCTGGTCCGCCCTGCCGGGCGCCAGCCGCCATCACCTAGGCACCGACCTGGACGTTGTCGATGGTAACGCCTGCCCGCCAGGTTATGAAGTGGAGCTGACTCCTGCAGAATGTAACGGGATGTTCGCCCCCTTCCATAAACGTCTGACGGAATTGATGGACTCCGAGGAATCCGCCGGCTTCCAGCGGGTTTTCGTTCCCGGCCGCGGCAAGATTCAGCCCGAAATGTGGCATATCGCCCATTTGCCCACATCCAGACGCTACCTTGAAAATTTCTCCCTAGACCGCCTCAAGCAAATCTACGAGAAGACAGAAATCGCCTGCAAGTCCGCTCTTTTAGATAATCTGGATAAGCTGGCGCAAGAATATATCTACCCCTATTTTGTGTAGTGCTATGAATCTGGATGAACGGACTCGCGGTTTTTTCAGGCTACCGCTGGAAACCTACGGCAAATCAGTTCTGGGGACGGATCTTCGATATGTCCCTTGCAAAGGCAAATGCGAACTGCTTGTCATTGCGGGAATTCACGGTGAAGAACCTGAAACGACTTTTTTGCTCAGTCGTGTTTTGCGCTTGATAAGTGCGCCCCTGGAACGCGCCGCCTTTGTCCTCTGTGCCAATCCCGATGGCATGACCTTGGGCACCCGAGGGAATTATAACGGCGTGGACCTGAATCGAAACTTTCCCGTATCCGTAAAGCCGGAAGGCTATGTCTATTCCCGTTCCGTGCTGGAGGCTCCCCGAGATACGCTTTTACGTTCTTGCAGTGCGGATGGATTTCCCGTAGAACCTGAAGTCCTTGGCTTGCTGGATCTGCTAGAAAAGCTGAAACCGGAAGAAATCCTTTCGATGCATGCGCCCATTGGCTGCGTCGATGCACCTGAGCGCACTTCTCTGGTTGAAGGTCTGTGCAACGTTTTTAACCTTCCCTGGATGCCCGATATTGGCTATCCCACTCCCGGCAGCCTAGGAACCTGGTGCAAAGAAAATATGGCGTCTGGCGGCCCGAAACAATGCGTTACGCTGGAGTTGCCTAGAATGTCCCTGGAGGGACTTTTTGACCGGTTTGGAACGTCCCTTGCCGAATTTTTGGAAAGCAAATATTAAAAGTTAGATTGAAAAAAAACTGCGAGTCATGGACTCGCAGTTTTCGCATTAAACCTTTTATAAGAATTACTTCTGTGCTTCTGCTTCTGCAATAATCTTCTTGCGCTGCACAAGGCCAAGAGCAAAACCGATAATCATGTAGAGGCTCATCAAGAGCAACAGGTATTCGGTAATGAACGGAATCTTTTCAGAAACGAACAAGAAACCGCTAATGTAGGTGAGTACAATCAGAACTGCCTGGAACAAGTTGAGAGCGACGCTCTTGCGGGGCTGCAGCTTGGGGAGGAACAGGGGGCTCACCATCAGAAGACCGGTAACGAGCATAACCAGGATCGGCACGAAGATGAAAGCGCCGTTGGGATCTGCAAAAACGCCCTTAGACTTCAGGTAGACCACCAGGATGGCGTTAACAGCACCTGCGAAAGTGGAGGGAAGGCCAGAGAAGTGGTGGTGGAACGTGTCGGAGTCGCAAGCGTTGTACTTGGCCAGACGCATAGCGGCGCACAATACGTAAATAGAGAAAGTCACAATCAAAAGCACGGCGTTGGTCTGGAACCATTCCGGAGCGCAGTTCTTATAGGCAAAGAACACGGTGAATGCCGGGGCGACGCCGAAAGCGATAAGGTCTGCAAGGCTGTCGAACTGAGCGCCGAACTCGGAGCTGGCGTTAACCAGACGTGCGGCAAAACCGTCCAGCTTATCCAGCAGAACGCAAAGAACGATAAAATAGCCACCCATACGGATAGGGTCTGCTGTGGTAAAGGAACTGAATGCACCCGTTGCCCAACAAACAGCGAATACTCCCAGCAAAAAATTCATACTGGTGAATGCGTTAGGCAAAATGAAACGAGTCTTTCCCATTATATCCTCCACTATAAAAGTGCTGGCTGAAAAATAGCTTATTTTTTATCCATTTTACGAAAAAAAACGTTCCCGAGGGAACGTTTTCTGAAAAAAATCGTATTTGACGCCTTATTTGGCGGGCTTGATTCCCCAAAGAGCCTTGACGCCTGCTGCAATCACCAGAATCTGGGGCGGAGCGTAGGGGTTTTCTTCGCTGGGGAAGTTGGTCCAGTGCTTTGTGGAGAATTGGTAGTACTGGGTCGGGCGGTACATAACCGGCAGGGCGGGAATGGTCTCCATAAAGATTTTGTTCAATTCTCTGTATGCCTCGGTCAGTTCCTTTTCGTCGGTCATTGCAGGAATAGCGCTGATTAACTTGTCTGCATCGGCATTCTTGTAACGACCCTGGTTGGCGAAGGCTTCTTCTCCCACAGGCTTGTAAGAAACGCTACCCATAATCTGGTCGAATCGGTTCCAGGGGGAAGCTGCGGACATTTCTGCTGTCTGGGTCTTCATGGCCAGGTCGAAGGTTCCGAGACGGAGGTCCTTGTCCCAAGTGCTGTAGTCCACAAACTTTTCTTCTGCAGACAGACCCAGTTCCTTGAGGGATTCCACGGAAACCTTGATGACGTCTTCCCAGTCGGTCCAGCCTTGGGGGCATTCGATAGTGAAGTTTCTAAGGGGCTGACCGCTCTTGTCCAGTAACTTGCCGGAGTCGTCCCAGCTGTAACCAGCTTCTGCGAGAATGGCCTTGGCTTTTTCGATATCGTAGTAGTAACCGTACTTGTCGGCGTCTTCCTTGAAGAAATACTTAGATTCGGTGCCGAAAGGCAGGATGAAACCGGGCTGAACGGCGGGGGTATAGTTGGAAACTGCCCTGGACTTGATCTTTTCAAAGTTGATGGCGTGCATCATGGCACGGCGAAGTGCAACGTCGTTAAACGGAGCGCTTTGCTGCTGGATAAGGAGGGTAGTGATGGACCCGGGCTGGTGATACGGTTCGTTTCTGCTCCAGGCACGGATGCTATCGCGGGCCTTATCCCAAATGCGCGGCAGGAACACAGACGAGATGTCCAGGTTGCCCTTGGTCATGGCGCTGTTGAAATGATTGTTGCCGTTGTAGAGGGAATGTATGATATAGCGAGGCGTGGGCTTCTGGTTGTTATACTTGGCGTTGCCCCAATAGTTGTCATTACGTTCCAGGACAATCTGGTCGGGAGAGTAGGCCTTCAGATTGTACGGTCCGGAAACAACAGGTTGATCATCATTCTTGAACTCGGTAATCTTGGCCATATCATAATCCTTGCCGGATTTAGCCGAGTTGATCAGAGGTTCGAATACGGACTTGGGAAGAATGGAGGTTTCCGCAATGGCGTTCAAGATGATGAGCGGGTTCTTGTTCTTGCCGAAGTGGAAGGTCACATTGTTCTTATCGTCTGCGGTAATCTTGCTCAGGAAGTTCCAGTTGCCGTGTCTAGGAGTGGGCAGCAGGGAGTCGATGCGGAACGTGAAGAGCACGTCATCGACTGTAACCGGTGTACCGTCGCTCCACTTGGCCCTGGGGTCCAGGTGAACAGAAATGGAATTTTCGCTGCTCTTATAGCTGTCGGCAAGCATGGCTTCCAGTTCGCCGCTAAGCTGGTTATAGGCTAGAAGGGCCTCGTAGGAAAGTCTGCAGTTTCCGTCAATCGGGAAGTTGGGGTCGTAATCCAGCGGATTGAAGGTGGACGGGGGGGCCCAGTCAAAGCCGCCGATATAGAGCGTTTCGCTGCGGGGGTATTCTGAGGATTCTGTTTCTACGACTTCATTCTTGTCTTCATTGCAGGCCACCAAACCGACCGCGGCGATTGCCATGATCGTTTTTGCGAATGCAGAGAAAACGCTAGTTTTTAAAAGTTTGCTCATCTTCCAATGCCCATAAGAAATATTCGTTAGAAATTTAGTGAGTTTTTTATGAAAAAGTTATCAAATTTTGTTTACAAGTCCTAAAATTTGGGCTATTTAGAGGATGTTTCTAAAAAATTTACAGAGAAAAACCGTATAATATGCGTTTCGGGGAGGCGCTGAACAGGGTTTGATTCATGACAAACGGGGTTCCTGCACCTCCGGGGGTATTGAATTTTCGGATGAATTTCCCGTCATTTAACGAAATAGAAACAATTTCATTTCCCTGGTCGATCCATATTTCTCCATCTTTGACAAATGGGGTCGTGAAAATGGAGTTTTCACCCTTGTATTTCCATATGGGTGCGCCCTCCTTGGAATAAAGCATTAGAGTCTGGTCTGACAAACCTATAATCAGTTTGCTTTCATCATTATGTCTTATCGATTGTAGCGAAACGATAGGGGCTTCCACCAAAATTTGGACAGGCTGTTTTTCTCCTTGATGGGGGTTGAAAAGGATCAGCTTATTGTTGCTAGAGGCTATTGCCATTATTGAATCGGCGGTGACCATATGGGAAACAGGTCCCTGGATCCGTCTGGAGAATCCACTGATGATTTGCCCCGATGCGTCATCCAACGCGTTGAACTCGCCTTCCAGATTGCAGGTGTATAGGTAATTGTGATCCTTAACGGCAAAGAAGGGGGTGGAATAAATCTTTCTTGACCAGGCCAGCTTATTGTCGGGTTTCATTGCCTTGAGAATAAATCCGTTCCATGTAGTAATGTATGTTGCCTGGTCGAGAATCTTGGCTTCGAAGGCTTTCCCGGGAAGCTGGATGTTTGTGGGTACAGACTCCTTACTGAACTCGAAAAAGTTGACTGTATAGCCGGAGGCAACCACTAGGTTCCTATCATCGCTTGCGATGACAGGTGTATTTTCAAGATGGCTGATTTTCTTAGACCACTTCAGCTCCCCGTTTTCGGTGTTGATGCAGAATAGTCTATCGGCTGCAGGATCTATCGTAAATAGGTCCTTCTTGTTGCCGAAAAGTTGGGGGTAGCGGGTTTTCGGTGAAATCGGAAGCAGGTTGATGTGTTTTGCTCCAATGGATTTCCCGTACTGGCTCAGAATAAGGTTTGTAGCGCGAGGATTGCTGGCCGAAAGTCGTACTGCTTCTGACCAGGCTTTTTGCTTTTCCTTATTGCTGCTCTTCTTGTTTTCGAGGTAGAGGGCTTTTAGGAACCAACCTTCTGCGTTGCCGGGTTCCAGGCTGAATAGAGTGTCTAGCACGGGGGCCAGGGAATCCCACATGCCCCTTTCGTAAAGGCCGATGGCCTTGTTTGCGAATACTTCGGAACGAAGAATTTTCTTACCGTAGTAACGGGGTTGAATGGGGTACAGTTTTCGTTCGCCAAAGTAAAGGAAGATTCCGTCTTCAGTATGGACGGGGGGTGCGTCAATCGGGGTGGTGAAGCTAAAATTCCAAAGAGGGTACAACAAAGTGTCTACGGCTGTAATTGTACCTTCTTCGCTGAATAATCCTAAGGTTCCCTTGGCGAGGGGATAAATCTTGGTTGCGTCACTACGGATTGACGCCCGGGTGAAGCCGCTTAATTGGTCAAAAAGGGAAACCTTGCCTGAAGCTTCCAGTACGACAATGTTGCGTTCAAAGCTGAACATGGACTCCACGTTGTTAATGGAGGTTTTCCAAATGGGATTGTTTCCTTTTTTGGGTACGTAACAATAAAGGTTTCCGTTTGAAACGAGGAATAGCAAGTCCCTACTGATGATAGTCTGCTTAATAACGTCAAATTGGGCTATGCTGATGTTTTCATTTCCGGTTTCGGAAGACACAAAATGAAGCGCATTGTCGGCGCAGTTGAGTATGAAATCGTTTGTCGGTTTGTAGAAGCCTTCAATAGTGCAGTTTGAGTATTTTTCAGCGATGTTGGCAACAATACCTTTTTTATTGATAATGTACAGTTGCGTATTGGTTTGAATGATGGCGTGATTGTCAAGGAACAGGTAGTCTGTTGCCTTGGCTATGCCGTAGCTGACTTGAGGCACGCTTGCGTGGAATTTCTGAAAATGCAGGCTGTCTCCATCTGCGGATTGATACCAAATACCCTTGCCGGTAATAAATAGTATCTGAGAGGCGCCGGGCAGTGTTGTCGGAATAGGGATTATCTTCCCGTTGTCTATTCTGCCAACCGTTTCGTCCTGGAATAGACAGTAAGTTGGCCCCTCTCCAAAAAACCTCTTGATGCGGGTTCTTAAGTTGATTGGGGTGAGTAGGAAACTTTCAATCTGTTTGCTGGTGGCCGCATCACGTTCGGCTAGCCAATAAGATTTAGTTGTTTCGTTGGTTCTTGATAGACTTTGCTTGTAATAGAAGTTCGACGAGGAATTGTTTCCGGACAATTCCTGGATTTTTCCCAAATAGAAGTAGGCGGATTCCTGATCTTCCTGATCACCTTCTGCGGCTACATTTTCCAATATGCGGATAGCTTCCGTCACGTCCCCTTTCATTTCAAACATGTAAACGGCTTCTTGTATCAAGCTTTCCATTTTACTTGCATGAGAAAAGACACTTAAGGTCAGTATGACCATAAGCTGCAGGATGAGTGCGGAACCGGCAAATTGTTTGAATCTATTCAACATCGAACTTGTAGCCTGCTCCTCGAACAGAAATTATGATTCTGGGGTCTGTCATGTCGTCTTCGATTTTCTTACGCAGGTTTCCAATATGGTTGTCGATCGTTCTTGTAGATGGCATGTTCTCATCTGTATAACCCCAGATGTCCTTGAGTAGGTCTTCTCGTTCAACAACTTCACCACGGTGCATCCAGAAATATTTGATAATCTGGTATTCCCTGGTTGTAAGGTCCAGGGGTACGCCCTTCTTGACGGCCGAGAATTTCTTGATATCCACTTTCAAGTCTGCAAATTCAAGAACGTCCGGCACCACATTTCCGTTACCGGCCTGGGGTTCGATTCGACGTCGGAAAGCCTTGACTCTAGCCAGCAATTCCAGAATAGAAAACGGCTTGGTCACGTAGTCATCTGCGCCCATTTCCAGGCCTGCAACTTTGCTGGCTTCTTCGGTTTTTGCCGTGAGCATGATGATATAGCATTCCGGATGCTTGTTGCGGATATAGCGGCATACTTCAAAGCCGCTTTTCTTGGGAATCATCAAATCAAGCAGAACCAACTGCGGCTGGAATGAATCAGTCTTTTCGATGGCCTCTTCTCCATCACAGGCTGTTTCTACTTCGTAATTTTCCATTTCGAAGTTGTCTTGCAAACCAAATCGGATAATCTCTTCATCCTCAACAATGAGAATTTTAAAATTTTGTGCCATTCTTACTCCGCCCTTTTAAATTTTATGGTGAATGTGGATCCTTTCCCTGGTTTGCTGACGAGAGAAATTGTGGCCCGATGAGTTTCTGCCACTCTTTTTACAATGGCAAGACCTAGGCCAGAGCCTTTGGTACTGCGAGTCATTTCGTCACCAACTCTATAGAAATCATTAAATATATTTTTTTGTTCTGAACTAGCGATGCCGACACCAGTATCTGCTACAGAAAAAACGGACCATGAATCTTCTGTGTAGGTTTTTATTGTGATGTCTCCGGGAGCGTTCGTATATTTGATTGCGTTTTCGATCAAGTTTTGTGCGAGACTATATAATGCGGTGTAGTCGCCCATGACGAATACGTTAGGGTCGAATATGGTGTGGAACGTAAGTCCCTTCTCGACTCCGATGTCTTCAACGGCGTCAAAGACTTTTCTGGCGCAAATAGAAAAGTCTAACCGTTCCCATTTGAATGCTCCGGTTCCATGTTCCATGCGGGTGTAGTTGAGAATAGCCCCAATGAGGTTTTCTAGTCGGGTCGCTTCCTTACCAATAAGGTTTGAGTATTCTTGTACCTTTTCCACTTTTTGAACTCGTCCCCTGGCCATCATTTCGGCAAACATCTTGATGGAGGTCAGCGGTGTTTTCAGTTCGTGAGAAACGCTGGAGAGAAAGTTTGCTTTCATGGACAGGAGTTTTCGTTCCTGTGTAATGAACTTAAACATGAAGAAAGATCCGAATATTACCGTAATCAGGGCGAATAGCATCAAACCATACATTAGGAACATCCGATGGCGGGTTTCCTTTCGAATATCCTGCATGTCTTTCTCGTAAAGGATCAACTCAAGACCGAGCGCGTCTTCCAGGTGTACTTGGTTGATTATCGTTGTGCTGTCGAGGGCGGTTCCCAGAAGGACAAGATCGTTTTTGTCAATAACGGAGAAGGGGATGTTCTTCCAGCTTTGAGCTACGCTTTTGAGTTTGCCGAGGATTCTGTCTTTGTAGGATTCCTTGTCAATTTTGGCAATGACGACCTGGTCCCCAGAAAGGTAGGGGTATGACATCTTGAAGAGAATGATATCTTCATTGGATTTGAACGATATGCCGTCCTTACTTGCGGGGGTATTCTCTAGGATGTCCTGGAACTGGTCCTTGTGCTTGTAGAGGATGTCCATGTATCCAAGTTGCCTGTTGAAATTTTCACGTAAATTCCAGAAGGCTTCGCGCTTGTCCTGGGGAAGTTTTTCAAATGACAGAATCTGTGTAAAGGCGGATTCAAAGAAAAATCTGGATGATGCAATATTTTCTAGACTGGACCCTTCAAAGAATTCTGCCAGCACGGCAAGGCAGTAGTCCTGGGCTTCCTGATGCTTTTTCTGTTTGACAAGAATCTCGAAGTGCAACAGTCGGACCGACCATGTAAGGTCGGCGTGAAGGTAGCCCTGCTGGTGGGGATTTTGTTCCAGAAACTCCACTAGCTTTAAGGCGTCGTCATATTTTTTTTCTTTGTAGTACAGTCGGATCAAACCCAATAAATCCTGGGTCTGTTCGGAGGGGTCGAACAAATAGAGGCTGGGCCTAAGCGATTTTGAACGCTTCTTGATGTAGTTCTTTCGGCTGTTTTCTTCTGTAAGTCCGGAGAATTCTTCGCTGAACAACTTTTTCTCTTTTAAGGTGGCGACCTTGTTTGAGAAATTTGTGGACTTGAAAAAGTGCCTTGACGAAATGTCGGGATAGATCAGCGCACCTTGATTGAAAAGGAATATGGCTTCAATTCCGTCGACAGACTTGAATTCGGACGCATGACCAAAGTCTAGAAGTCGCTGGGGCTGTTCATAGAGAAAAAGTGATGCGTTCTTTGTTTCTAGAAAGACCTTGTGTTGCTCTTTTAGAACGCTTTCTTCAACGTCATTCTGAAATGCAGTCCTGTTTTCGTTGAAATTCTTTTGCGCCAGAAAGATTTCGTTTTGAATATTACGAAAACTGAGCACCGCCAGGATGGCGGTGGGTAGAATGATGCCTCCGACAAATAAGAGGATAAATAGCAGATTATTGCGGGAAACCTGCATAAGCTTCTTTTATAGCGGAAGGTATACTGACAATCCCGGGAACTGCAACACGACCAAGCTTCCTGCCATTAGCAGGAGCAGCAAGGCAATTGCAATAAGGGAGATGGACAATAGCGGACGAATCACTTGATTACGTTTGCCCTATGGGTAACAGAAACCTTATGTCCCATTTCGACGCGGCGATTGTTGGAATAAATTTCGCGAATCAGCACCGAGGACTCGTTTTCTGCTGCGCGAGCGATGACGCCTCTACCGAGAAGGCGAGGAGGCATGCTTGCATCAGACTTGTCTTCTTCCCAGATTGCCACAGCATCGCCGGTATTGTATCCCTTTGCGAAACCACCATCAATCAGAACGTAAGAATAAGCTCCGATAATCAGCATGGGGTCCATGGAATAACGAATAATGGCAAGGGAATCCATCTGGGCTGTCTTTTCTGCCGTATAACCTGTTACGTTAATGGGTGCAAGAGGCTGCTTCAGACGTGCTTTAGACTGGTTGATTTTGATTTCGCGGAAACTTTGTACAATCTGGGCACGAGACAAGGTGTCGCCGATAGCGGTTATTCTTGCAATGCCTGACAGTCTCAACAAGGCGAACTTGTCAAAACTTCTTCCCTTGGATGCGGGAACGTCAATAGCCTTGGCATCGACAATTTCAATGAGGTCTCCCTTCTTGAGATTGCTATTGGTCTTTTTACCGATTCCTACGACAACTTCGCTTTCGGGAAGGTGGATCAGAGGTTCTTTCTTTTCTCCAGAACGGATAGAGAAGAAGGCGCTGTCCTTCTTAAGGGAGTCCAGGGTGTAGATCTCGGGTGCCAGAATCTGGTAGTATCCATTGAACAGCTTGGGTTCGGGGCGCTGCTTGTAGTAGTAGGAATCTGTAGGTTTCTGCTTCTTTTCCTTCTTGTTCTTGCTACGAAGATCGCCTAACATGCTTTCGAAGTCTGCGTTTCTTTCGTCACCGTCATCGCAGCCTGCAGAAGTAATTCCTTTCGGCAGGTTGGAGTCGGCCACTGCAGCGTCGCAGGGATACTTTTTCATTGCAGGGTCAATGTGGAGAACCGCTTCTTCGCGGGTGCTGTCGCCGAGGTAAATGGAGTCACCCGGGTAAATCCAGTGCGGGTCCTGGATGTGGCGGTTGTTTTCCCAGAGATCGGGCCATGCAAAGGGATCCTTCAGGAATTCGTCACTCAAGTCCCACAGGGTGTCGCCTTCCTTGACGATATAGGCGGATGCAACAAGGGCTGAAAATCCCAAGCCGATTGTTAGATACTTCAAAAGACGCATATTTGAAAAACGCATATAAAACCCTGCAGGCTGAAATAGCTTTTTATTGAAATTTAACCTTTTCTCTGTTTGAACGTGGGTGCACTTTGGGCAAAATGCGGCCTTTCTGCGCTATTTTGGCGGTTTACACGTTCCTGAGGACGCTGAACATTACGAGATTTTGCCTTTTGTGCCGGGTTCTGTCCAAGAATTCCGGCTCTGTCGGGCACAAACAGGAACAGTATCTCGAATTTACCGCTTCCCGGTTCAAGGTACAGCGGGATGCTCTTGCGAAGCATATAACCTTCACGACGGAAATGCTTGATTTCCTTGGTTGCCACTTCCAGGTTAGATGTTTGCAGAAGAATTCGTTCCGGCCTGGACTGGGCTGCCATCTGTTCCACATTGGAGGCCAGGGACTCGTCTCCGGGCAGGTTGAAATAGAACGTCCAACGACCTTCGTTTTCTTCCTTGTTAAAGAACTTGGTGAAAAAATCCGCATCCACATGACCGCGATAGAATCGCATGTTTTCGTCGGGGACGTTTCGACCATTCAAACGTGAAGACTGCATGGCGTATTCGCGGCAGTCCAGCGAGGCCACCTTCTTGAATCGGTTTGCCAGGGAGGCACTGACAAAGGAACAACCCGAGTAGAATTCAAAGAAACAGTCGTCCTGGTTCGGGTGAATGGCACTCTCGATTCGCATGGGAAGGCCGATCCATGCATTCCTTGCCTTGGGAGCCCAGTCGAGCACATGCATATAGATGCCGGTTCCGCCAATAGAAATGAAGTCGCTGCCGAAGGCGCTCTTGGCTTCAACTTTCATGGGGGTGGTTCCGGTGGGATCGAACATGTAATCCGGAGTGCACTGGACGTGGTGACAACTGATAATTTCCGGGCAGGAACGTTCCAGGAAGTCTACAAATGTCTTGTAGCCGTGTGCGGAATTTCTACCTCTGAGATTGACCTGGACCAAGAGGGCGAACTGGCCGTCTCCTGTAGCCCTAAAGCAAATTTGACGGAGGGCCTTGCCGAAAATACGGAGGTGGTCCTTTTTCAGCTGTTCATTAACTCGTGTAACGACTTCAGGACGTTCCATGTCCTTGACGGGAGCTTCAATAACGAGTTTTTCGCTTGCGCCCTTGATGATTTTTACAATGCGCCAGTCGCAATTTTCTGCAGGAGTTTCCGCAGTATACCAGGCTTGGATTTTTCCAGGAATTTTTTCGGTTTCTGCCCAGGCGGCGAGTTGACGCTTAAGATCTTCGAAAGTTGGAATGACTCGTTCGACGGGTTTTGCCGGTTTTACTTCTTCGTCAACCGTGGCCTTGGCAGCAACACGTTTGTTGGCAAGAGGCGCGGCAGGACGTCTTACGGTTTCGCGTCTTTCATTTGTCTTAAAGGGCTTTCTTTGCGGCTTGTACATGTCAATATCTTTTTGTTAAATCTTTTCTATAAAGTATGAGCTTATACCAGGAATCGCGGATAAATCCAGGAGCATTCGCGAGCGACCATCTTGGGGAATTCTCTGAAGTTTCCGTTAATCTGGTACAAGTTGAGGCTACCTTCAACCGGGGTCAGCTTCATGACAGAGTCTGCACGGGCTTCCAGGTATGGGAATTCGTCAATGTTGCAGCTGGATACAACGGCGCATCCGGTAAGTGCAATGATTGTATCGATCATCTGCATCAATATCTGATGGGGAGAGCCGCTCAGTCGGGTAGACTTGGGATTGTGCAACACAGAAGAAATCGGGTCGATCACGACAACGCGGTAATCGTGGTTTTCCAGTTTCTTGGCCCCCTGGATTCTCTTGGCAATCAGCTGTGCTGTTTCAATCGGAGAAAGTGCAGTTCCGCGAAGATTCAGGAAACCGAACTTCGGGGTGCTGGCATTCAGGTCACGCTTAGATCCCAACAGGTGAAGGCGGTTGAGGAACACCGATTTAGTAAGTTCGAAATTAATGAAGAGAACGTCACTGGATGTGGTGGTATTACCGAACCAGTCTTCCCCGTAGCAAATGGACAGACCAAGGTCCATCAATGCAAGAGACTTGCCGCTCTTGGGAGGTGCCGTAAAGAGGAAGAATTCGCCTGCGCGGAGCATGTTTTCCACGATGGTCTGGTCTTTTTTCGGCGCTTCTTCACTGTCGCTAGCCAGCTCAATCAGCGGCTTGCCATCCAGAGAATATTCCACCCATTCACGCCATTCCTTAAAGTTCTTGGCGCCCTGTTCCAGTCCGATAAGGTACTGCTGCTTACCGCCACGAAGTACGCCCGGCATGCGGACCATCATATGGGGATTTCGGTTGGACGAATCTACTTTAAAGCCCTGGGAATCCAAGGTCTTGAAGAGGAAGTCTACGCGTTCGTTATATTCTTCTTCGTCATTTGCAAAAATCTTGATCCAGGCCTGCACGGAGTTGGCGCCTGTGTTGACCAAGGCGGCACAAGGCAGGTTCAAGGCCTTGTAGTAAGCCAACTGCTTGGCAAGACTCATCTTGGGGTTGTCGACGACGACATAACGGTAATGCCAAGATTCATCGGAGGCATCTTCTCCACCCTTAACGGCATTGATGCACAGAAGAGCGCCTTCAGGACTGTCCAGGCTCTTCATTATTTTCTTAATGGCGTCATCCTGGCCAACGATGTTGGACACCAGTTCTTCGGTACTGTTGGAGGTGTTGGAAATCTTGAACTCGATGGTTTCATCTTGTTCGAAAGTAGATTCCAGCAACTTGGCCAAGTCTTTTCGCCAGTCGGCTGCAGGCCAGGGAATGGAAAGGGCTTCGGGGTCAATCTTGAAGTTTTGCAGAAGTTCAAGAGACTGGGTGTCCAGACCCATGGCGAGCATCTGTTCCATGGAAATCATTCCCGCCGAAAGGGGGGAGATTATGGGCATGGCTACAGTCTGGGGAGTGGCCGGTGCTGCTCCACCTTCCACTGCAGGGGCCTGTGCTACCGGAGCTGCTGCGGGTGCCGCTTCTGCGGGGCGTTCAGAGGAACGTTTTTCTGCAGAGAATGCTCGACGGAGCGTCTGTTCGACTTCGTCGCCATCCATGCCTTCATCGCGAGCTTTGCCACCCAATTGGAAGCTGGCGTCCATAAAGGTCCATTCTTCTTCCATGGCGGCAACACCGGCCTTATACAGTTCGGCCTTTAGTTCGTTTCCGCTGAATTTACCTTTCAAAAACTGATTAATTATTTTTCTTGCGCTTTCCATAGGGCAGCCTCAAACTCAAAAAAATACTCAAAGTTAATGTAGCTTATTTTTTTACTAGAAATTTACAGAAAGTGATTGGTTAGACATTATAGGGTATTTTTCCATGAAAAATGGCTGAAGTACGGTTTCCTTTTCCAAAAATGCCGTTGTTTCTCCTTACAACGCGAAAACGAAATTCGATTAATCTTTTTTTTGTACAAACTTTAAATTTAGGGTAGGAATGTTGTTATTGGGAGAATAAAATGAAAAAGGACTTCAAGAATCGAATTCTTGCAGGTATGTTTGGCTTGGTCGTTGCTAATGCGGCTATAGCCCAGACCTACGACTTGCCCATTATCTTTGTGGATACAAAGCAAAAATGTCTGGACAAGAACGTTTCCGAAAAAATTCCTGCCACTATGAGGGTTTTGGATGCTGCTACAAATTCTGTAGCTGATAGCGCCAAGGGAAAACTCTATGATATCGGAATTAAGGTGAGAGGGCAATCTTCCGCCCTGTTCCCAAAGCCGGGTTATAGTGTTGAAGTTCGTGATTCCATTGGTGGAGAAATCGATGTAAGCATGTTAGGTCTCCCCGCAGCAGACGACTGGGTGTTCCATGGTCCCTACGTGGACAAGAGCATGATGCGTAACTCCCTGGCCCATTGGCTTTTTAGGCAGGCCGGCCGCTATAGCCCCCGTACCATGCATTTTGACTTGTATATCAATGGTGTTTACCGCGGTGTGTATGTGCTAATTGAAAAAATCAAGCGTGGTAAGTACCGTGTGGATGTGGCCAAACTCAAGGAAGAAGATATTGAAGGTGATGAATTGACCGGTGGTTACATCTGGGCATTCGACAAGACCGGCACTAACACCGGCGGCGCAGGCAGCGGTGATGTCAATAACGAAGGTTTCAGTACTTCAGACGGTTTGAATGTCATTCTCCACTATCCTAAAAAAGACAATATCCAGGAGCAGCAGGAAAATTACCTGAAGAAGTACCTGAACGATCTTGAAGGTCTTTTCAAGGACGGAAAGAGTGGCTCTGGCTACGAGAACTACGTGGATGTAGGGTCCGCTGTCGATTACGTCCTTCATCAAGAAGTTACGAACAATGCCGACTCCTACTGGTGTAGCTTCTTCTTGCATAAAGATAAGGATAGCAAGGGCGGCAAGGTCACTTTAGGTCCTCCCTGGGACTTCAACTTGGCGATGAGCAACGGTACCTCTCCCGAAGGCCAGAACAATGGCGGCGGTATGTGGGGCGGCTTCGGTGGCATGGGTGGTTTCGGTGGCATGGGTGGTTTCGGAAGTTCGGGAACCACGGGCTGGCAAATCGAAAACAGCAGTAAGCAAATTGCCGACGGAAATGGCGGTGGCGGCATGTGGGGTGGCTTCGGAGGAAGTTCCCTGAAGGCTCCTCGTTGGCTTACCAGCATGTGGAAAAATCAGAGTTACCAAAGCGAATTGAAAAAACGCTGGGCCGAATTGCGTAGTGGCGTATGGCATACCAAGACTATGGATGCCTATCTGGATTCCATGAAGGTCTACTTGAAAAATGCTGCCGACCGTAACTTTGAACGTTGGCCGAATTTAGGAAAGTCTAGCGGTCAGAACGATAATGATCCTCAGCCTATGAAGTACTGCAATCAATCTGGCGGAGGCATGGGAATGGCCATGGGTGGTTACAACGCTGACACTTGGGACGGTGAAGTGGAGCACCTTCGCAAGAAGATGAAGGAACGTATGGCCTGGATGGATGAACAGCTCGGTTTCACCGAACCCGCCAATCCCATTGTGACGGAACCGGTGATTCATATTCCCACCATCGAAGATAAGAAGGATACTGTATCTTCGCAGACGTTGGCTGTGGATTACAGCCGGTTGTCTCCCACGAATTTCTTTGTCGTAAACGGATCAAACCTGGAAATTCAAACAGATATTGGCGGCACATTCGCCATTATGGATTTGAACGGAGCTATTCTTTACAAGACTAGAATTCAGGTGGGCTCTACATCCATGAAGGTTCCTGCCAAGGCTCAGAATAAGCATTGGATCGCTATCCTTAACGGGAAGATGCTTTCCAGATAATTTGTACGGATTTTTCTTCCAACAAAAAAAAGTCCATCGGCGAAAAAGCCGATGGATTTCTCTTATATTTTTTTTCAAGAACGTAGAATCGTTCCGCAAATTACTTTGCAGGATTGAAACTGTCCTTCAGGCCAACGGTGCGGTTGAATACCAACTTACCCGGCTTGGAATCGTCGGAATCCAGGCAGAAGTAGCCGAGACGCAGGAACTGGAAGCGGTCTTCCATCTTGGCGTCGGCCAGGCTGGGTTCCAGCTTAGCCTGCTTGATGACCATGGATTCAGGATTCAGGTAGTTGTGCCAATCTTCGCCTTCGGGAACATCAGACGGATCTTCAAGAGTGAACAGGTTGTCGATGAGACGGACTTCTGCATCTACAGCATGAGCGGCGCTCACCCAGTGGATGGTGCCCTTCACCTTACGACCGTCAGGAGATTCGCCACCCTTGGAGGCAGGATCGTATTCGCAGTGAATGACGGTCACCTTGCCGTCTGCGTCCTTTTCGACGCTCTTGCAAGTTACGAAGTAGGCGCCCTTCAAGCGAACTTCGCCTTCCGGCTTCAAGCGGAAATACTTCTTGGGAGGTTCTTCCATGAAGTCTTCGGCTTCGATGTAAAGTTCCTTGGAGAACGGAACCATGCGGGTGCCTGCGTTCGGATCGTTGGGGTTGTTTTCAACTTCAACCATTTCCACCTTGCCGTCTTCCCAGTTGTCGATGACAACCTTCACCGGGTCGATGACTGCCATGGCACGCTTGGCGCTCTGGTTCAGTTCTTCACGGATGCAGAAGTAAAGCAGGTTCACGTCCACCATGGATTCAGCCTTGGACACTCCAATGCGGCTGCAGAATTCGCGGATGGAGCTGGGAGTAAAACCACGACGACGGAAGCCGCAGACCGTGGGCATACGGGGGTCGTTCCAGCCAAGGACTGCCTTGGTTTCCACCAGTTCCAAGAGCTTACGCTTACTCATCATGGTGTAGGTCAAGTTCAGGCGGGAGAATTCAATCTGCTGGGGGCGGTTTTCCAGACCCAGTTCAATGAGGAACCAATCGTACAGCGGGCGATGGGCTTCAAATTCCAAAGTACAGATAGAATGAGTAATGCCTTCGATCCAGTCGCTAATGGGGTGAGCGAAGTCGTACATGGGGTAGATGCACCACTTGTCGCCAGTGCGGTGGTGAGTGCAGTGCTTGGTACGGTAAATCACCGGGTCGCGCATGTTCATGTTGGGGCTAGCCAAATCAACTTTTGCACGGAGGCACTTTTCGCCATCGGCATACTTGCCGTCACGCATTTCGCGGAACAGCTTCATGTTTTCTTCAACGCTACGATCGCGGTAGGGGCTGGGCTTAGAGGGCTTACCAGCATCGTTACCACGGTATTCCTGCATTTCGTCGCGGGTCAGGTCTTCAACGTAAGCCTTGCCCATTTCGATCATCTTTTCTGCAAAGGCGTAAATCTGGTCGTAGTAGTCAGAAGCAAAGAATTCTTCCTTCCACTGGAAACCGAGCCACTTCACGTCTTCGCGGATAGAATCCACATATTCCACATCTTCCTTAGTGGGGTTGGTATCGTCGAAGCGGAGGTTGGTGAAACCGCCAAACTTCTGGGCGGTGCCGAAGTTCAGGCAGATAGACTTGGCATGGCCAATGTGAATGTAGCCGTTAGGTTCCGGCGGGAAACGGGTCAGCACCTTGTTGCGCTTACCGGTCTGCAAGTCGTTGACGATAATGTCTTGAATAAAATTCGAAGATTCAGGAATGTCCATTTTCTAACCTTTTAGGTTTTTGCCATAATTTTACGGGAAAAATGTAGAAAAATCCCTTTACTTTTCTGTCCACAGCCAGGTGCTGAGGTAGCGTTCGCCGGTATCAGGGAGCAGGGCCACAATGCGTTTGCCCTTGAACTCAGGACGCTTTGCCACGGTAAGGGCGCATTCCAGGGCTGCACCGGAAGAAATACCCACAAAAATTCCCTCTTCTGCCGCTGCATCGCGGGCGGCCTTGCCAGCCTTTTCGGTGCTGGTCAGGTAGACTTCGTCCACCACCTTGGGGTCATAAATCTTGGGGATGAAGTTTGCCCCGATACCCTGGATCTTATGGGGGCCAGCAACGCCCTTGGAAATCATAGGGGAGTCGTCGGGCTCGATAGCGATTACATGCAGGTTGGGATTCTTTTCCTTGAGGTACTTTGCGGTTCCGCTGACAGTTCCGCCTGTGCCTGCCGTAGCGATAAATACATCCACCTTGCCTTCGGTATCTCTCCAGATTTCGGGACCGGTGGTCTTGTAATGGGCGTCGGGATTGGCGGGGTTTTCAAACTGCTGGGGAATAAAGCTCCCAGGATTTGCTGCCGCAATTTCGTTTGCCTTTTCGATACAGCCGGCCATTCCCCTGGCACCTTCGGTAAGCACAACTTCTGCTCCCAGGGATTTCAGCAGCATGCGTCGTTCCATGCTCATGGAGTCGGGCATGGTCAGCACAACCTTGTAACCCTTTACGGCTCCAACATAGGCGAGGCCTACGCCGGTGTTTCCACTGGTGGGTTCGATAATCAGAGCGCCGGGTTTCAGTTTGCCTTCCCTTTCTGCGGCTTCAATCATTTCTAGAGCCACACGGTCCTTGGCGCTGCCCAGGGGGTTGAACATTTCAAGTTTGACGTAGACTTCGGCATCACCCTTATTCAGTTTGTTTATGCGGACAAGGGGGGTATTACCGATAGTTTCAAGAATGCTGTTGTATAGTGACATCTGGTTACCAAGTGATAATTGGGAAAAAGGAAAATCTAACGACGAATGCTTCTGCGGAAACCGCCATTACCTTGGCTGTTTGATTCTCGTGAACGATCATCTCCGTTGCGGCGATCGTCATATTTACGGTCGTCGTTATAGGTTGAACTCTGGGAAGAATTCGTCTTCTTGTTTCTTGTCAAGTTCTGCGGATTGCTGACAGGTCTATATTCTTCCTGAGGATGTACATTTTCTGTTTTCGTGTATGTAGGTCTTTGTTGTTCCTGCTTTGCAGGCTGCGGTTTTGTTGAAGGCTTGGGACTAGTTTCCCTAACAGGAAGGCGATGATGGCTCTGGGGCTGGGATGGGGCCGGTGCGTAGGAATGTCCGCCATGCCTTGGGGGCTGTGCATTGTAATGGTGGCGCGGTCTAGGTGGACGCGGATGGTGACGGATGGTGTGGCTATGCCATTCGAACCAGGTGTCGCCCCAAACCCAATCGTTATACCAGTATCCAGTCCAGACCACATGGCCATAGTGCATCGGTACATAACGGTCTGTGTGAACATAATACACTACAGAGGGGTTATAGACAGGAACATAAATGTATTCCTTTTTCACCGGTTCAATTGTTATGTATACATCCCGTTCGACTTTTATGTATTGGTCAGAGTTCAGATTCCCGTGGTCATAAGCAGCGTGGCGCATACGCTGGACTGCAAACATAACTTCGCCATTCTGATTCTTTACGGCTCTGCCCAGCTGAGATGTCCAGGTGGAGTATTTTGCCATGGTGGCAAGAATCGTCGGGAAGGGAATCAGGGCTAGAACACTGGCGTCGTAATCAAGGCCAGCGCGCTGCATTTCCGCCGTGAGTGCTTCACCTTTGAAACCCTTGTGGGCGTTTGCCCAGAGGCTTGCCGATGGAATTTCGTCATTGTGGGTTGATGCCGTTAAAACGTGGGCCAACAGCGGATCTGGATAAAGTGCGATGGTTGCGACCAATGTATCCAATTCCTCTGCGGAATAGTCTGCCGCCTCGGCGCTTCCCGAGAAGGTCATGAGTGCAAAGGTTATTGCCAGGAACCATTTGACTAAAATGTTTTTCTGAAAAGACTTTTCCATAAACAACTCCTGTACCTCAATTTACAAAAAAGGCCTCTTCATGGATTTAATCCGCGGGAGTTTTTGTGCTAGAGGTAATTTTTGACTCTTATTTCAGGATTCAGATTTTCTTTGGGTAATTTAGGCACGTATAGCTTTACCGCATAGGCGTAGGAGTCGTTTTCGGCAATGATATCACCTTCCTGCAGGTCTTCATAAACTTCAATTTCGATTTCTACTCCGTCCCTGGCGGTCTTGCGATTCATTCGCATCGACAGTTCTTCCTTGGTAAAGAGGACGTCGATGACTTTCTTATAGCTGCCGTGATGGGTTGTGCCTAAAATTCGGGTACATTTCATTGGGCAAAACTCGAATTACTTGGTGTCGAACTTTACTGTAGGAGCGGTGCTTGCGCCTGCGTCTGCAGAGAACTGCACTTTGGGGCTGGCTCCTGCAAATCCGGCAATCAGACTGTTGGGGAACATGCGGATGGTGGTGTTGTACTGCATGACCACTTCGTTGTAACGCTTACGTTCCACGGCAATGCGGTTTTCTGCACCTTCAAGCTGCACGCGCAGTTCCTGGAAACTGGTGTTGCTCTTCAAGTTCGGATAGTTTTCGCTGACAGCCATCAAACGCTGCAGGGCGCCGCCCAGGGTAGCCTGGGTTTCCTGAAAGCGCTTCATGGCCACTTCGTCGTTCAGGACGTTTTCGTCAACTTTAACGACGCCGCCCATATGGCTGCGGGCATCCACAACGGCAGTCAGGGTGCTCTTTTCAAAGTCGGCTTCACCCTGCACGGTAGCCACAAGATTGGGAACCAGGTCAAAACGGCGCTGGTAGGTGTTCTCGACTTGAGCCCACTGGGCCTTTACGCCTTCGTCCAAGGCGATAATATTGTTATAGACGCTAACGGACTTGCCAACAATGATTGCTGCAAGCAAGATGACGGAAACGAGAGTGCCGATAATTACCTTTTTCATACCACCTCCATGGTGTCGACGAGGTTGACTATTTCTGTGACGGTACTAATATAGCTATTCACGCTGTCCAGGAACAGTTTTTCGTTTTTGCTGCTGATGGGAGTCTGCAAGGCTGGGTAGTCGTTAAAGATCTGCTGGTGATTTTCGGGATATTCCCTGTGGTTCAGGTAGTATACTCCGTACATGGTAGGAAGCATGGTGGAACTTGCCCGTACGAAGAATCCCAGGGGGTTGCGATCTTCCTTGAGGTAGGTAAAGGCCCTGCGCAGATGGACTAGCAAACCGCGCAACTCGCGTTCGCATTCCAGACGCAGACATTCCATGTTGGGCTCGTAATTGGGGAGGGGAGCTGCACCGGCAATGACTGCGTTGCGATGGGCGATGTGCAGAAATTCCAACGGGAAGACGTCTTCTGAAGACTGGATTTCCTTTAGGGTGAAGTAATAGCGGAATTCAATATTTTCTTTCTTGGCCTTTTTCAGCAGGTTCTGCAGGGGGGCGATCTTTTCGCTGGAGTTGTCCCTCAGAATGAAGCTGATAGTCCAGGGGGATTCCATGGAATTGAAACCTTCCATCAGACAGTCGCCGTGGGCGAAAGCCGAAATCAGGTTGTCGCCTAAAGTTTCCTGCAGAAGGCGGGGCCAGTCGGAATTCTGTAGTTCGATGACGCTCAAGTTCTTTTTCATATATCAAATGCCTATCTAAAAATTCAAGTTATATCCATTTATGGATTGCAAAAATCATATGGGGCGTTTTGCCTGTGCCGCGCTAAATTATTACCAGCTTCCGCCGGAACCGCCGCCACCAAAGCCTCCTCCGCCGAAGCCGCCACCAAAGCCTCCTCGACCGCCGAATCCTCCGCCAAAGCCACCGCGGCTTCCGCTGTTTCGGCTAGCGTTACCGATGGCATTGCCCAGCATAAACCAGAGGCAACCATTTCCGCGGCTTCCACTAAACTTGGCCATCATCAGCATAAAGGCGACAAACATGATGAACAGCACCATGCGTGCAGGAACTCCGCTTTCTTCGGGAACTGGGTTTTCGCCGATATTTAGCTGGATGTTCTTTTCTTTTGCGATGACTTGTGCAATTTCCCAGGCTAGAGCTAAAATTCCCGTTCCGTATTTTTGTTGCCTAAATGCAGGAACTAGTGTTGCCTGTTGCAACCTTTCTGCAAGGGCGTCAGGCAGGTATCCTTCGGCTCCATAACCGACTTCCACGCTACGTCGACGTTGCTTCTGGGCGACGAAAATCAAAATTCCTTCATTGGATTTTCCACCGACGCCCCAGTTCTGCGCCGTACGGACTGCGAAGTCCCTGTAGTCGTTGTTCCCAATGTCGTTCATAAGGGCGGCCGCTAACCCTACACCGGCCTTCCTGTATAATTCTTCTGCAATCAGATTGAACTGTTGCACTTCCTGTGCGCTCATTAAACGATTTTCGTCGTAGACATAGCTGTTTACAGGACGGGCTGGCAGTTCTTTATCGCTGCCGTTTTTTAAGCCGATCCCCGCAAAAGCAGTTGAGGCCAGGGCTATACATAAAAGTATCGCCCACATTGCTATTGATGAAACGGAACTCTTCTTTCTCATTGGTTTGAAAATAGAAAGTTCATGGACTGATGTTAGACCATGAACTTTTTTTTTCAAAAATGTAGGGTGTATTTTTGCGTTTAAATGTGTTTTTTATCTTATTTACAATAATCGTCTAATTGTTTCTTTAACGGCGTAAAGTTGATCTTCTTTATGACAGCAATAGTGGCATCCATTTCTCGTTTGCCGTTTTCATGGCCCGATGTAAGGAAAGTAATATTGTCTCCCTTTAGGGACAGATTCACGTCATAAGGTGTTGTGAACTTTCCCGGAACATATTCTATGGGTTTTCCTGCACTTGTTGAAATGTTTAATTTTAGAATGGGTGATTTTGCATCGGAATCAATAAAAATTGATTTTTTTGCCAACCCTTTTTCAAGGGCACTGCAAATCGTTGCGTCTTCCTTACATTGAACATTTATGTTGCAGCGGGTCTGGGAAACCTTGAAATCGATTTCAATTTTCTTGCGTAAGCCAGATGCGGTGAGGTAATCTTCAGGCAGGTTTGGCTCGATTACAATGACAAAGGGACCTTTGTCGATGTCAATGTTTTTTATGTTGAATCTTGCGGTTCCGTCCTTTTGAGTTCGTCTTTCATCTAGAACTGTTCGCCCCTGTTTTGCGACGAGCGTGAAACCTTCGATGAATTCTTTTTCGTTAGATACCGTTACTTCAAGGGGCGAAATTTCAGGTTTTGACAGTTGTAGCGGTTGACTAGGACCTTCAAATTTTAATTTGGAAAGTTCACGGACGATGTCTGATTTTATTCCCTGGAGGTCATGCTTTAAACGATGACTTTCGTTTATGGGGTATACCTTGCCCAGTTCATTGACCAGGACATTGTATTGCGCAGGAAGGGGTTTTGCTTTTTCGATGGCCTCGATTGCACTATCGAACCTTCCCTTGTTTAGTGCGTCCCTTGCCGTTTCTTCCAGTTTTGTAACGTCTAACTGGATAGATTTCATCTTGAATTGAATGTCTGCGGTGAATTCATCAAGGTCCAGTGTCGCCGTAGCCTTGAAACCTTTGGCGGCAGGTTCCTTTTTTACAACGACTCCCTTAACCTGGATGTCGCTGGAAACCTTGCTGTTAGAGAGAAAACTTTCGCTGAAGGAACTCTCTTTTCCAGATGTAATTTCTTCCTTGTTTAAAGTCTGATTGACTTTGACTTGTGCAGAAATTTGCTTTGCAACGCCTGCGATGGCGGCATTGTTTGCCTCTTCCTGGGATTCCTGCGAAGTGGCTGTATAGGTAATAATCTTGCCTGCCTGGGCGTAGGCGACAAGCATAGTACACAGCGCTACCATTTTAAGAGTCTTCATAGAACATCCATTATGATCAGCTTCTTGGTGATGTTGATCTTCTTTGTGGAGGCGGTTGATTTTACGGCTTTGCGAATTTGGCTATAGACGTCGTTTACGTCGTCAGAGTCGCTGTAGACAACCATGTCGATGGTTTTGGCAGTCATGGTGTTGACTTTTGCCTTTTTGAACTTGGTTTTCACGTTCTGGACAATGTCCTCTTCAACATCCTCAATTTGGCTGTCGTCGTAATCGCCGCGGATGTTCATGATGACCTTGTATTTATTGCCTTCTCGAAGGTCATCGGCCCAGTAGGCGTAAATTTTGGATTCCAGTCCGGGCATGGCTTTTTTCGCGGCAGTTTTCAAATTTGCCTGCTGGTCAATTTTCTCCATTCTGCCGTGGCTGTCGATTGTGGAGTTCTGGGTTCCTAGAAGTCTAGCCGTTGAAGACTCGTAGGCGTTCAATTCTACGGTAACAATACCACGGCGGTCTACAGAGCCTGAAAACTTGATGTAGACATCGGCATTGAGCACGAGACTGGCCAAGTAGGCCAAATCCTCATCGGAACTGGCCAGACTGTTCTGTACCTGGATGACTTTATCTAGCGCTTCATTTCCTTCTAGATACTTGACTTCATACCGACGTTGAGTCAAGTATTCGTTAATTCCGTCCATGGCCGCCCTGGCAAGGGGATTGTTTGTTACAACTTGAAGACCGCTTAGCCCCTTAGAATTTAAGGCGGGAATGACCATAATGACCGGATGTGGAAAATCTTCGGGAATGGATGTTATGACCTGGGGCTGACTCTGGGGTTGATCCTTGGGAGCGTATTTTCCCTCATATTGGGAATAGCGATCTGTATGCTTGATTTCTCCACCGCTTTTCTTGGCGGTTGAGGAGCCGTCTAATTCCTTATATGCGGAATTTGCGTTCTTACGTGTAGAAACCGTGCCGTTATCTGCTGCGGCAATCGATGCAAAAAGTACCAGAAATCCAATTGCGTAATTTACAAAGTTCATATGAATAAAATTACCCAATCATTTGGCATATGTCAAAGTGGAAGTAAACTTTTTTTAATGAACAATGCGTTTTTTTAATGACAAGTATACCATTCCCTAAAAACACTATATATTTAAAACAGGTTTAATGGTTTAATAAAGACGTTGCATGAGGATGCTATAATGGAAAAATGGTTTTGGCTTCCCGACTGGGCTTCGGATTTGAGTCTGTGGGAGGATGATCTTATCAGTGCAAATCCGGAGGCTGAACACGTCTTTGTCTCGTATGGAGACATGGTTTCCTGTTTAGACGGAATGTATGGCCTAAAGGGTCTTTCCGAGGCGACAACTGTTGTCGCTTGGGGGCTTGGCGCCTTGGCTTTGCTTAAGGATGCCAAGAATAAGCCTTGCGGTCAGAAGTGGATTCTTTTGTCGCCTTATGCAGATTTTTGTGATGAAGAAAGCAACTGGACCGATCAAACTTTGACTTTTATGGCCAGGCAGGTTCGAAATGCTGCTGAACCGACCTTGAATGCTTTTATGGAGTTCCTGGAAAATGAGTTTGGCGAATGGCAGGATGAATGGTTCAGTGCCGCCTTGAAAATGGATAAAAACGCACTTGGTGATGGCTTGAATTATCTTGTGCGAAATAAAATTGATTCAAAAATTGAAGATAACGGAGAAACAAAGGTCCTGTTTGGACGTATGAACCAGGCCGTCTTACCTAGTTTGACGTTGGGTTTGAAAGAATTCTTGCCCAATGCTGAATTTAAGGAACGCCCCAAGGCCGGCCATTGGCCTCCGATGCTTATGCTTTAATTTTACGAAAGCAACGGCAGTTTAATGTCAGGGCGATAATCAAGTACGCCAGGAAGAATATTAAAAGGCCTGTTTCTACATGATCGCCGATGTGGCTATATAAGGTATCTCTTGTTTTAAGAGGTACCTTTCTCTGTATGACGGCATCGGTGAAAAGTTTAGTGTTTAGATCGAAGTGCCCATATTGGTCGATGAATACAGAAACACCGCTGTTGGCCAATCTTGCTACGGGCATTCCATTTTCTATGGCGCGGTAGCGAACCAGGTTCAAGTGCTGGTAGGGGGCCGTACTTCTGCCGAACCAACCGTCATTGGTGATGTTCACCATAAGGCGGGAACCGCTGCGGATGGCTTCTCGAATTAAATCACCAAAAATGGCGTCATAGCAAATGTATGGAGTCCAGTCGTAAGGTCCGTATACGGGGGTTTCCTTGCCAGGAACAAAATCACCTTCGCCCAGGTCCACATAATTCAAAATGGGGAATATATCGTCAAAGGGGATTCTTTCGCTGAAAGGTACCAAATGCTTCTTGATATATCGGCTGTATCCCGATTCGCCGGGTCTGAACAGGAAAGAGGCGTTATAAATGTCAAACTTGCGAATGCTGCCAGGAGGGTTTCTTTTATAATCTAGGGCTCCGGTCATCAGTTGTGCGTTTTTCAGTGTGGCCGTCTTGTTGAGGAGTCGGATGACTGCGGGCTGCCTTCTGATGTGGTCGGGAATGGCGGTCTCTGCGAGGACGATAAGGTTTGCTCCCGCACGCACGCTGTCGTTTACCATGCCGATTGTCTTGTTGACGATGGAGTCAAAACGGTCCTTGCTCCATTTGGCACCTTGGGCGATACTGGGCTGGACCAGGGCAATTGATGGATTTTCGGGGGAATCAGCGTTGTTGAAAGGTTGGGCTTCCTTTGAAGAAAGAACAATTGAACCCTGAATTAGAAGCAGTATGAAAATGACTGCGGGAACCGAGAAAATGGGAAGTGCCTTTTTGAGATTTTTGCAGTTGGCCAAGGCATGGGCGACGGCCTGGTTGGAGGCAACGACCATGATCGTGTAACCAAAGATGCCGACCCAAGGGAGCATTTGCAGAAGTTCCAGATGGTTTCCGAAGGTGTAACCTAGGTGGCTCCATGGAAAACTGAAATCCCCTCGGGTACGAGTCATTTCAAGACCTGCGTAAAATACGGGGAAAAGGGGGAGCAGTAAACGATGGCCTTTGATGGAGGCCTTTGCTGCTAGAGTGTAGACGTACGCGGCAAGAACGTTGTATATGCTGAAGTAGGCGATGAGTAGGAACAGTCCGAACAATATCAATCCCGACGGAGCTGTTTCTACATGCATTACATTGTAAATCCAGTAGTAGTTGATTGTATTGTATAGGATGGCTGACCAGAATGTGGCGAACAGGGCCTGTTGCCTTCCGTAACGGTTAAGGACTATAAACCAGGGAACTAGCTGCAATAACGCTGCCGGGCCAAGGGGCATGGGTGGGTAGGCGAACGCATAAAGTCCCCAGGAGAAAGTACATAGCATCAAGGCGGTTCGTGAATCCTGTTCCTTGATTCTGCGTATGTTCCAGCGGAAAAAATTGACTAGCCAGAACAGGCCGACTGGGCAGAACGTCATGGCGATCTGGACGATACCAGCATGGCCGGCTCCATTATAGTTGGCAGTATTGTAGTCTATGGCCAGATTTAAAAAGGATAGGACGCTGTACGTGTAAATCCAACGAGTAAAGTTCTTTCGGATTGTTTTGACAAAAAGAAACGGAAGTGCCAATATAAAGGGAATACACTGGATGTTCTGGGTGTAGAGTCCAGGTTCGTCAGCCCTTGCTGCAAAAATAATGATTTCAGCAATGAAGGTTACCGCAGCGTAAATCTTGTAGGCTTTCGGCAATTCGCAAATATATCGTTTGACCTTTTCCATGAAAAAACTCGTTAAAGACCGCTCTTGTCCTGAGGGTTGAAAACTAATACGAATTCGCCTTTGGGCGGATGACTTTTAAAGTGGGCAGAAATTTCTGTCGGCGTCCCAATAAGATGTTCCTCGAACTTCTTGGTCAATTCTCGCATGAGGGCGATCTTGATGTCTCCGAATACGAGCTTGATTTCTTCGACGAACTTGTCGATGTTGTGGGGGCTGGCGTAAAAAATCTGGGTCGCTTCCTCATCCTTCAGTTTTTCTAGTAAGTGGATGCGCTGGGCGCTCTTCTTAGGGGAGAAATACTGGAATGCAAAATGGTCGGTAGGCATACCGCTACTGATCAGGGCGGTAATCATGGCGCAGGGGCCGGGGATGGCTCGAACGTCGATTCCTTCACGGACACATTCTCTAACTAGGTTAAATGCCGGGTCGGCTACGCCTGGGGTTCCTGCGTCGCTTATCAGCGCAATGTCGCCCTCGTTTTTTAGAAATTCAACGTACTTGGGCGTGACCTTTTCCTTGTTGAAATCGTGATAAGGTTCCATGGTCGTGTTGATGCCGTAGGCATCGAACAGGATTCGGCTGTGACGGGTATCTTCTGCCAGAACCAGAGGAACTTCCTTGAGAATACGGACTGCTCGATAGGTGATGTCTTCCATGTTGCCGATGGGAGTCGCGACAATGTATAGTGTATGAGCCATGGTAAAAATCTTTATAATGAGGTGTTGTAGCTGAGTACGGAATTTAAATCTGCTTGACGGGAACCCTGTAACTCGAAGCGGAGCCTCTGAATTAATTTGCGGTGCATTTCCTTGGCGGCGTTGTTAATCAGGTCGCTTCGCATGCGGCCGTATACGGTGGCCTTGATCTGTTCCTGTTCCGAAAATTCAACGTGCTTGACCAGAGTGCCATTGCAGAAAATGCGGGCGCGGAGGGTAAAGCTTAAGGTTTCATCTACAGGGAGGATTGGCCAAAAGGGGATAATCACGGCTCCCAAAGTCCATGAACTCGGGGCCGATTCCTGCTTGACTGATGCGATGATTTCGGCGTTGCCTCGGCACGAATTTCTTGGATAATCCTCTGGCGTTGCCGCTGCCGTGTAAGCACGTAGCAAATCTTGGCTTAATTCCAGGCTGTCTCCGCCATAAACGAAGGGAATATTTCCAAAGAAACTGAACTTTTCCTGAGTTAAGGGAATGTTCTCTAGATTTCCTTGTTGCAGATTTACGGAACAGCCCGATAAAAAGGCCAACAGTATCGTAGCGATCAAAACGCTGATTTTTCTTTTGCTTCTCGTGTAAAACATCATTTGTAAAGATACAAAAGTATGGGAGTTCCTATTGTTTTATTAAATTGCGGATATGGATTTACCAGTAGTCTTTATATCTGATGCCCATCTGGGTGTGAACACTCCGTTCTGTGTTGCTAATCGCGAAGAGAAACTTGTGCAGTTTTTAAATCAGCTACGCGGTAAAATTTCTCACTTGGTCATTGCGGGCGACCTGTTTGAATTCTGGTTTGAGTATAGAGATTACGTTTGCCGAAACCATTTTGAACTGTATTTTTCTCTTCGGGAATTGGTGAAATCCGGTGTGGAAGTTCATCTTCTTCAGGGAAATCATGATTTTGCCTATGAGGATTTCTTCCCCAAAACGCTGGGCGTTCAAGTCCATAAGCAGGTTATTCTTGAGGTTCAGGGGAAAAGGGTCCTCTGTTGCCATGGCGATGGCGTTGCCAAGTCTGATAAGGGTTATCGCGTCATGCGAAAAATCCTTGATTTTCCGCTAAACCGCAAACTTTTTAAGTTGATCCATCCGGATTGGGGGATGAGTCTCGCTCGATTTGTTGGCAGTAGTAGCCGCAAGGCTGGCGAAACAAGAGTCATCAATATGGACGAGTATCTGGAATGGGCCGGCGGCGCTATGAAAAAGAACTGCTGTGACTACTGCGTTCTGGGGCATCACCATATAGCGGGAGTATGGCCTGTTAAGAATGGTGTTGTCGCTTCTGCCGGGGACTGGATGAAAAAACTCACCTACGTCCAGATGGAAGCAGGTGAGTTAGTTTTAAAGGATTTTTTGTAGGGGCTTAGTTCCCGTTGAAGGCGTCTGCGCGACTCTCTGTGGAATGCATCATCTTCTTGCTAGAGTTTGAACCCCAAATCTTGGCGACGAGATCCATGCTAGCAAAGCTATCCCAGTAAGCGTCTACCCAGCACCAATGGTGAACTTCGCCCTTGGCGTCGGTGATAGTCCAATTCTTGAGCGCTGAAAAAGTCATCACAATCGGATCGGGCTTGCTGGAAAATCCATAACTGTTGGTTTCTTCGGGAAGCTCTATAGTTATGGTCCAGGCGTTTCCGTCGGTCCTCTTGAAAATGAAAACATTCAGTGCGATAATAACCGCGAGGGCTATAAGTGCGCCTCTAAAGTTCTTTTTCGTGAGAAAAAAGATGCAAAGAAGCGCGAGGAGCACGCAAATGGCTCCAAAGTTATAGTGTACGGTATAAAATGCCTTAAGAACATCTATCATGACGATCCCCTCGCTTAAGGCTTACTTCTTGTTAGCCTTTGCTGCCGCTCTCTGTTCTGCGACCAGGGAGGCAACGCTGAAGGACAGGACCTTGCCTTCGATCTTGCATTCGGTGCGGTAGCTCTGTCTCGGGAGAGCGATTCCATGAGAAGAAAGAGTTCCCATGAAGGAGGCGTTTGCGTGGCTAGCGATAGTACGAACGTTGATGAATCCCTTGTCCTTGCTGAAAGTCAGGGAGAACACCTTCTTGGTCTTGTCGTATTCTGCAACCATGGTCTTGTTTACGGCCGTGTTGACTGCATTCTTGGAGTTGCGGTCGAAAATGATGGTTCCACGGGAGTCGATGGAGAGCATGGTCTTGTTTGCAACAGAGTTACGGCATGCGATAAGCTTCCATTCGCCCTTCTTCTTGGAGGAGGCGTTCTTGCTGGTGAAGATGTACTTGTTGCCTTCCTTTTCCAGGATGTAGGGGCCAGTTACGATCTTTTCGCCGATGGCGTTAAGGGCACCCTTGAAATACAGGAACTTGGACTTGGAACCGTTGACACCCAGAATGAAGCGGAAAGAAGTAGCCTTTGCTTCCTTAACGGGAGTGATAGCCACGCGCTTGCCTACCGGGTCAACTTCGATATCTGCATAGGGGCCAACATCGATTGTTTCGCCACGGGGACCAGTTGTCTGCTTGGCCATTTTGTCGAGTTTCATGGTTCGAATAGCTTCTGCCGGGAAGCGGATGAAGCCACGAATGTCCATTTTAACAATAATTCCGTCCATTATTACACCTCTTTTATTTGTTGTTTTGCTTGTAAATTAACAATTTTTAAACCTTAAATGCAATGATTATAAGAAAAAAAACAATAATGCTTGTTGTGAAGGCTACATTATGTAAGGTAAATCACATAGATAACTGGGGAAAAACGCCTTTTTTTTACCTTGTTTGGGCAGTAAGATGTTGTAAGGCTTGGTTTAATTTATTACTTAAGGGACTGCCTTGAGCCTTGATTTTTTTGAAATTGGGGTGTTCTTTTTCGAAAATCAAGTTGCTTTCTTGCCTATTTTGTCTATCCTGAATGAGAATAACCTGTTCTGGAATAGCTATTTCGTTCAAGTCGGGCATGTCGACTTTTGTCCGTATCAAAAATTTGGGATAAAGAAGTCTGTATTTTTCGTTGATCTTGTCGGCAATGCTGCTGATGGGGTCAATTAAAAATAAACTGCTTTTTTTTGTGTATTTAAGTTGTTCTGCGGCTAAAATAGCTCCGATTCCCCTTCCGGCGACTATTTCAGGCGCCCTGCCGGTAATTTGGCTTGCGCAAGCGGTGATTTGCCTGGCGTCATCTAGAAAATTCTCTGAGGAGGGGGTTCCCTTGTTGTTTCCGCTGCCTCTATAATTGAATGTGACTAGCGTGCTTTGTGCATTTTCTCCCGCTTCGGCGAGAAATTGGGCCCCATCTTCATCTGTGTCGGGGAAATAGAGCAGAATGGACTTGTTATCCGAACCGAGCTGCCAACCGCTTAAAATGTTGCCGTCTTCCAGCGTGCAGGAAATCTGTTTTGCCTTGCCCTGAATCGCTGCGTTGGCTTCTTTGTGGGTAATTGCCCGCGGAAATGCGATTTGGCGTTCTGTAAGTGCAAGGTAGAATACCATGCTGCAGTAAATGAGGGCGAGAGCACCTAAAAGTCGTAATATTCTAAGGAAAAAGCCCTTTATAGATGATGGATTGAACGAATTCATGTATACAAAGATAGAAAAATAAGGATGAAATAATAAAAGTAACTTATAAAGTTCTGTATACGGACGTGGACTGTTCCCGTATGGAATCTTACAAGGAAAATTATAAAGAAAAAAGGACTTCCGCTTGGAGTGAAGCGGAAGTCCGAGGGATGGGATTGGGTGTTCCCTAAATATAGGCTAATTTTTTTAAGGTGGGTATAGGAAAAATGCATGGTGTTCACGAAAGTGTTCTCTAGGTGTTCTCTAGGCTGATACTAGTAGTAAAGCGGCTTTTTTTACATCGTCAAGGGGGTGCTTTTTACAAAGAAGGTGTTCCCAAAAATGTCCGAAAAAATTATATTTCCTGCTGATGAACGTTTATGCATATTACAATTACAGGAAGTACCTGCAGGACTATTATGACTACCGGAAGTCTGTCCAGCGGTATTTTTCCTATAGGTCTTTTGCCAAGAAGGCGGGGTATTCGTCTTCTGGATTCTATCTAGACCTGATTCGTGGCCGTAAGTCTCTTACGCCCCAGATGCTGCCGAAGTTTATTGCGGCGCTGGGACTGAACGAGAAGGAAGGCCGCTATTTTACCTTGATGGTTGATTTTACTCATGCTACTACTCCGGCATCCAAGCAGGCTATCTTCGAGCAGATGTCTGCTCTGTTGCCCAGTGCCATCAAGTCTTTGACCAAGAACCAGCAGGAATACTACAGCAAGTGGTATTATGTGGCTGTTCGCGAAGCCCTTTCCGTGCTGAATATTGGCGAGAAGAATATTCAGGAACTGGCGCTGTTCCTGAACCCGAAGATCACGCTCCCGCAGGCAAAACAGGCTATTCAGCTCCTGTTGAACCTGCAGTTGATCGAATTGGATATTACCGGTTGCTATCGTTCTGTGAACAAGGCCATCTTCAGTGGGTCCGAAATCGCTCCGCTGTTCGTTCATCAGTTCCAGAAACAGATGATTGATTTGGGTAAAGATGCCCTGGATCACTACAGCACCGAACGTAGAAATGTATCTTGCATGACAATGAGCGTGTCTGCCGAAGGTCTGGAACGTATTATCAGCAAGATTGACTTGTTCCGCAAGGAAGTTGTCGACATTGTCCGTTCCGACGAAGGCGAGACTATGATTGCCCAGATGAATATTCAGTTCTTTCCGCTGAGTAAGGAAAAGGTTGCCTTGCCTCCGGAACCTGATGAGGAGGATGCATGAGGACTCGCTTTTTGAATTGTTTGATGCTGGTGGCGTTTTGCGTCGCCGGGCTCGCTTTCGTGAGTGCCTGTTCCAGTGACTCCAGTACTGCAGGAACTGTGACTGATACGGGCAATACCATTGCTACAACTGAAGCTGAAGTGGCCGGCGTGGTCCATCGTGCCGATGGCTCTGTTGCCGTGAACGCTACTGTCAGGATGGCCAGGTTGGCAAGCTCTGAGGCAGATTCTTATGAAATCCCCGAGTCTAGGGATACTGTGACGGACTCTGCAGGTCGGTTCGCCTTTGCCGTTGCAATGGCTGACACCTTCCAGTTGGCTGTTTTTGATTCCTTGGCATCTGAAATTTTCTACCTGCCGTATACGACTTCGAAGTCTGACGATTACGATTCCATCAGGCTAGAAAAGGCCGCCTTGTTTAACGGCGTTCTCCTTTATGAAGAAGCCGATTCTGCAGTGAAGGTTGGCTCCCACTTTATTGTTAGCCTGACAGGAACGCCCTTCTTCCAGAGCGTATTTGCTGGCGATTCGTTCAGCTTGATGATTCCCGCTGGTACTGGCTGGATGTCGTTCTTCCCCTGGGACCCGGAGATTGTTGCCAAGCTGCAGGATTCCGGTGTCGCGGACAGCCTGATTTATCGCCGCTGGGAACTGAAGGACTCTGTTGCTGCCGGAGATACCGTTACACAGGGACCGTTCATCTGGAGCATTAAGTCTGACGTGGATTCCCTGATCAAGGAAGAGGAAGAAGTCGCTAAGGTCGTATCCCGTATTAGCGGTACCGTTATTTGCAAGAGCGGCAAGCCTTGTGACAGTGTGGAAGTCATGCTGATTACGGATCTGTACGGCTTTGACTTTGTCGAAGGTGATTCTGTTGAATTTGTTGTAAATGCGAAGACGGATAGCCTTGGCCGCTGGTGGTTGCCTGTTCCGGAATCCGTTCCCGAAGATTCCTTCAGAGTTGAATATCGATTGATGATGGATGGCTTCCCGGTCCAGGTTGGCGTGTCCCGCTATGTGATGGCTGGTGAAGTCAAGAATCTGAAGGACACGCTGGATGTCGGTGTAGACACGTTGAGCAAGCCGTCGGGACTGTCTTATGGTGTTGCCCTGGTTGTTGACCGCGAAGATACGACCCAGTCTAGTGACTGCATGCTGAATAGCGTTGTTGTGGGTATTAAGGGTACATCCCATTTTGTTCGCGACGTCACTTGCTACGATGAGGCTTCTCTAGTGGATCTGCCTATGGGCGTACAGGATGTGATTCTCTATTCCGGCGACCCCAAGGTCGTGGCAAAATTGCGTGAGATGGAGGTCCCCATGATGTACTATGTGACCCAGAATGCGGTGTCTTTGCCCGAGGGAAGTGTCCAACAGGTACAGTGGATGACCTATAGTCCAATCAATCTCAGCATTTTTTCTGAAAAAAATGAATAAAACCCCTTGCCAAGGTTAATTTTATTAGTTAACTTTGGCTCACCGACGATGAGTTATGGTGTAACGGTAGCACAACAGATTCTGACTCTGTTTGTCTAGGTTCGAATCCTGGTAACTCAACGAAAAAAAGAGAGATTCCCTTTGGGAGTCTCTTTTTTTATTTCCAAAAAGTTTGCGTTGTCCTTTTGAGGCTTCGTCTATATTTAAAGGGTGTAGGTAAAGCCTACGCCCCACAGTACATTTGGGGCGTCGTGATCCTTGAACTGGTAAAACGGCACGCTGATTTGTGTATATAGACCGTACATGTGGACCCACATTTCCATGGAAATGTCCAGTTCTTCCTTGTAGTTGAACGGGTACGCGTACTTTTTCTTGTTGGCGTTGTTTATGGCCTGGTGCATCTTGTTGGGGGCTTCGGCGTATTCGTAGCCTGCGCCAATGCCGACATCGAATTTGAAGGGGAGTTCGCTAAAACAAGTCCAGAGGAGGCTTCCCCTGATGCTGGCCCAAAAATCATTTTCGCCGTAATGCATGCCCATGCCCTGCACTCTAAAGGCAAGGCTTCTGAAGTCAAGGCCTGCGACCAGTACCAATGGAGCCTGGTTCCGTGTGCCGATCCCAACTTCGATTTTTATATCGGAGGGCTGTTTGGGTGCTTCGGCAGCGCCTGAATGAACCGCCCCCAAAAGGGTTAATCCGAAAGGTATTATCATTTTGGGGAGGAGATTCATACTGACAATTATAGTAAACCTCGTGATTATTTGCACAAATGAGGGCGTTGATATAAAAAAATGGGGTTTATAATAAAAATAAAAGTTCTATCTTTTCGTTAACTTAACCGCCGCGGCGTATGCCAGGCTCAAAAAAAAGGAAAACATATGAAGTTGAAGAATTTCTTTATGTCTTGCGTTGCAGCATGTGCTTTGGCTGCTCCTGCTATGGCAGAAGGTGGCATGTTCGAAGGCGCTCTGCCCGAAAACTGGACTGCTGATGTTGTTGCCGGTGTCAAGTATAACTATTACAACTTCCACAACTGGCAGCAGGATGGTACTTCCAACTACACTTGGTTGGTGACCTTTGATGCAGACGTGCAGGGTAAGTGGAAGGTTGCCAACTGGCGTAACCTGGTGGATATCGATCTCGGACAGACTTGGACCGATGGCCAGGGCCGTCGTAAGTCCTCTGACCGTCTTTTCTGGGAATCCATGCTTGACTTCAACATGACCGAAGTGCTGAAGCCCTACGTCGGAAACCGTTTTGAAACTCAGATGATTGCCGGCTACACCTATAGCGAAGATGAAGATGGTAACGAAGTCAAGAAGGCTGTCTCCAGCTTTATGGACCCTGCTTACGAAACTCAGGTTGCCGGTCTTGCCTATATCCCCAATGATATGTTTAGCCAGCGTCTCGGTTTTGCAAACCGCATGACCATTTCTAACGGCTACGGCTACGCTGATGAACACGGTGCCGAAAAGATTGCTCGTGGCGAACGCGACCATCTTAAGACCGTGAAGGATGAACCGGGTCTGGAATCCGTTACTGAATTCAAGTACGGCTTTTCTGATGTGGTTAGCTTCAAGAGCCGTCTGTGGGCATTCACCAACTTTGAAGGTGTCAACGCAATTGACGGTCGTTGGGAAAACTTGCTGACTGTTCTGATTGCCCCGCTGATCGAACTGCAGGTTGGCTTCGATATGGCTTACGACCTGGATCAGGATGAAGATGCTCAGGTTAAGAACATGGTGCTCTTCGGTCTGACCTGGCGCTGGTTCTAATATTTAGAGAATCCGATAGATATAAGAAGAAGGCTCGCTTCGGCGAGCCTTCTTCTTATATGGTGCAAATTTTTTACGGTTCGTAATTTAATAATTCCTGAATCCAGGCGTCCTTAGCCTTGCGGATCTTTTCTAGGGAGGCGTCATCTGCGGCGCTGTTGTCTCTCAATTCGGCTAATTCAGTGTACTGCCTTGCCAGGAGTTCCGCCTTAGGGTAGTGGGGGATGAGGCTTGATAGGCGTTCCTGGATTGCCTTGTCGGAATAGAGCCGGTTGATTCCTTCTAGCCAAAGGCAGATGTGTGCTTCCTTGTTGCCGTTCTGCCGTTCTTGGTCGGCTTCGCTGAATTCCGGGGGCGTTATCTGGTCTAGCCAGTCCGCTTCTTGCTCGAACAGTTGGTTGTCTTCTTCCAGGGCGTTTGCCTTATTTCGTAATTCCAGCTGCTTTTTTAGGAAGGGACGGTAAGACTCCACATCTTGGTCTAGACCGTTTTTTTTCAGAAAATTCCCAAGATTACGCAGATTTGATTCTGACGGATTGTTCAGGAGGCATTCCTTTAGCACGGCTAGCTGATCTTTAGAAGGCAACTTTTTGAAATTTTCGTTATGTGCGTTAGCTGCCTTGACGCGAAGCCAAAAAATTCTCAATAGAATTAGTGCGGTTATGATGGGTAAAATAATGGTAAATGACATAATGGGTGCTATTTTAGAAAAATGAAGGGGGAAAATGCCTTTTTTGAAACGAAAGTTCCTGCTGTGGGCGAAAAAAGGTGTGTTTTTATGGCTTTGAACGTTCCTTATTGCTTTTTTACAGATATTTTTCAATTTTCGTTTTTAATATATAGTCTAAAATGGTGTATATTTAGCGTTGAATATTCATAACCTGTGCACAGGTGGAGATTGGACTATATGAAATTGGATCGTTTTAAACGGATATCTCTTACCGCGATGATGTTTGGACTCGCTGGGGTGGTTTCGTCCTTTGCGGTTGTTGAAGATAACCAGAGAGAACTGGATATTGTTGTCCGCGACTTTGACGTGGGTCATCCCGACTTTGAAAACTTCCAGGAAGAAGCTTATTACAGCATCTTTTCTGGCAAGGATGATGCTAAGCCGAGTTCCTGGTTGGCTACATACAGCACGGATCCGACGTGGACTGGTCGTCGATCTAACTATGGTAAATATGGTTGCGGTAATACCCAGACTCCTGATTACGGTCTCCCCGTAGGTACCGAAGGCTATCCCAAGGCTAACGCCGATGGTTCCGTGATGACCAAGTCCGGTGCCGTTTCTACGGTTCCCGACTATATTACCGCTATTTCTAGAGTTACAAACCAGGGTTATGCCTGGTACGGTGAATTCAAGGATTGCTCTTACGATGCTAAGCTGAATCCCCTTAGCCTAAAGACTATGCGTGGTCTTGTGTCTGAATTGTGCTCCGACGCTTCTTCGACTTGGGCCGCCAATATGGCCGACAGCAAAAAGGAGTGTACCGCAGGTAAGGTCTGTAAGGGTCACTCCTGGTCACAGATTGTGTACGTGACTCCGGGCCTTGTTGAACGAAACCTGCAGTTCGTTCAGGATCCCAACGATCCTAACGGCGGTCTGGACATGTATTCTCCCATAATTTCCGCTAAGCGTGAAGGGTGTGATAACCAGTATTTCAGCCAGTGGTATGCGGATGTAGATAATGTCAACCTGCGTACCAATACCACCTTGATCCTGGATCAGGATCCTAGTGATCCGAAGTACTTTGAAATCGATAAGAACTGGAACAATGGTGGTTACTTCCCGCTGGATTCCATTTCTGATGATGGCGAATTTACCTGGCTGGGACCCAAACCCCAGTATCCGAATCAGTACGGCGCACAGTCTCTTTCCATTTTCTGCCCGCCTTATGAATATCGATATGCAAAGGACCAGACCGACTTTAAGGGTTCGAATACTGCAGAACTTTGCAATGCCTGGAAGCGTAATGGTGGTCCCAAGGTTGGTGCTGCCGCATATCAGGCTGCTGCCACTTCTGAAATTGGCCTGCGTCACCTGCGCAACTATGGCTTTACCATGATGGGTTACGCCGCATTTAAGTACAAGAAGGGTGCTGGTGAAGTGTTCGAATTCACTGGTGACGATGACATGTGGATTTACGTGGACGGCGTTCTGGTGGTTGACCTGGGTGGTACTCACTTGGCTGCAGCTGGTAAGGCTGACATGGACTACCTTTCTGGTCAGAAGTTTGGTGTCGCCGGTTTAGGTGGCTTTGCTCATGGTTGCTGGCCGGGCGATCCTCTGGAACAGGCTGACTCCTGCTCTATCAAGCTTGATGCTGATGGTACCTGGAAGGATGGCTCCTGGCATCATATCCACTTCTTCTATGCTGACCGTCAGACCGATGGTTCTAACCTCCGTATCCGCAGTTCTCTTTCTGAACTCGCTCCGTCTCGCTATGGTCAGCCCTCTGTAAGTAAGTCTGTGGTGACTACCGACAGTACTGGTAAGCAGACTGTCAGCGTGACCCTGAATACTACTCTGGATGAATCCTCCTTGATTAACATCAGAAACGCTGCCGCAACAGGCACCGCTCCGGTCTTGCTGGTGATGAGAACGGTCTATGATTCTACCGGTGCTTCTTCTACTAAGGTTTATGGCTACTACATTACCTCTATTTCTGATGGTATTAACCTTGGTTCTTCTGGTATTCAGTACGATATGGAAGGTATCTTGGTCGATGCTGATGGTAATGTTATGACTTCTGGCATTTCCGGTAACGACAAGATTGCATTCAATTTCCGCGATCCTGAAAACGAAATTGCCAACGACGAAGAACTGAAGGCTGCTTATGTGTCTACTGTGGGTCTTGATGCTTGGAATCAGATGATTTCCTGGACCAAGAAGATGGACGCCGCTGGTTTCGATATCAAGTCTTCTTCTGGAAAGAAGGTGATTGGTTTCCCGGATACTCCTAGCGATTGGTCTGTTACTCAGTTCGTGGGTAACCCCAACGTCGAAACCTTCGTTCTTGACAAGAATATTGACCGTCCTGAATTTGATAAGCAGGCTGCTGTATTGACCGAAGTTGCCAAGAACAACAGTGGTGAATTGCCTGCTGACTTTACCGCTGACTTGATCATTACCTCTATCCCCACTTCTGCTGGTAATGGTAACCCGCTGGTGCTGTCCAACGAAGATAAGAGCTCCTTCTCTAAGGCTGGTGCTAATGGTACTGTTGGTGCCGGTTCTGTGGCTTACGTCGGTGGTAAGGCAAGCGCATCTTCTATGTGCTTCAGCGATGAATCTGGTGTTGAAAGCTGCACAAGTATTTCTTATCCGGTTTCTGGTCCGTTCCGCCTTAACGTTCGCGTGTTCGACCATATGGGCCATTTTGTTAGCCAGTACCAGAAGCGTATGAGTGCTGACGAAATTCATAAGGCTCTGGGTGGCGAAACTGCTAAGCTTGGCGCCTGCGGCGAGGAATATCCGCTGTACGGTTCTACTGGCTTGGGCTGGATGACTATCAAGATGTATCCTGTTTCTCAGAGCGGCCGTATGATTGCAACTGGCCCGTACATCTACCAGGTTACCTTCATTCAGGAAGACTACAAGTACTGCGTGAAGGGCGGCGATGCTGACGAAGCTGGTCAGATCAAGACCAACACTTACAAGCGTACCTCTGATACTTATCGTTTCGGTTACCGCCGTCATAAGAATAAGTAATAGCGGTTAGCAAAGTTTAAAAAGCCTCGGCTCAATGCCGAGGCTTTTTGTATAGAGAAAACTACCGGCGTAGCCGGTAGTTCCGTAAAAGCCTTCTGGCAGACATGCAAAAATGTTGGAATTAAACTATAGAACCAATGAGGGCGAATGGTTCGGCGGCCGTTATTTTGACTTGTAGGCGGGTGCCAGTTTTTATTGGTTGAAGACCTTCGCTCAGAGCAACTGGGCGGTAGGCGTCGTTGCGGGCGATGATGGTGCCTTGGCGATAGCCTGCTTTTTCTACGGTCACACGCTCTGTCTGACCAATCCAGCGGGCGTTATTTTCTGTAGCGATAGCCTGGAATGCGGCGGCCAGTTCTGCAGATCGACTGTGTTTAACGGTGTCGGGCACGATTGGCTCTAGACGGCTTGCTACCGTACCTGGGCGGCTGACGAAGCGGGTTATGTTGCAGACCGTAGGGTGTGTTTCCTGGAGGATGTTTAAGGTGTCCTTGAAGTCCTGGTCCGATTCGCCGGGAAAGCCGACAATAAGGTCTGTGCTGAGGGTGAACAAGCTGAATCGCTTGTTGAACTCGTTTGCCAGCTCCAGGTAATCCTTGGCGGTATGTTTGCGGTTCATCAACTGCAGAACGTGCTCGGATCCGCTCTGGACGGGAAGGTGGATGAATTTGTAGACACGGTCGTCCTGGAAGCATTCCATGAGCGGTTCCAGGTAGCTTTTGATGTGCCGCGGGTTGCCCATGCCTAGGCGGATGCGGTAATCGCCTGGAACTTTGACGAGTATCTGCTGAACCAGTTCAGCCAGGTTTTGGGCGGGAAATTCTGCGCGGGAGTTCCCTGCAAAATCAAATCCGTAGCAACCGCAATCCTGGCCTGTAAGCTGTATTTCGATGCAACCGTCAGAAACGAGTCGCTGTACCTGCTCTACGATAGATTCTGCAGAAAAGCTACGCAGTCGCCCTTTGACTAGGCGGGTGGAACAGTAGGCACATGCGTCTAGGCAGCCTTCTTCGATGTTGACGATACCTACGAGAGGGGATTCGCGAAGAACGGTTCCCGGCTTGAGGATAAGTGTTTCTTGGGATGTTCTTTCTTTGCTTAATTTGTTGAGGCTTGTAAATCTGACGTCCTCAAAAAGTTTGCGAACCTCTTCCTGCAGATCCCTAGGGGCGCAGCCTGTTACAAAGAAAGTTGCCTGGGGTGCAATGGCTTTTGCCTCGCGCAGTAATTTTAGTGCCGTTGAATTCCCCTTGACCGTGCATACGTTCAGGATAAATGCGGCTGGTTCTAGGCCTTCTTTGGGGAGGCCAAAGGTGACGTTAAATTCGTTGTCAAAAAGTCGAGCGATTTTTTCGCCCTCTCCAAAATTTGCAGCACATCCCTGGCTAATGACGGAAAGGGTTGGTTTATCGGTCGAATTTTTCAAGGGTGATTCCCGGGTAGTAGTGGGTGAGGATTTCCTGGTAGGATTGTCCTGCCTGAGCACGGGCGCGGACTCCCATCTGACACATGCCGACTCCGTGGCCGAAGCCGGTACCTGTGAGGATCCATTCCTTGCCGCTTTGCTTGATGGTAAAGAATGATGAAGGGAGGATGGAGTTGTTCTTTTTAAAGAGCCAGCGGGTTCTGTCGGTAAGAACTTCGATGTCGCCCTTGTCGGTTTTTACAACCAAGGTCTGAATACGACCGCTTTTTAGTTTGTTCTTGACCGTGATTTCCTTGACTTTCTTGAAATCTTTGGTTGCGACGGAGGATAGCTTGGCTTTTGATTCGGTTAAATTGCGCTTGATTAGGTCGGCGATTTCTTTGTCTGCAAAACGGCGTTCCCATTTCATGTAGCTGGATTCGTTGCAGAAGGGGGTGCCATCGTTACGACGGTCTGGCTTGCTCTGGAGGTAGGGGAGGTTTGGACGATTCCAGGTGGCTAGGGTTTCTGTGGTTCCGCCGCAGGTGGAATGGTAATAGGCGATTATGAATTCTCCGTTGTACATCATGGTAACGCCTGCGGTGGCCTTGACGGCGGCGTCTGTAAGGGGGGTGGCGCCTTCTAGTCCTTTATAGACTTGGTCCTTGGTGTCGGCATAGACGTCAAACCCTTGGGCTTCGCGGCTATTGTAATGCTTGTAGGCGTATGTGCGGGCTGCGACAGCTTGGGCCTTCAGGGCTTCGATGCGACCGCTGTCAAGTTTGCCGATTTCGTAGGGAATGACGCCGCGTAGGTAATCTTCTACGTCTACGGAGTTGATAGCATCTACCTTGCCGTTGCTTGCCCTGAAAAGGACTGTACCCGGATAGCATGCCCGCTGAAGACTTTTGGTATCTGCTGCAAAGGCGATGCAGGATCCGTCTTCGTTGCCGAATTCACGGGATTCCATTTCCATGGACTGGCCCTTGCTGGAAAGTTTTATGCTTTTCCCGCTGGCGGTAATTTTGATAATTTCGTCGGCGTATTTTAGGTAGGCTTCCTTGGCTCCAATAAGCACCCCGACTCGGAGAGGGCGGTCTAAATCCTGGGGAACCTTGCGCTCTTCGAATTTTACCGCGGTCTCCTGAAGGGGATCTGTTCCTTCGGTGGAAATTGCGGAAATTGGGACGAATGGGGAACTTGTTGCTACGCTGGCGGAACTGCTGACGGCATTGGCTGAACTGGCCACCATGTTGGCTGAGCTGGCGATAGAATTTGCTGCGGAACTACCTGCCGAGTTGGCAGCGAGGCTTGAACTAGAAAATTGGGCTTCCGCAGTGTTGGAGGCTTCGATGGGAACAAAGCGTATGACTTCGGTTTCTTCTACATCTCCTGGCAGATCGAAACCGTCGGATACAGAAACAGCCTGCGGTTCCGCATAAACGGAACTTAGCAGGCTGGCTGCAAACCAGAGGGATGTCAACAGTCTGGCCAACAAACCCTCTGTTATTTAATGCTTGCCCTTGAGCTTTGCCTGGGTGTCCTTGGCCATCTTCTTCAGCTTGGACTGGGTCATGGTGCGGTCTGCTGTAGAAATCTTGTCTACGAACAGGTCGCCACTCAGGTGATCCACTTCGTGCTGGATGCAGCGTCCGAAAAGGCCGTCGCAGTTATGGATTTCCTGGGCTTCTCCATTGATGTCGAAGAAGCGGACACACACCTTGTTGGGGCGAACCACATTGCAGAAGATGTCGGGAACGGAGAGGCAACCTTCGTCATAGTCCACCATTTCTGCGTCAGGTTCGGCTTCCCATTCCGGGTTGAACATGATGTAGGGGTTGGGTTCCTCTTCGTCGGGAATGGACGTGTCGATAACCACCAGTCGGATGTTCAGACCGACCTGCGGTGCGGCAAGACCACAGCCGGGAGCCTTGTACATGGTTTCCAGCATGTCTTTTGCCAACTGGCGCAGCTCCGGAGTGATTTCGGTGATGGGGGTGCACTTCTTGCGAAGCACCGGATCGCCATAAGTTCTAATAGAGAGCAATGCCATAGATTACTTCTTTTCTTCGGTCTTTTCGACAGGCTTGGCTTCGGCGTTCAGAACGCGCATGATTGCAGCCTTTTCGAAGTCGATAAGGGTGGTGGAACCGGTACGTACGGTAACAGTGGTAGAGGTTTCGTCGATGTTGGTGACGACGCCGATGATACCTGCAGTGGTCATAACCTTGTCACCCTTCTTCAGAGCCTTGCGCATGGCTTCCATCTGCTTCATTTCCTTATTCTTGGGGCGGATGAAGAACAGCCACATTACGACGAAGAGAAGAATCAGGGGGAGGAAACTGGCGAGACCACCCTGCTGCTGTTCTGCAGCGGCGTCTTGTGCGAATGCGGCAACGGAAGCGAGGGTAACGAGAAGAGCAGAAATTTTCATTTTTGAAACCTTTCCTTGATGGTTGAATTATTCATTGAAAAGATAGTAAACTAAGAAACTAGATGTTTGTCTAGCATGGGGAAAATGCGGTTGAGTTCCAGTAAATCCAGAACCTTTTCGAAGTCCCCTCTAAAGGACTGGATGCTTTCCAGGGGGTCATCGGAATTCGGGGAGGCTACCTGTGCAGAGGGAATGAGAAGACCGCGTTGAATCAAGGGCTGTATGGTCCGCAAGGTCAAGGTCAGATGAAGTGACTTCTTGGCGATAGACATCAGTGTTTCGGTCTGTACGGTGAATGTTCCGTTTTTCAGCGGGTCTCTGCTTTCCTGGACCGTCTTGGTAACTGCGGTAAGAACCATCTGTTCGGTCATGGATAGGATGCTAGGCGAAACCTTCTTATGGATGGCTCGGTAGCAGATGGTCTTATACAGCAGAGAAATGACGCGAGGGCTCTCAATACGAATTTCGTCGCCTAAGACCTTGAGGACATCTATGCTCTGCAGAGTCTGCAGTAGTCCCATTGTTTCGTCGTCATCGATATTGAAAAGCTGGTGGACTTCTTCGCAGATTTCCTGCACCGGTGTGACAGTACCTCGGGAGCTTAGTAGATAAAGTAATGCGGGGAGAGCTTTTACCTTATTGCTCTTTATAAGGTTGTTCTTGGCGATGTGGGTTCTGCTGGCCAGGAAGGTGATGATGGACATAAGCCAGCTGGGTTCCTTGGCCAGGGCGTCCTGCAGTCCCGCAGGGTTGATGACCTGCAGTTCACACTGTGTTTTTGCCTTGAGGGTTTCCTTGGCTGCGGCTCCTTCCAACAGGCTGAATTCGCCAATGATAGAACCCGGTCCGTATAGCCGGATCTTGGGCTTTTTAGAAGACGATCCTTCCAATTCGCCGCTCTTGACAATGAAGAGGGTATTGTTCTTGTCGCCTTCGGTGCATAGATATTCGCCAGCGTTCAGAATCATTATAGAACTCCTCGAACATTGGTTTCGTATCGCAGGGCCTTCAGGTAGTATTTAATCGTCCCTAAATTGATGCTATACTGTTGATTGCCTGCAGGCTTGAACCAGCCTAACTTCTGCAGACGGATCCATTCCGAAACGTCGGCGTTGGTGTCGTGCTTTCTGATGAACGCAAGCCAGCCGGGGCTGTCCATAAGGGTGTCTTCGGACATGGCCGAAAGAAGAACCAGCATCTTTTTCTGGTACAGAGTCAGTTTATAGGGCTCAAATGGCTGACCTGCGTCACTTACTTCCTGGAAGTCTACGAATATCCTCAAAAGTTCGGCGTCTATAATCTTGCAGACGACGACTCCCTCTTTTTTGGAAATTTCAATGAGGTGGCGACGGAAGAGACTCTTAAAGTCTAGCTGGACCGTGGTAAAGTCTAATTTTGTAATCCAGCAAAATTCCTGAATCAGTTCTGCAACGTTGTGTAAAATAGGACCGTTGGAACTTTTTGATTTTTTCTTGCTTAGGAATAGGGCGAGACTCTTTATTGAGTTTTCGACGCGGGGCTGCTGGGCGGCCTGCTTAAGGCGTCGAGTCTTGCTTGACAGACTTTTGATTACGGCAAGGAGCCATAGGGGAAGGCGTTTTAGTTCTGATTCCATACACTCTTCGTTCACTAGAGTGATGTCGGACTTTTGGGTGGCGGCGATTTCGTATTTGAACGGTTCACGCTCCAAAAGGGCGGCCACGCCAACGAGGTCACCTGGATGCATTGTAAATACGATGTCTTCTGGGCTGTCCTTCTCTCTTGCGATAAGTTCCCCGTCATTGAGGATGACGATGCTCCTTTCGGGTTCCTTTTTAGGGTTTACGTCAGAAGAGCCTGCGGCAACGCTAACTTGATTGGGTCCGTTGGGAGTATATACAACAAATCCCGCCTCCACGTTTAAACGGGTGGGCGGGATGATTTGCTGTCGGGAATCTCCTGATTTCTTGGAATTCATGGAGAAAACCGCCTATACGCGCCTTAAATACGCCTTGCGATTACTGGCGTTCGTCGATACGAGCAGCCTTACCGCGGAGGTCGCGCATGTAGTAAATGCGAGCCTGGCGAACCTTACCCGGGCGATCCAGAAGGATGGAAGCGATACGGGGAGAGTTGACCGGGAAGATACGTTCAACGGCAACACCGTTGGACATCTTGCGGACGGTAATGGTCTTGGAGATACCAGAGTTCTTGACCTGGATGATGACGCCCTTGAACGGCTGGATACGTTCCTTGGTGCCTTCAATAACCTTGACGTTCACGGTGACGGTGTCGCCAGAGCGGAATGCCGGGAGGTCGGTCTTCACGTTTTCATTCTGGATTGCTTCGATATTCAGGGACATAATGTACCTCGTTAATTATTTGATGCCAAATTTAGTATCTCTTTCGAGATTTTTAAAGATGTCTGGGCGCCTTTCTTCCGTTCTTTTTAACGATTCTTGACGCCTCCAAGCCGCTATGTTCTTGTGATGGCCCGAGAGAAGCACATCTGGAACTCTTTTCCCTTCAAAAACTTCTGGACGCGTGTAAACCGGCCAGCCGAGGACTCCCTGGGCGAAAGAATCGGTGTCTCCGGATTCTCTGTTACCCAGTGCGCCGTCAATCAGGCGGACAACTGCGTCTGTTACCAGCATGGCGGGCAATTCACCACCACTGACAACGAAGTCGCCTATGGAAATTTCAAGATCCACTTCGGACTGGCGGATGCGGTCGTCGATTCCCTTGTAGTGTCCGCAGATCAGGACCAGGTGCTTTTCTTTCGAAAGTTCCTGGGCCATCTTGTGGTTAAAGGGAACGCCGTCTGCAGTCAAGTAAATGACCTTGCCGCCGTCTTCCTTGACGCCTGTACTGCGGATTGCGTTTGCCAGGGGTTCCGGTCGGATGACCATGCCCGGTTCGCCACCGTAGGGGACGTCGTCTACCTGACCATAATCGTTGATTGCGAAGTCTCGCAGGTAGACTGTATTGAATTCCATAAGCCCCTTATTCTGAGCCCTGCCCATGATAGAAGTTTTCATGGGGGTGAACATTTCCGGAAAAATGGTGATGCAGTCAATTTTCATAACTGGACTATTTTTCCCCCGGACACATGCTCTTGAGGTAGTCTGCGTCGCAGGTAATGCTCTCGTCCTCTTCGTCGACTTCTACAACACAGTCGTCGACCCAGGGGGCTAGAATGGGTTGAGCGGAAAACTCTTTCTGGTACTCCAGATCAAACTTGATCTGAAAGGCATAGACGGTGGGGAGTTCTTGAACCTCAATGACCTCGCCAACTTCTCTGCCATCTTCCAGTTTGACACGGAATCCTTCCAGGTCGTCAATGTAATATTCGCCCTCGGGGGCGGGAATGCGCTCGGATTCAGGAATCATCAAGTCGCCATTGACAAAGTGGGTAATGGATTCGGGGGTGTCGTACCCCTTGAATTTCAGCAACCACAAGTTGTTTGCCAGCTTGGAATCTTCCACCGTCAGTTTAACCAGTTCGCTATTGGTCTTTTTTAGCATCACATCCTTGAGCTTCTCGTGACGGGTAAGGTCGTGAGTCAGAGGCATCGCCTTGATATAGCCCTTTACGCCATGTGTGCGCATGAGCTGGCAGACGGTGATGAACTCTTCTTGTGCTTCGGATTCAGACATTAAAGACGTGGGTGGGAATCTGACTACAGTAAACTAAAAAGCGGATACTGTTTATGGAAGGTGATTGCAAAGGGGCTGGAACCTTTCGATTCCGTTTAAAAAAGCCTCGCGCAGGTTCACTGCACGAGACCCTTTCAAAATGCTTGAATTAAGCTTCTGCAGGTGCTTCTGCGGGTGCTTCAGCAGCGGCAGCGGCTTCAGCTTCGGCAGCAGCCTTGGCAGCCTTTTCAGCTTCGATCTTGGCGAGAGCCTTAGGACCGAGCTTTGCCTTCTTTTCCTTAACAGCCTTGGGAGCAGCAACCTTACCTTCGATGGAACGGCCAGCCTTCATTTCGTGGAAGAGTTCCATGATACCAGCCTGCTTCATCAGGTTACGAACAGTGTCAGAGGGCTGAGCGCCAGTGGAGAGCCACTTGAGAGCCTTTTCCTGATCGAACTTGATTTCGGGGGTCTTGGTGTTGGGGTTGTAGAAACCGACCTGTTCGATAAAGCTATCGTCGCGTGCCTTACGGCTGTCGATAACGACTACGCGGTAGATCGGGTTGTGACGCTTACCAAAGCGAGAAAGACGGATAGCGGTTGCCATTTTAACCTCTTTAAATATTGTCTCGGGGATGAACCTGCCGAAACGGGGTTGTTCAATTGTTTTGGCCAAATATAGTAACATTGCTTTTGTGTGTAAAGGACGGCAACGAAAAAAAATCCGTTCTTTGCATACAAAGTATTTATTGGATGGAGATGATTTTGAGGCGTTTAAGCTGGTAATTGGCGAAATTCGCTCAAAAATTGGGTTTTTGTGTGGGAAAAACGCCTTGCTGTCGGACTAGCCGCAGGAATTCTTTTCAGACGTTTTTCTGTGCGTTTTCAGCATGTTTTTTATGGTTTGACCTTGCTTTTCTGACGAAAACCATTGTTCCAGGCTGGAATTTTCCATTGCGTAATATTACCCGGTGTAATATTCCAACGGTTAGTACTCGTTGATTTTTTATCAACAAGACATGGATTTGTCTGTGTGAAAATTCTCACACCAGTGGGTAAATTATAAGTGTAAGCGGGTGGTGCCGCGGTAAACTTTAAAACGAGGTTTTGGATATGGAAAAGAAAACTGTAAAGATGTATGCTCCTATTGTTGAAACCATTTGGGGAGCATTGGTCGTAGTGGGCTTCTGCTCCTACATCTTCCTTGTTTAATTAGACTCGCCTTTAGCCAAGTTTGGTGGTTGAGAAGAAAGGAAGTCGCCCTAGGCGACTTCCTTTTCACATAGTCAGACTTTAAAAGAAAAAGATTAGTGTTTTTTGGTCCTTCGGACCCAAAAACGTCGGCTCGGAAATGAAAATGAGTTACCTCATTTTCGCTTCTCTCACCTTAGTGCTTTTTTTTCTTCTTGTTCTTATCCTTGGGGGGAGTGTAGTTGGAGCCGATCTGGGCGCCGCCGTTCTGTCTCTTGGCGAATTCGCCAACCTTCTTGAACATTTCCTTCATGGTCTCGTACTGCTTGAGCACGGCGTTCACGCGACCGATTTCGGTGCCGGAACCCTTTGCCACGCGGTCCTTGCGGCTGCCGTTGAGGATGCTGGGGTTCTTGCGTTCCTTGGGGGTCATGGAACTGAGGACGGCTTCTACGTAGACAAGTTCCTTTTCGTCAATCTGGTCGATGGGCAGCTTGTTCAGGCCGGGGATCATGCCCAGGATGTCCTTGAGGCGGCCCAGCTTCTTGATGGTGCGGAGCTGGTTCAAGAAGTCATTCAGGTCGAAGGTGTTGTTCAGGATCTTCTTCTTGAGGTCCTTGGCGTCCTTTTCGTCGATGACCTGCTGTGCCTTTTCCACGAGAGAGACCACGTCGCCCATGCCGAGGATACGGCTTGCCATACGGTCCGGATGGAACAGTTCGATTTCGGGGAGCTTTTCGCCGACACCGATAAAGCAGATAGGTACGCCGGTCATCTTCTTGATGGACAGGGCTGCACCGCCGCGGGTGTCGCCATCCATCTTGGAAAGGCAGACGCCGGTGAACTTCAGTCGCTGCCAGAAGGTTTCGGCGACATTTACGGCTTCCTGACCGATCATGGCGTCGGCAACGAAGAGCACTTCGTCGGGGTGGACGGCTTCCTGGGCCTGTTCCAGTTCCTGCATCAGTTCTTCGTCGATCTGCAGACGGCCTGCGGTATCGTAGATTACCAGGTCAAAGCCGTTGTCCTTGGCGTACTGGTAACCATGCTTGATAATTTCTACGGGATTGCCCTGGCCTTCGTCGTAAACGGGAATGCCGATGGACTTGCCCAGCACCTGCAGCTGCTTGATAGCGGCGGGGCGGTATACGTCGGCTGCCACCAGGAGAGGCTTACGCTTCTTCTTGGTTCGCATCCACAGGGCGATCTTTCCTGCGAAGGTGGTCTTACCGGAACCCTGAAGGCCCACCATCATGATGCCCACGGGAGCGGGGGCGGAAAGGTTGATTTCCTTAGTTTCGCCACCCATGACGGCAACAAGTTCGTCGTGGATTATTTTCACAATCTGCTGACCCGGGGTCACGGAGGTAAGCACTTCGCTGCCGAGGGCCTTTTCCTTGACGGCCTTCACGAAGTCGCGGGTTACGTTAAAGTTTACGTCGGCTTCCAGGAAGGCGCGGCGGACTTCGCGAAGGGATTCCGCAACGTTTTCTTCGGTAAGCTTGCCCTGGCCACGCAGGTTCTTGAGGGTATTTTCTAGAGAATCAGTCAACTGTGAAAACATAGTGGGGGCAAATATAGTAATTATGAATTATGAGTTATGAATTATGAGATGAATTACGAGTTACGAATTACGAGAGAGGGGGAGGGTAAAATCTGATTTTTTAGAAAAAATATGGTTGGTTCAAAAGTTTATTGCTAAATTGTGCACCTGCTTTGAGACGGTCTCATGATTGATGAATTTACCGGACATATCGAAAAAACTCCAAAGATCAAGTTCAGAAAGAACGGCGACATCAAGGATGTGCTGGTGGTGGCGTTGCCCATGCTGCTTTCCATGTCCTTTGATACCTTGATGACCTTTGTAGACCGTCTTTTCTTGAGTCGGTTGGGTCCTGCCGAAATGAACGCCAGCCTTGGTGCGGGCGGCATGAATCTTGTCCTGATCACTTTTTTCACGGGTATGATCAGCTATACGACGGCAATGGTTGCCCAGCGTTTTGGTGCCGGAAAGAAGCAGGAATGCGCCAGCGTGTTCATGCAGGCCGTGTATTTATCCCTTGCCTGCGTGCCCTTTCTCTATTTGATGATCCCCCTGGGGCATCTGATTTTTGAACAGCAGGGATTGGCGGCGGACCAGCTGGCTTATCAGAAACTGTACTTTAATATTTTGATGATTGGCGGAATTGTTTCTCTGGTTCGAAATGCGGCTCCTTGTTTCTTTAGCGGAATCGGTGAGACGAAGATTATCATGAAGGCTGCCTTTGCGGGTATGCTGGTAAATATTGTCTGTAACTATTTCCTGATTTTCGGTGTGGGCCCGTGTCCGCGTCTAGGTGTGGCGGGAGCGGCCTATGGTACAGTCATTGGTAATATCGTCTCGACGGTGATGTTGTTTGTGGTCTATTTTGGCAAGCGGTACCATTCGCTTTACGGAACAAGGTCGAACCTAAAATTTAATCTGGCTCAGGTGAAGGAACTGCTTAAACGAGGCATGCCATCAGGCGTAGAAATGTTCCTGAATATGGCGGCGTTCCAGCTGATGATTTTGCTGTTCCACGGCCTTGGTGCCGAAGCGGCCACTGCGGCCTCCATCATGTTTAACTGGGATATGGTGGCCTATGTGCCATTGATGGGTCTGGAAGTAGCGTCTACCAGTTTGGTCGGACGTTATGTTGGTGCAAAAAGTGCTGCCGCGGCCTCCCGCTCTACGTATTCAGGTCTAAAGGTGGGGTGGGGGTATTCCCTGCTGATTGCTGTCCTTTTGATATTCTTGCCAGGCGTTCTGGCCGACGTGTTTAGGCCCGACGTGACCGCCTCTGCAGAGGCTATAGCCATATTCGAATCTGCCCGTCCCATGGGGATCTTTATGCTGCGTTTTGCAACATTGTATATCTTCGTGGAAGTACTGCTGGTAGTTTACTGTGGTGCCCTGCGCGGCGCTGGAGACACGGTGTGGGTCATGTGCGCCTGTGCCGTTATGAACTGGTTTAACACCATAGCCCTATACGTAGCGGCCTATATCATAAAAGTGCCGCCCCATTATGCGTGGATTATCGTGGTGTGCGTGTATAGCACGGCGCCAGTCCTGTTCTACTTGCGCTGGAAGAGCGGCAAGTGGCGGCGCCATGTGCTGGATAAGAATTAGAAAAGCCTAGTTGGTGCAACCGGCTGCGGTCATTCGTTCCATGAATCGGCCGGCGAACAGGTCCGGACTTGTCTGCATTAGCAAGGAGTTGTTGGCTTCCTTGCGGTAGGCGTCGTACTGTTCGCAAAGGTCGAAGTCGCAGGTCATGGTGACAGAAGCCTTGCCACTACCGCAAGTTTGCGTTCCAGTGGCAGATGCTGAAGAACTGGATTCGCTACATCCGCAAAGAAGAGCTAATCCCAATACTGCGATACAAAGTAAAGTTTTTCCCATAATCTTTTGTCCTCTTGACTCCCAAAACTATCTAATAATTTGTAGAAAAGCAAGTTTGTTGAAGTTAAAATGATTTTTCAGAGAGGTCGACCAACTCGAAACGGTATTTCTGCTTGACTTCCGGGTATTTTTCGTGGTCCACTTCGCTTAAAAACATGGACTTTTCGCGGATCCACATGGCGTTGTCGCCGTAAAGTTTGCGGTAAATGACGTAATCTTCCTGAGTTTCGGAATGCTTGGCCACCCCTTCTACGATGTAAAAACGATTTTTGAAGTGCCTATAGATTCCGTGGACCTTGATTTCCCGAATTTCCTCTTTGTTTTCCATATTGTATGCAGTCCTTTTTTGCTTTCACCCATTTATAGGAAAAAATATGGGGAATGCGGGCCGGGAACGCAGATTTTAAAAAATAAAGTAGAGGAATCGGCTTGGAACGCCCAAAAAACGTAATGCATTTTGCCGTATCACTCGCCTTTTATTATATTTACCCCCGTAAAAACTTTAAATACTACTCAAAAGAGGTTAAATAATCATGGGTATCAATTACTTCAATTCCATTCCTCTGCGTCGTCAGCTGGAAGAAATCGGTCACTGCCGTTTCATGGATTCTTCTGAATTTTCTCGCGGTGTAGAAGCCCTCAAGGGCAAGAAGATCGTGTTCGTCGGTTGCGGCGCTCAGGGTCTCCATCAGGGTCTCGACCTGCGTGATAGCGGTCTCGATGTTTCCTACACCCTCCGTCCGGAAGCAATCGCTGAAAAGCGTCAGTCCTGGAAGAACGCTACCGAAAACGGTTTCGCCGTCGGTACCTACGAAGAAATGATCCCCACTGCTGACCTGGTTTGCAACCTCACACCGGATAAGCAGCACCACAACGTGATCCCCGCTGTCATGAAGCTCATGAAGAAGGGCGCAGCTCTCTCCTACAGCCATGGCTTCAACATCGTTGAAGAAGGCCAGCAGATCCGTGAAGACATCACCGTTATCATGGTGGCTCCCAAGGGTCCGGGTTCCGAAGTCCGTTCTGAATACGTTCGCGGTTTCGGTATGCCCTGCTTGATCGCTGTCCACCCCGAAAACGACCCCGAAGGTAAGGGTTGGGACTATGCTAAGGCTTACGCCGCTGGTCTCCACGCTGACCGTCCGGGCGTTCTCGAAAGCTCTTTCGTCGCCGAAGTGAAGTCTGACCTCATGGGCGAACAGACCATCCTCTGCGGTATGCTCCAGACCGGTACCATCCTCTGCTACGACAAGATGGTCAAGGAATTCGGTGTTGAACCGGCATACGCAACCAAGCTCCTCCAGTACGGTTGGGAAACCATTTCCGAAGCCCTGAAGCACGGTGGCATCACCAACATGATGGACCGTCTCTCCAACCCGGCTAAGGTTCGTGCAAACGAACTCTCCGAAAAGATGAAGGTCATCATGCGCGGCCTCTATCAGGAACACCAGGACAACATCATCTCCGGTAAGTTCTCCTCTACCATGATGATCGACTGGGAAGCTGGTGACAAGGACCTCCTGGCATGGCGTGCAGCTACTGGCGAACTGGAATTCGAAAAGGTTGCAGCTACCGACAAGGCTATCTCCGAACAGGAATACTTCGACCGCGGCGTCCTCATGGTCGCTATGATCAAGGCCGGTGTGGAACTGGCATTCGAAACCATGTGCTCCGTCGGCATCAAGCCCATGAGCGCATACTACGAATCTCTCCACGAAACTCCGCTCATTGCAAACCTCATCGCTCGTAAGAAGCTGTTCGAAATGAACCGCGTTATCTCCGACACCGCAGAATACGGCTGCTACCTGTTCGCTAACAAGTGCGTGCCTCTGCTGAAGGACTTCATGGCTAAGGAAGTCACTAAGGAAGATATCGGCGCTATCTTCGGCGAAGGCAAGTCCACCGCTGTTGATAACGAAGAACTCATCAAGGTCAATGCAAGCATCCGCAAGCACCCGGTTGAAGAAATCGGGGCTTGGCTGAGAGCCAGAATGAGTGGTATGACCCGCGTGGTGTAATACCAACATTCGTTTGTTAACGATTTTATGTCCCGTTAGGTTTTGCCTAGCGGGATTTTTTGTTTCGTTTTGGTTACGTATATTCCTGATTGGAATATAAAGAACCTTTAGAAAGTCCTTGTGCACTATTTTTTTTTAGGTGGGATTATTGTAGTTTAGACCATAGGGAATTTTTTGGGTTAAGTGCTATGATCAGTTCAAAAGAAATTTTGGAGAATCTGGACTCGGCTATAGCCGGCGAGGAGTTTCAAGTTTATTTTCAGCCGCAGTATAACCATTCTACTGGGATGCTGATTGGTGCGGAAGCGCTCGTTCGTTGGGCGTCTCCTAAGTTCGGTTTTATTTCTCCTGCTGATTTTATTCCTGTTCTTGAAGAGCAGGGACGTATTCCCGAGATTGATCTCTATGTCTTTGAACGGGTCTGCAGATTTCTTCGCCATAGCATAGATTCTAATTTGCCTTTAGTTCGCATTTCGGTGAACATGTCCCGAAATGATATCTTGCGGGAGGATTACATCCAGAGAATGGAAGCCCTCCGTTGCAAGTATGATGTTCCTACAAAGCTCATTCATGTGGAATTGACAGAAACGGCTGCAATTTCGGGCTCCCAGATTATCATTGATACCATCGATAAATTGCATCGACTGGGATACACTGTCGAAATGGATGATTTTGGCAGTGGGTATTCTTCGCTGAATGTGCTGAAGGATATTGATTTTGACGTTCTCAAGTTGGACCTGAAATTTATTGCGGGAAGTATCGGTAACGAACGCGGCGGAACGATCCTGAGCTCCATTGTGCGTATGGCCAAGTGGCTGCAGCTTCCTGTAATTGCCGAAGGTGTTGAAACCGTTGAACAGGCCGATTTCTTGAAGAGTGTCGGTTGCGATTACGTACAAGGTTTTCTGTACTCCAAGCCTGTTCCTATCTCTGAATATGAGAAACTTTTGAATGGCAATTCTGTGGGCTCCATTGTACCGCAGATGAATTTGAACAGTGTCCTGGATGCGGGTAAATTCTGGGATCCTGATTCTCTTGAAACCTTGATTTTCAGCAACTTTGTGGGAGCCGCCGCTATTCTTGAACAGCGTGGCGATTCTCTGGAAGTTCTCCGGGTGAATCCTAAGTTCCTTCGCGAAATGGGTATGAACTTGTCTGAAAAAGACTTGGTGAACTCGAATCCGGTCAAGACGATGGATGCTTCTAACATGAAGATCTATATGGAGTGTCTGGAAAAGGCGGCAGAAAAGAGAGAGGAACAGGAATGTGAAACCTGGAGAAATGTGCGCTCGGCCTGCTGCGGCTTTGAACGGCTTTGCGTGCGTAGCTGCATTCAGTTGATTGGCGTGAGCAAGGTTAGCCGTCTCTTCTTTGTGACGATAAGAAACATTACAGTCGAAAAGAATATGCTGCTCCAGATGCAGGCTGCAGAGCGTCGCTTTAAGGCCGCCAGTGAACAGGCTAATATTTATTTCTGGGAGTACTCTGTGGCTACCAAGGAAATGCGCCCCTGTTTCCGCTGTCAGCGTGACCTTGGCTTGCCTCCCTTGGTTCGTAATTATCCGGAGCCTGTTATTGAAAATGGATTTTTCCCTGCGGATTTTGCGGATATGTACCGTGAATGGCATCGAAAGATTGACGCTGGCCTCGCTAGTGTGGAAGGCATCATTCCGTTGACCGAAAAGAGGATCCCGTTCCATGTCCGTTATACCACGGAATTTGATGAAAATGGTCGCCCTGTCAAGGCCTATGGATCTGCCACCATGGTGGTGGATTGATGACCGTGGGGAATAAGAAATAATTATTTCATTCTATGTAAAATGTCTGACCTTAAAGGCGCAATTCCTTGTGAATTGCGTCTTTTTTTTAGATTACAACCCTAGGGGAGACGGCTCCAATTTTTTATTTTTGACCCGATAAATTTTATGCATGTGGAGCATATATGTTCAAAGTTGGATTTGATAACGACGCGTACTTGAGAACGCAGTCCGAGAAGATTGCCGAACGTATTGCAAAGTTCGGTGGAAAGCTTTACCTTGAATTTGGCGGAAAGCTCTTTGATGACCACCACGCAAGCCGTGTACTGCCTGGCTTCGCCCCAGATTCCAAGATCCGCATGCTCGAAAAGCTGAAGGACAAGGCCGAAGTTATTATCGCCGTCAATGCCAACGATATCGAAAAGAATAAGGTCCGTGGCGACCTCGGCATTACCTACGATCAGGACGTTCTCCGTCTGATCGACGCCTTCCGCGGTTACGGTCTCTATGTGAGCAGCGTGGTGCTGACTCGCTGGCAGGACCAGCCTAGCGCCCTGGCTTACCAGAAGAAGTTGGAAGGTCTAGGTCTGAAGGTTTACCGCCATTATCCCATCGCTGGTTACCCCAACAACATTCCTCTGGTAGTGAGCGATGACGGCTACGGCAAGAACCAGTTTGTTGAAACAACCCGCGAACTTGTGGTGGTGACCGCCCCGGGTCCGGGAAGTGGAAAGATGGCTGTTTGCCTCTCCCAGATTTATCACGAAAATACCCGCGGCGTCAAGGCCGGTTACGCAAAGTTCGAAACGTTCCCCATCTGGAACATTCCTCTGAAGCACCCGGTGAACTTGGCTTACGAAGCTGCTACCGCAGACTTGAACGATGTGAACATGATTGACCCGTTCCATCTGGAAGCTTACGGCAAGACCACCATCAACTATAACCGTGATGTTGAAGTGTTCCCGGTTCTGAACGCTCTGTTCACTCGCATCCTTGGTGAATCTCCGTACAAGAGCCCCACTGACATGGGCGTGAACATGGCTGGTAACTGCATCATCGATGATGACGCTGTTAGCGAAGCCGCCAAGCAGGAAATCATCCGCCGCTACTACAACACCCTCTGCGATGTCCGTAAGGGCAACGCTGATCAGGATCAGGTTTACAAGCAGCAGCTGGTCATGGAACAGGCTCACA